>WQYV01000006.1 GCA_009781085.1 Betaproteobacteria bacterium
GGAAGTACAGCAGCACGGCCATCGATAGCCATTGGCTGGTGTAGCGCTGTCCACGCAAAACCCCAGGCACAGCGGGAAGGAGTGGCAAACCTTTGAGGATCAGCCACGATCCGCCTGGATGTAATGGAGCAAACCAACCTTCCCAGAGCAAACAAAGCGCGATGAGTGCCAGTAAGGCTACACATTCCAAACGGTTCCAGGCGCAGGGGGTCATTGCCACCTCCGGCGGTTCTGGAACAAAGATGGCCACTGTGCAAAATAAATCAAAATTTCCTTTACCTGCATGGGATTCAAGGAACCTATAGAATCGCAACATTCTATTCCTAAGTCGGAGTCCGGCCATGCCCGCACGGACAATCCATCATTCACTACGCGATTTCGTCGTGCTCCTCCACGAGCGTTTTCTGGCGACCCAGTGCTTTCAGGTTGCCGGTAGCCTGACCTATACTGCCCTGCTCGCCATGGTTCCGCTCATTACCGTGACGTTCCTGGCTTTCGGCCAGTTGCCTGGAATGGGGGATATTGAAGAATCCCTCAGAACCTTTTTGCTGGAAAACATGCTCCCGGATAAGGCGGGCAGCATCATCACGACTTATGCGCTGGAGTTTTCCGAAAAGGCGCGTCAGTTGACCTTGATCGGCATTGCGATGCTGGCGGTGACTTCGCTGATGTTGCTGGGAACCATCGAAGAGGTATTCAACCGTATCTGGGGGGTGCGCCAGCCGCGCCCGCTGCTGTTGCGTATCACTGTCTATTGGTTCGTGCTTACGCTCGGGCCGCCCATCCTCGGGGGGAGCATTGCCGTTACAGGTTATCTGATCAGCCTTTCGATGCAGTGGTCGCCGACCATGGGTTGGCTTGGCCCGTATTCCGCCCGGCTATTGGCACCGCTTCTGCTGAGCGTGCTGTTCGTTTTCCTGTATTACGCCGTACCAAACCATAAGGTACGCTTTACGCATGCGCTGGCGGGGGGGTTGGTAGCAGCGGTTGCTTTTTTCCTGATGCAGCGCGCTTTCGGGCTTTTCATCGCCCGTTTTCCCACGTATACGCTGGTGTACGGCACGTTCGCAGCCCTGCCAATTTTTCTCGTCTGGCTGTATTCGTCCTGGATCGTAGTGCTGCTCGGGGCGCTGATTACTGCAACCTTGCCCACTTTTGCTGAACGCCGACGGGTCGTGGCGCCTTTCCCTGGCTGTGAAGCGTGGGCGGCAGTAACGATATTGACGCAACTAGCTCGCGCCCAAAGCGATGGTTACCCGACCAGTTTTGAGGCATTGCGCGAGCAGGCTCCCCTATCCGAGTATCACACCGAAAACGTACTGGGCAAGCTGGCCGAGGCCGGATGGGTGAGCCGCACCGACGAGGGCGACTGGGTTCTCATCCGTGCGCCGTCGCAAATCCCATTGGCCGAAATCGTCCGCTGTTTCGCACTCGATGTGAGGGCATGGAAATGTGCCATCGGGGCAGTTGTGGAGGAAGGCGCCGACAGCATCGTGCATCGGTTGGAAGATGGGTTGAGCTTCGGTAATGAAACTCTGGCCGAGTTGATTCCCAATCACGATCACTTGGCATAAGGGTCGACTTCGAACTGGAAAATCTCGACAGTGGCCGTCTGCATGTCGAGCCCGAACGCCGAACCTTGGGCAAGATACAGGTTCCCGGCAGCCTCGTGCACCATCACGAACTGGTTCGACACATAAGTGCCCGCTTCCGTCACGAGGGCGCGATACCCATGAGCCCCTTTTTCCCGCTCCATCATCAAGGCCGGCGCTAGCACGTCGTTGCCACGAAAGCAAATCAATACCGGGGTAAAGCCATTCCCAAGCGCCTGCAAACCCAGTTCGACCTGCTGTGGGGTATCGGTTCGCACCCAGCGAACCATGCAAACGGTCCATTCCTGCGATGCTTCGCGCCGTAAGGCGACAATTGCCCCTGCCGATAGGCTGCGGTGTACGCCCCCAACGCACAAAATGGCATAACCGCCAGGGCTTTCGTTGTAGACCGTCCATTCGGCTGCCGCAACTGGGGCATTGCGCCCTATCGCCCACACGTTTCTCAGGCCGACGCAAACTTGCACCATGTAATGTTGGCGAGTACGCGTTTCGACACGTTCGGGGACAGCCGACCATTGCTCGCGCAGCCTACGCAACAAGGAAAGGATTTCAACTGGGGTCAACCCCAAGGGCAAAATGGCGGAGCCGATTTCAAGAATTTCGCTGTCGCCGCTTTTGCGCGCACCCACATCTAAGTCAAGCAAACCCTTTTCGAGCCAGAGAATCTGCACGTCGATGCGGTGGACGATTTCCTCCATGCTGAAATAGACGGCCTCGACCCCTTTTTCGGGCATGCGCCGCACGCAGGCTACGGGAGACATGTCTTGGTTCGGGTCGAACCAATGGCTCGACATCTCGGGCGGGAGAGGTACGCAGGCCAGCACCAAATCGCCACCAACAGTTTCCAGATAGTCGAACAACCATTGTTGTTCGCGCAACGTTAGGCTTTCCATCTGGCTCACCGACATTGTCAGCAAGCGCCTGTAAAGCAAATTGACCTTCGATGGCTGCGGTTCGGCTGTGTCGTCCTTCAGGAGTTCATACTGACCGGAAGAAATCCAGACATCGTGGATGCGTTGCCACAAACCGGACGGAACCACCGCTCCGAGCAGGGCGCTTAGGAGATAAATTTCGCTCAGTACCCCCAAGGCATAGTTGCATGATTCGGCCAACCCAGCCTGCCGGGACAGGAGCTTGCGATGCCGCATATCGTCGTACAGTGCACGCAACTGGCTGGAAAGGCCAAGGAGGGATTCGATCAGGTTAAACGTCTTGGCGTACAACTCATTGGAAACTGGCAACGGGCACGCCAAGAAACCGGGGCGGAAGCGCCCGCAAACATCGTTGGCGCGCTGGCAGAGTGAGCCCAATATATCCTGGCGTTGTGAAACCGGTATAGACTCGGTGGCCGAAGCAAGGCTTCCGATACAGCGGCTCAATTCCGACAGCTCGGCATCAAGGTCATCGCCTGGCTCGTTGGCAAGCCAAGACAACACGCTTTGCATGGGATCAATAGGATGCCCGTCAATCATATGAGCACACGGGAGAGATTTTGGCATCTGTGTATTCTATGTAACTTTGCCCCATTGGGAACCGTTCGGGCCCGATTTAGCGACAAATACTTAACGGACGCTATGAGGGCATTCAACGGTCAAACACGATCTACTGAATTGTCCGCTTTTTTGATTTGGGCGGGGAGCAACGTAGGGCGTAGCCCGGGACTGGTTCCCACCCAAAGCGGCGAGCCTGACGGACGCTTCAAGCCGCCTGTTCGAATTCGTTGCAATCAGTTCCCTTCAAGTGTATAGCTGGTTAGCTTGCGTGGGTCATGGAAGATCGCCAAAGTGCTATCTATGACGATCAGGTAGGTCGTGTGTACAAAGCCGGACAAATCAAAAGCTCGCGGCAACAATAGTACGGTCTACTTGCCTTATCACAGTGGAAATCATATAATTTAACGTTTCCCAATGAGATTTCACGAGGTAATTCAAGATGGTTGTTATTCGTCTTGCCCGGGGCGGAGCTAAGAAACACCCGTTCTACAACATCGTTGTTGCCGATTCGCGTAGCCGCCGGGATGGCCGCTTCATCGAACGTGTCGGCTTTTATAACCCAATCGCTTCCGCCGCGGGGCAAGCGCTTTCCATCAATGCTGAGCGGCTCGCCTATTGGGAACAGAATGGTGCGGCCCTGTCGTCGACCGTCGCCCGCCTAGTCAAGCAGAACGCCAAGGCTGGCCAGCAAGCGGCTGCCTAAAGCGGCGGCACAAGTTCCATGATCGTGCTGGGGCGCATCGCAGCTCCTTTCGGCGTCAAGGGTTGGCTCAAAATCCAACCTTTCGGTGATGACCCAAAGCTGTGGGAGGTAATGCCCCACTGGTGGCTGGCTCCCGAACCAAAAACGCCCGATGGTCAATGGGTGCGGTACGCGCTACGCGGCTGCCAGCCGCACAGCAAAGGGCTGATCGCATGCCTCGAAGGCATTGACGACCGCAGCACAGCAGAACCATTTTCCGGTTGGTATGTCGCCGCGCCGTGCGAGTCCCTGCCCAGTACCGAAGAAAACGAATACTACTGGGGTGACCTCATCGGTATGGCTGTGCACGATGAAACGGGGGAACTGCTTGGCGAAGTCGAGAACCTGCTCTCCACTGGCGCGCACGACGTGCTCCAGGTGCGGGATGGCGACACGGAACGCCTGATCCCGTTCGTGGCCGCTTACGTGCTGGATGTCGACACCAAAACCAGGTCGATCCGCACGGCTTGGCAGAAAGACTGGTAAAACGGCCATACAGGAACAAGAAACCATGCGCCGTTACGACGCGATTACCCTCTTCCCGGAGATGTTCACCGCCCTCACCGGCAGCGGCATTACGCGGCGGGCGCTGGAGCGTGGCTTATACCAAGTTTCTTTCCACGACCCGCGCGAATTCACAAATGATGCACACCGCACGGTCGATGACCGTCCATACGGTGGCGGTCCCGGCATGGTGATGTTGCCCGAACCGTTGACACAAGCTATCGCCCAAGCACGGCAAAGGCAGGCCGATGCGCTCGGTGCATCTGGCCCAGTTATTTATCTGTCGCCGCAAGGCACACCGCTTACGCACGGCAAAATTCTGGAACTAACCCGGTTGCCAGGTTTGATCCTGCTTTGCGGGCGCTACGAAGGCGTCGACCAACGCCTGCTCGACCATGAAGTAGATGAAGAAATTTCACTCGGCGACTTCGTCCTTTCGGGCGGTGAACTGGCGGCAATGGCGCTCATCGATGCTATCGTACGCCAGTTACCGGGTGCGCTGAACGATGCTGGGTCAGCTCAGGAAGATTCCTTCGTAGCCGGGTTGCTCGACTGCCCGCACTACACACGGCCAGAAGTTTTTGGGAACGAACAGATCCCAGAAGTGCTACTTTCCGGCAACCACGCCCTTATTCGCCGTTGGCGGTTCAAGCAGTCTTTAGGCCGTACATGGCTGCGCCGCCCCGACCTACTTGCGCAAAGGGGGATAAATGAGGAAGAATCGCGCCTCTTGGAAGAATTCCAAGAGGAATACCACAGGAAAACCCGTACAGAAGCATAAGCCGGCTTTTCGATGACAAACCGCACGCATCAGGCGCTGCTTGCTCTGCGTGCCAGGCCACTGGCCGTTGAACGACATGGAGTCCATGAGAATGAACCTGATCCAGCAAATCGAACAAGAAGAAATCATCCGGCTGACCGCCGACAAGACCATCCCCGACTTTTCCCCCGGCGATACTGTAGTGGTACAGGTCAAAGTCAAGGAAGGTTCGCGTGAGCGCCTGCAAGCTTACGAAGGCGTAGTGATTGCCAAGCGTAACCGCGGCCTAAATTCCTCCTTCATTGTGCGCAAGATTTCCTCTGGTGAAGGCGTGGAACGGACGTTCCAAACCTATTCCCCGTTGCTGGCCGCAATCGAAGTCAAGCGCCGTGGTGATGTGCGCCGCGCCAAGCTCTACTACCTGCGCAACCGTTCCGGCAAGTCTGCGCGGATCAAGGAAAAGCTCGACTACAAGGCCGCTGCAGCCAAAAAGCGCACGGCTACCGAAACGCCTTCGGCGTAATCGTAGCGCAGGGGCGGCTCCTGCCGTCCCTATTCTTTCGGCTTGCTGACAAAGCCTATTTTTTCCAACCCCGCACGGGATGCCCACGCCATCGTGCGCGCCACGAATTCGTAGGGCGTAGCCGCATCGGCTTGGAGATGGAGTTCCGGGGGCGGTTCATGTTTGGCTGCTTCCCGCATCAAGTTTTTCAGTTCTACCTCTTCGACAGGCTTACCGTTCCATAAAAACCGCCCATCGGCCTTGATGCCAAGCTGGATGGTCCCTGGTTTCATATCTACCACGGCGCTATCGGCTACGGGCAGGTCGATCTTGACGGCGTGGGTCAGCAGCGGCGCAGCGATGATAAAGATGACAAGCAACACCAGCATCACGTCGATGAGCGGGATCATGTTGATTTCCGCTCGTGGCGTGTCATGTTCAGCTTGGGGATGAAAAGCCATGTTCAGCGTGCTCCTTCTACCTTCACCTTCGCTGCGTCCGTCCGCTGGGTCGCGGTAGCGGGGAGTTCGACGATCTGTGGTTCGCCTGGAGCCAACCCCAACCCCAGCAGGCCGAACACCGCATGCGCAAAGCGCTCCAGATCCACGGTCAAATTACGGTTCTGCCGAGTAAAAGCGTTATAGGCCAACAAGGCGGGAATGGAGACGAACAGGCCATAGGCGGTCATGATGAGTGCCTCGCCGACCGGCCCAGCCACTTTGTCGAGGCTTGCCTGCGCCGAGAGTGCAATACTTTGCAGGGCGTGGAAAATACCCCATACCGTGCCAAACAGCCCCACAAAGGGAGCCGTCGAGGCAATGGAAGCCAGCGGCGTCATGCCGCGTTCCATATGACGCGTTTCCCTGGTGACGCCATGCGCCAGCGCGGCACTGACGTAATCGTCTGGCGAAGCAAGCTCAAATCCCAGCCCATCCGTTTTCCGGGCATTGACACCATCCCCCGCTTCCCGCAGGGACTGACAAGCCTGGAGCCCTTCGCCCAAGAGACGGGCAAAAGGATTGTTCCCGCCCGTGGCAATCCGCAGGAGTTCCGCATCGACAGGTTGGCGCACCCGCCGGAAGTCCGTGACGAATACCCGGCTCCGCATGCGGGTCGCTATATAGCGCCATAACCTCGACACGATCAGATACCACGACAGAAGCGACATTGCCGTCAGGATTGCCAAAACGCAAAGGCCAACGGTATCCACCTGCACCAGGAAATGGGCAAAACCCCAGGAAGATTCAGACATATGCATTTCATCAACTTTGTAGTTCAAACCGAAACGGCACGACCACCCAACCCGCGACTGGCGTCCCGGCTCGTTGCGCCGGTCGGAACCGCCATTGCCACACCGCATTGAGCGCCGCCTTGTCGAGCCGTTCATAACCACTGCTCTTATACAGCATCACCTCACCCGCACGCCCTTGCTCTGTGACATGGACACGCAGTTTTACCAGCCCTTGTTCGCGCAGGCGGCGCGACTGCGGCGGATATTCCGGCTCCGGATTGGAAAAATAACTCACGTTAGAATCGGGGCCGGCGTAATCTTTGTCCTGATTGCCCTCCCCGCTCCTGTCATCTCCACTCCTGTCAAACGTTCCACCTGCTACCGCTGCCGTTACGGCTAAAGAAACGTCGATGCTTGAATTGGCCTGGGTGGGTGGCTCTACCGGAACAGCGGGAGCAGCATCCACAGCCGCCGGGATAATTGCGGATTGTACCGCCGCTGGCTGAGGCCGTGATGGCGTTGGTGTCCTTGGCCGTATTAGCGGTGGAACTGGACGCGTAATGGGAAGCGGTTCGGTGGATCGCGGGACAAGCGACGGCGACAAAAGCGAAGAAGCAGGCAGAGGATTTTCAATCCAGCTTGCCCGCAAAATCATGGGCTCCTCATCGTGGTGCGTAGAACTGGAAAGGTTCGAGAGCACTGCTGCACCAGCAACGTGCAGGCATGCAACCAAAATCAGCAAGAACCCGCGCACGACGAGTGGCACAGTATCGCTTGCCAAGTCATTCATGGCGCGGATAGGGAAACAGGCATTAATAAAAGCATGGCTTAGTTTAATGCAAGTCCAGCGATACTGACACCGTGCACCATAGGCATCACCATCTTCCATGGGAAAAACACACACTGGATACGGGCTAAGCGCAATCTATGGGCTGCAAGGTGCTCAACCTCCGGTAGGACAAAACCGCTTAACCGTTTCGTTCACAAAAGCCGTTACCCATGCTAGGCTGAGGGTCTCAGCCGATCACCCCTCATCATGGATTCTGCCATGTGGTTTGGTCGTCGAGGATATTTATTTAAAATACATAGCGGAGGATTCAACGTGTCTCAAGTTCAAGAAACCAAGATTGTTAACGCTGACCCCACTGCGTTGGGCGTATTCGGCCTTTCCCTCATCACGTTTGTCGCTTCGTCCAGTAAACTGGGCTGGACATCAGGCAACTCCACTTATTTAATACCATGGGCGCTTTGTCTTGGGTCATTTGCCCAATTATGGGCTGCTTCTCTCGATTTCAAGCGCAATAGCTATTTCGGTGCAATCGTGTTGGGTGCTTTTGGTCTTTTCTGGGTGGCTGTTGCACTGACATGGTTCATTGCCAATGGTTTTTTCGGCACGATCCCTGAAAAAGCTAGTCTGAAGCATTTCGGTTATGCCTGCATCGGTTATATGTTTTTTTCCTGCTTCATAACTGTAGCCGCATTCGAGGTCAACAAGGTTTTCGGTGTCATCTTGGCGCTGATCGTTGTGCTTCTCGGATCGCTTGGAATCCAACTTCTCAACTCCGATAATCCAGATATTGCAAACTTGTTTGGGGGGATAGCTGGATGGTCAGAATTTTTGATTTCCATATTGGGTTTCTACGCAGCCGGTGCAATTTTCCTGAACAGCTTCTTTGGCCGTCAGATTTTGCCTGTTGGTAGACCGATGGGGTGGGTGAAGAAAGCCTGATCGATCTTTCAAAAAAACGAAAAACCGAACCCGTGTTACATGGGTTCGGTTTTTTTCCTTTTGGAGCAGTTCTGGATTAACCAGTTGCCGTGTTAATAACTCCTCACTCAGTTTGCTTCAAAGTCGAAACTCACCAGTGGAAATTCTGCATCCGGGTTTTCGATCTCCAAACTTAAACCAGGAAAATTGGAGCGCACGAGATAATTAACAGAAGAGGGAAGCGAATTGGTGACTGAAGGGGGAGTATCGTCACGGCTTGGTTCTTTAATATCGAGGTTAGTTGGAGAATGAAACATTTTTGTTTTCTCTCAAATACGGTTGAATTGCTCTCTCACTTTGTCCGTGTGATTTCTACTATGAATTTTATTTTACTATTGAATCCACACCTGCACAATAACATTTGCACAGGCCAACATAATACCACTTTGTGATAGTAAAATATGGAAATATTTCACATACATATACAAATATAAACCTAAGCTGGTGTTTTTATCGAGTATTTTTGCAACGGCGTAAACTGTCAGAGGATGTGAAAATAATCACATTCTGAATCTGAAATCAAATTTTTGTATTACCTCATCCGTTGGATGAATTACCGTATGCACACTTCTACGCCGATCAGATGAAACCTATAATACACCATAACCTCGCGATTGCAGTGCTAGATACATCATGGCAACCGTTATCGTATCGTTCAGGGCATCGTGCCTTGGAAGCGCGGAAATATGCAAGTTCTTAATGATTGTTTCCCAACTCAGGTCAATATAAGCTCCCGGATAATCGCCAACCCGCCAATCGTAATAGCGACCGGAAACCTCAACTTCGTGATTAGGTAAAACCGTTCCCAACATCGGTTTGAAATATTTATTCAATACCGCAACATCGTATTGTAAATAATAACCAAGTAACGTCCTCCCGCCGATGAATTGAAGGAATTTTTGCAACGCTTCTTCAAGCGGCATCCCTTCGCTAACATCGCTTGGCCGCAATCCATGCACCTGGACGTTTTCACGGTCAAGCGCCTGTTGCGGTTTGACCAATGTGTAAAACGCATCTTTGGTGCGAATGCGGTTGCCTTCGATGCAAACAGCCGCGATAGACAAAATCTCGGCATCTTTCACCTTGAGCGAGCTAGTTTCGCAATCGATGCTGACCAGAGCACCATCATCTTCGCCCAGCAATAACCGGTAGGGTGTTTGCAAATGGTGCATCCGCCAGAGATGTCGCCATTTTTGCCATGTGCTTACGCGCATATCAAAACCTGTCGAGGTGATAACGCTGCTGAACCATCTGTTTGAACCGCTTCGTCACCATCAGCGCATCTTTCAGCAAATCCTTGTCCAAGGTCGATAGCGTCGCCGTATCGATATCGTTACTGACTGCCTTCTTTTCACGTAGCGATACCAAACCGGCGTCTAGGCGCAACCGCATTAAGAATGCCAAAGATTCTGCAAGGTCATTTGCTAGCGTCTTATCTAAAATGAGCTTCGACGCCAACGCCCCAAGCCGGTCAAAGGTGTTGGTTACCCTGATGTCCGCTTCCAGCGCCAGTACACGGACGCCATGCACAATCGGGAAAATGGCAGCCTTTTTGATATCCAGCCGCGCATCTTTTTCGCGATTGAGCATTTGCGACCAAAATCCGCCTTCTACTCTCGTATTTTGAAATTGCTCGATGGGAAGTGCCATGCGCGAAAGCCAGGTGGCATCGTCGCGCAATCCCGCTTGTAAGGCATCCCGACACTTCGCCAAGTATGTTGGAGAACCGGCAACCGTTTCCGCATCAAGGAAAATAGCCAAGTTCATCAACGCATCACCTTGCGACTGCCTTGCCCACTCCTGAAGTATCTGGCTCCAACCCCGTACTGTGTGCCGCCAAAGCTTCTGATTAACCATGACTCCGCCATGGCAAAGCGGATAACCGAGCCGAAGCATTTGTTCCGTGAAGTTGCTAGCCGCCTGTTCAACCTCTTTTTCATTCAACCCTTCAGCAAGGATCAATGCATTATCCTGATCTGCTTTCAGAATCTGCTCGCCACGCCCTTCTGACCCTAAAGCCAGCAACGCGCTACCTGCAAAAACATCGGGGGGGGCCACCATTTCCCAAAGGCGAACCATTAACTGAGTATTCAATGCTTGAACCAGGCGCGCCAGTTGGGGCATTTTCATACCCTGTACCGCCAAGGTTGCCACCAACGTCTCCATCTCCTGGGTCGCCCGGGTAAGATCATCGACGGTTGTAGCCATCTCCAATTGCTGTGCAATCGAAAGAGAGTGGTTGGAGAAAAAGGAAAGGAGGTCGGACTGCGCCAGCACCCCAATAGGGATCCCATCCTCTGTGACAACGACACGGTGGATATTCCGCTGAGTCATCAAAAGGAGTGCGTTGAAAAGATAGTCGCTTTTTTCACAGCTCAATAACGAAAACTGCGAACGTTCTCTTACGAGCGTTTGGTTGGAAACGCCATTCGCCACGATATCGCGAAAATCACCCGTCGTAAAAAGCCCTATTCTTTCCCCATCGCGTACAAATATAGAGCGGCGATGCTGCTCCTTCATGAGCCGCGCGGCATCGGCAATCGTGGCAGTTGCATCAATAAACACCGGCGACCGGAAACCGGCATCGCAGATTTTCGCTGTAAACAGACTTTGCCATTCGCGGCGATCCCGTTTTTGTGCCAACTGTCCAAATTTGTCAGATACCGTTGAAAAAAAATACGCACCGAACGCCGGATTTTTTTCTGTTAATGCGAGAACGTCCTGTCTGGGAAAAACACATAGCAACGCTTCTTCATGGGCAACGAATCTGTGGATCGTTTTCCCTGTTGCCAACGCACGGCAGTCGAATGTTTCATGTTCGCGGTACACGCCGACGACATCATCGCCCGCTGTCTCGCGCACAAGCCCCTTCATCACAAGGTAAAGGGAATCAACCATGCTGCCGGTAGGGAGTATTTCCTGGTCGTTGCCGAAAAATAAAATATCGGCAGCCGCTGACAACGCAGAGGCTTCTGCCAAGGTCAGCAAGTCAAAGGGCGGATGTGATAGATCAAAGCGGGTGGCTACCATGACCAGAGTCCAGG
Source organism: Betaproteobacteria bacterium (assembly GCA_009781085.1). GTDB lineage: Bacteria > Pseudomonadota > Gammaproteobacteria > Burkholderiales > Rhodocyclaceae > WRNU01. The sequence goes on from WQYV01000006.1 coordinate 11,658, forward strand.
ATTAGAGCAATTTTGGCATTGTTTCCCTCTTCCGCTCCTTCGGGCATCCTCTCTCGCGAGCGGGCAAAAGGAACAAAGCAATCTGATAGAAAAAGCGACACTGGGTTGCTTCGCTACACCCCGCAATAACGGGCTGGGAAAACCTGGTGTTATAGGATAAACATTTTCTGCGAAACACCCCTCATTACCCTCTCCCACTTGTGGGAGAGGGCGGTGCATAACGCCATTCTCAATGCGACGTTGCTTTGGCAGCCCCTAAACCAGTTTCTGAGCGAACCTTTTGATCTTCAAAGGCTTCCCGCTCTTTTTTAGCTTGGCCGCTACGGTCGAGCAAGGAAATGATCCAAATGCACAAGAACGCTAGGGGTATGGAGAAAATAGCCGGTGAAGCGTAAGGGAAGGGGGCGCTATTATCAGCATTGTGCAGGACTTTTACCCAAACGCCATCAGACAGAACCGTCATCACCAGCGCCGAGACTAGTCCGATGAACCCACCGATAAAGGCGCCTTTCGTCGTGCAGCCTTTCCAAAGGATCGAAAGGAACAATGCCGGAAAATTGGCCGACGCTGCGATCGCAAACGCCAGCCCCACCATAAAGGCGACGTTCACTTTCTCAGCCATGATGCCAAGAAAAATTGCGATGATACCAAGGAAGAGGGTTGTGATCTTGGAAACCCGCAGTTCATCTTCTGAAGTGGCCTTCCCTTTTTTGATCGCCGACGAGTACAAGTCGTGGGATACCGCCGAGGCACCGGAAAGCGTTAACCCCGCCACTACGGCAAGAATGGTCGCAAAAGCAACAGCTGACATGAACCCGAGGAAGGCATTACCACCGACCGCGTTGGCCAGATGGACAGCAGCCATGTTGGTGCCGCCAAGCAAAGCACCCTTCTCATCGAGGAATTGTGGGTTTGCACTGACGAAAACAATGGCTCCAAAGCCGATGATGAATGTCAGCACATAGAAGTAACCGATCCATGTTGTCGCCCACAATACGCTCTTCCTCGCCTCTTTGGCGTCAGGCACGGTGAAGAAGCGCATCAAGATGTGCGGCAGGCCCGCTGTACCGAACATCAGTGCCATCCCAAGGGAAACCGCAGAAACCGGATCTTTGACGAATCCACCTGGTCCCATGATTGAGCTGTTCTTTTTGACTTCGACCGCAGCCGAAAAAAGTTTCTCTGGGCTGAACCCATAATGAAACATCACCATGAATGCCATGAATGTTGCGCCGCCAAGCAACATGCACGCCTTGATGATTTGCACCCAGGTCGTTGCGGTCATTCCGCCGAACAGCACATACGTCATCATCAGCGCGCCGACGATGATCACCGCGTAGATGTAATCTAGGCCGAAGAGCAGTTTGATGAGTTGCCCCGCCCCCACCATCTGCGCAATCAGGTAAAACAGGACAACTACCAGCGTTCCCGAAGCCGCAAAAATCCGGATAGGAACCTGTTGGAGCCTGTAAGCCACCACATCGGCGAACGTAAACCGCCCCAGGTTGCGCAGCCGCTCCGCCAGCAGGAAAGTAATCAATGGCCAACCTACCTGGAAACCGATAGCGTAAATCAGACCATCGAAACCACTTGACATGACTAATGCAGAAATTCCCAGAAAAGATGCCGCCGACATGTAGTCGCCGCCAATGGCCAAACCATTCTGGAACCCAGTGATACCGCCACCGGCCGTATAGAAATCCGCTGCCGACCGGGTTCGCGACGCAGCCCATTTGGTAATGAACAGCGTGACCCCAACGAACACAACGAACATGCCGATTGCCGTCCAGTTGGTTGGCTGTTTCTGCGTTTCACCAATAACATCTCCTGCCCAGCTCAATTCCGGCAAGATTGCCATAAGCAAAGTAACCGCGCTTAACCCTATTGTTTTGAAAACCCTTTCTTGTTGAGGAACCTTTTGTGTCATTGCTTTCGTGATTGCACCTCTTTAGCAAGAATTTCTTTTATGGCGCGATCATACTCGCGATTAGCTATGCGAACATAAATCGCCGTCAAAACAACCGTCAGCAGAATGACGCCAAACCCTGCAGGAATTCCCCAGGTAACCGCCATTCCGGGTGCAATCGGTGTTGCAAACAATGATTTGTCAAAGGCAATCACCAAGATAAAACCGTAATAAGCGATGAGCACTAGGATCGTCAACGACCAACCCAAAGTATCACGCTTTTTGGTTAAATCCTGATATTGTGGATTTCTCTGAATCCGTTGCGTCAGCTCCGAGGCCATTTTCTCCTCCATCCTTATCTAGGCGCATCTCGTTCGCACAGTTTTCGTATGTATTATGACAAGGACTGCAGTTCTATGCCTGCTTATCGCAGCACGTTTTTCACTGCTCGATGGAATTTGCAAAACCGTTTTTATTTTCTTGGTGAATTTGAAATTCAACAGGAAATTCAGGTTTAGCAAATCTAGTCTGACCTATCTTTGTCATCACATACGTTGTCTGTACAACCTTCCAGCGGTTACTTTTAAAACCAATCAGCACTATTGCGCGAGCCGTTCATCCGGACTTACACCCACGTGCTCCTTCTGGTACGCCCAAATGTGCCAATATGGCTCAATCGTGCGCGCCATCTTCTTTGGTCAGCGCTGCTAAGCGTTGGCCAAGTATTCTTATTTGGCCAGCGGTAAACAAGATAACCCAACCGCTGGCCAAGGTGTTAAACGTCATGCCACATTGGCAAATGCTTCAATTTTATCGAAGCACATGTAGCGATAAATGTTCGCCGCTTCCTTGTCGACCATAAGCACGACAACTTGTTCCAAGTATTCCGCTGGGGTCGGAATCCGGCCCAGGAGTGCACAGACAGCAGCAAGTTCGGCAGAACCGAGGTAGACGCGCGTATCCAAACCAAGCCTGTTGGGGAAATTGCGGGTGGAGGTCGACATTGCGGTGCTACCCTTCCTGACCTGTGCCTGATTACCCATACACAGGCTGCATCCGGGCATTTCTATACGCGCCCCGGTGCGGCCTAACACGCCATAATAACCTTCTTCGTTGAGGATCATGGCGTCCATCCGGGTAGGCGGGGCAATCCAGAGCCGAGTAGGCAGGTCAGTCTTACCGTCGAGCACTTTGCCAGCAGCGCGGAAATGCCCGATGTTGGTCATGCAAGAGCCAATGAACACCTCATCGATTTTGTCGCCCGCAACTTCGGAGAGAAGTTTCACGTCATCCGGATCGTTGGGACAAGCCACGATGGGTTCCGTGATGTCGGCAAGGTCGATTTCGATGACTGCAGCGTATTCGGCATCGTCATCGGGTTGGATCAACTCTCCTTTGGTAACCCATTCTTCCATTGCACGGATGCGACGTTCCAGCGCACGCACGTCCTGGTAGCCGTTGGCGATCATCCACTTCATCAGCGCGATGTTCGAGTTCATATACTCGACGACCGGAGCCTTGTTGAGCCGCACCGTACAACCGGCGGCAGAACGTTCGGCGGAAGCGTCAGTTAGTTCGAACGCCTGTTCGACCTTGAGGTCGGGCAACCCTTCGATTTCGAGGATGCGACCAGAGAAGATGTTCTTCTTGCCCTCCTTCTTGACCGTCAGCAACCCCTGCCCGATCGCATAGAGCGGAATGGCATTGACGAGGTCGCGCAGGGTGATGCCGGGGCGCATCTGCCCCTTGAACCTAACCAGTACGGATTCAGGCATATCGAGCGGCATCACGCCCGTGGCGGCAGCGAAGGCAACAAGGCCGGAACCCGCCGGGAACGAGATGCCAATGGGGAAGCGGGTGTGCGAGTCACCGCCAGTCCCGACGGTATCAGGCAACAGCAGCCGGTTGAGCCAGGAGTGGATCACACCGTCGCCCGGGCGCAGAGCCACACCTCCGCGTGCGCTGATGAAACCGGGCAGGTCACGGTGCATCTTGATGTCGACGGGTTTTGGGTATGCGGCAGTATGGCAGAAGGACTGCATCACCATGTCGGCGGAGAAGCCGAGGCAGGCGAGGTCTTTCAACTCGTCGCGCGTCATCGGTCCGGTGGTGTCCTGCGAACCGACAGTGGTCATCTTCGGCTCGCAGTAGGCTCCCGGACGAATGCCCTGCCCTTCCGGCAGGCCACAGGCGCGGCCAACGATCTTTTGCGCAAGCGAGAAACCCTTCCCGGAATCCACGGGCGCTTGAGGTAAGCGAAAAAGTGCGGAAGGTGGAAGACCCAGCGCCTCTCTCGCACGCGCAGTAAGGGCACGCCCGATGATGAGCGGAATACGTCCCCCGGCACGTACTTCGTCAAGAATCACGGGGGTTTTGAGCTTGGCTGTGGCGATGGGTTCGCCATCCTTTCTCACCGTAACTTTGGCGTTCACGCGATCGACGATAAGTTCGATCTCATCGCCCATCCCCATCTTGCTGGTGTCGATTTCGATGGGCAACGCACCGGCATCTTCCATCGTATTGAAGAAGATTGGGGCAATCTTGCTGCCCAGGCACACCCCCCCGAAACGCTTGTTAGGTACGAAAGGAATGTCTTCGCCAGTAAACCAGAGCACGGAATTGGTAGCCGACTTGCGCGAGGAACCAGTTCCGACCACGTCGCCCACATAAGCGACGAGAGACCCCCTGGCACGCAGTTCTTCGAGGAACTTCACAGGACCGCGTTCGCCGGGTTTCTCGGGTTGAATGCCGGGACGCGCATTCTTGAGCATGGCAAGCGCGTGAAGCGGGATATCGGGCCGTGACCAAGCATCCGGCGCGGGAGAAAGGTCGTCGGTATTAGTTTCGCCCGACACCTTGAACACAGTGAGTTTTTTCACCGCAGGCACTTCGGGGCGCGAAGTAAACCATTCACCCGCTGCCCAGGATTGCAGCACCGCTTTTGCGTTTGCGTTGCCGCTATTGGCGAGTTCGAGCACGTCCTGGAAATAGTCGAAAACCAGCAAGGTTTTTTTCAAACCTTCGGCAGCGATAGCTCCAACTTTAGCATCTCCCAGCAACTCGATCAGGGGCTTAACGTTAAAGCCACCCAACATGGTTCCGAGTAGTTCTGTAGCTCGTTCTCTGGATATCAGCGCGCAGGTTTCCGTACCACGCGCTAGTTGGGCGAGAAATTCGGCTTTCACCTTGGCGGCATCATCTACCCCAGCAGGCACACGGTTTGTGAACAGGTCTACCAGGAACCCTTCTTCCCCGGCGGGGGGGGTTCGAAGTAATGTGATGAGGTCAACTGTTTGCTGCTTCGATAGCGGCAGCGGCGGAATACCAAGCGCGGCACGCTCAGCAACATGGGCACGATAGGCTTCAAGCACGGCGGGTTCCTTTCTTTTGATAAAAGCCGGGATAGTTGCTACCCCGGACGGGCTGACCTGCCCCCACATAATAAGTCTTTTATAAGACATAAAACAAGGGGGAAATCTGTATCTCTTATGATTCTAACTCGTCATCTACCTTTTGCGGCAAGCAAAACCTCATCGCGCTGCTCAATCCCCAGCCCAAAATATTGAATGAACAGACCGGTTCCCCTGCGAGTTGGCTCCGGCAACCTGTGCATGTGCCCGCCACCGCCCTCCCCTTTGACAGCGCTCACATGATATTGAATTTCACGGAACAGGAAGAAAAGCACACCTGCATGCAGCGCACTTCTAGATAATTTGAAAATACGGCATACCGCCATGTGAAACGAAACACTTCCCAGACGACATTCGCACAGGGGAGAAAGCATGAACTTTGAAAAAGTCATCTTCGGCTTCTTCATCCTGCTCGCCGCCACGCTGAATTTCGGGTTTTTCATCGGCCCGGTAAACGATCCCGCCTTACATGATGTTCATGAACTGTTCGGCGCAATCGTCATCAGCCTGATTGCTACTATGCTCAAGTTTGGTGACCGTACCCAGATCGGCGCGATCCACCTTGCTTCCAGCCTGGTAGCCGACCTGCAACTGGTTACCGCCTCGCTCGTATGGGGCTACGCGACCCATATCGCTGGCGATAACCCGCTCACCCCTGCTGAAGTGGCAAGAGTGGTCTCACTGTCGGGCGGTGCGTTTCTCGCCAACGCGGTTTCGGTCACGATGTTGGTTGCCGAAACCATCATGCAGCGACGCTGATAAAGTGAAAGTGGCCAAGCTGCCAGCCGCGCTTACGGAAAGCCACCAAAGTATCTTCCTGATGGTTATCCGGCGTCTACGTGCGCCATTGATCCTGCTCATCGTCATCATCTCAGTCTCGGTGCTTGGCCTCACCCTGACACCCGGTCCCGTTGTTGACGGCCAGCCGCCTTACATGAGCTTTTTCCAGGCGTTTTATTTCATCAGCTACACGGCCACCACAATCGGTTTCGGTGAAATACCCTACGCTTTCTCGGATCAGCAACGCCTCTGGATATTGTTCTGCATCTACATGTCAGTCATCGGATGGGCCTATACCCTAGGAACCGTCTTTGCGCTGCTGTCTGACCACAACCTCCGACGAGCCATTGCCCTAATGCGTTTCAGGCGCATGGTGCGCTATATGAGCGACCCTTTTTACCTCGTGTGCGGCTATGGCGAAACCGGGAGGCTAATCTGCCAGGCGCTTGACCGACGGGGGCTTCGGATGGTCGTGGTCGAGATCAACGAAACACACGCCGCTGAAATCAGCCTCTCCGACTACGATGCCGATGTACCCGCGCTCGCAGCGGACGTAAGCAACCCAGATATATTGCTACAAGCTGGGCTTACGCACCCGAATTGCGTGGGCGTTATTGCCGTCACCAACGACGACAATGCCAACCTAGCCATCTCGATTGCTTCCCGCCTGCTATCCCCCCACTTATCCGTCGTGGCAAGGGTCGAAACACGGGAGGCCGCCGCGAATATGGCTGCATTCGGAACTGCCCATATCATCAACCCGTTTGAAACATTCACCGAAACCTTGTCCCTGGCGTTACATGCCCCAGCGGCATGGCACCTGTTTGGCTGGCTCACTAGCATACCCGGCACGCTAGCCAAGCGTCGGCGCGAGCCCCCACGCGGGGCATGGATACTGTGTGGATACAACCGGCTTGGCCGACTACTGATCGAAGCACTGAATGGCAACAAATCATCCGTCACGGCCATTGACCTCCAACCCCGGAACGACTCCCCCCTCCCCCACTTCTGGATACAGGGCAACGCCTCTAGCCGCGATACCCTTGAAGCAGCCGGTATACAGAAAGCAGTCGGCCTGGCGGTTTGTACCGACTCAGACGTCAACAACCTGTCCATCGCCGTCACCGCATGCGACCTCAACGAAAACCTGTTCGTGATCATGCGTCAAAACCACGTTTCAAACCACGCGCTGTTTGAGGCTTTCGCGTCCGACCTCGCTTTTGTCCCAAGCGAAACCATCGCCCATGAATGTCTGTCCATCCTTAGTACCCCCCTACTGGCTCATTTCCTCGCCGACATCCACAAACGCAATGATGAGGAATGGTGTACCTGGCTGTTCGACCGCATGACCCGCCGCCTAGGCGCGATGTCCCCTGAAATATGGAGCAAACGCATCAACCTCTCACACGCCCCTGCCCTGCACAGGCGGTTGATGCGCGGCGAAACTATCGTCCTCGACCAGCTTTTGCATTCGCACGCCAACCGCTATGAATATCTCGCCTGCGAGGTACTCTACATTGCACGTGACAATGGCGACGAGCTCGCCGTTCCAGCCGCTTCGACACCCATTCAACCCGGAGACAAACTTTTGCTGGCCGGACGTCCAGGTTCGCGTAACGCTTTTGACCTCAACATCAGCAACGACCACGCCCTCGCCTACATCCTAACCGGGGACGACACACAGCATGGTTGGATATGGAACAAACTCGTACCCAGCAGGTACGGGAAGGAAACGTATAAACGTATCCCCCCGTGAGGCGATAATATTGGATCGGACTTATGTCTATGTTGTGGAACGTTCGCGCTGGAATGCATCGTTATCGAACATCGGACGTTTAGTAATGGCGCTGGAAATGCAACCTTGGCCATTACTGAAGCTGCCGGAGCAAACGAAAGCAGGATGAACCACCCATTAAAGTACAGATCGAAAATCTGTTTGGCCGAAACTTCAAGTGCACACGACTCCATGCGATGGTACAGTTTGCGCCACCCAAGCTCAACGTTTGTTCAAAGACATCCTATGTTTGATATTTTTCCCATCCGCTACATCGAACCTGTCTATCGTCCACCAAGCGAAGCCGAATCTCTAATTTTACCGGTGACGGATGGCTGTTCATGGAAGCACTGCACTTTCTGCGAGATGTACACCGCCACGCAGAAAAAATTCCACGCACGCCCCGAAGAAGAAGTGCTGGAAACTATCCGCCACCTGAGCGAGCATCCTTACGGCCATACGGCGCGCAGGGTGTTTCTGGCCGATGGCGACGCGATGGTTTTATCTACCCGGCGGTTGCTGTCAGTGCTTGCGGCAATCCGGGAATACCTGCCCGGTGTCCGTCGGATTTCGAGTTATTGCCTGCCGCGTAACCTCCGGAAGAAAAGCGTCGAAGAATTGAAAGAACTCGCCGATTCAGGATTGAAACTCGTCTACGTAGGAGCAGAATCGGGCGACGATACGGTGCTAGGACGGATCAAGAAAGGCGAAACTTTTAACAGTACCCGTGAAGGACTTGAAAAACTAGGGAAAGCGGGGATCACTCGCTCGGTGATGATCCTGAACGGCCTAGGCGGCATACGGCACAGCGAAGCCCATGCCCTGCATTCGGCAGAGCTTGCCAATGCCACGCAACCTGAATTCCTGGCTACGCTGGTGGTGAGCTTCCCCAAGGGCGACACGCGCCTCCGGGCGGCATTTCCGGATTGGGAACCGCTCGATGTTCCCGGCTTACTTCGGGAAATGGAACGGTTCATCGACCGGCTGGCGTTGCGACGCACGGTCTTTCGTAGCGATCACGCATCCAACTGGCTGGTGCTGCGCGGCAACTTGCCGCAAGACAAGGAAAAAATGCTCGCCCAACTGCGCGAAGCCATTGCCGTGCCGGAATCTGCGCCTTTACGCCCAGCATGGGTGCGTAGCCTTTAACGTTTTTATGCAATCGCAAGAAAAACCCTTTGTTTTCCATCCGGAATTACCCGCCATGCGGTTATAATGCGCGCCGTCTTTGCCCTTTCCCCCACTTTTGCCCGTGACTGTCCCCCTTTCCGCCCTTCCTTGTGTTCCCCATCCAGGAAAGAACTTCATCAACCTCGAAAAATGGCTCCTGCGCCAGACCGGCAAGGCCATTGCCGACTACAATATGATCGGCGCGGGCGACACCGTGATGGCGTGCGTCTCTGGCGGGAAGGATTCCTATACCCTGCTCTCGTGCCTGCTGGCTTTGCGCGAACGTGCTCCGGTGGATTTCCGCATCGTGGCGATGAACCTCGACCAGCGCCAGCCCGGCTTCCCTGAGGACGTGCTGCCCGCGTATTTCGAGAAAATCGGCGTGGAATACCGGATCGTCACGGAAGACACCTACTCCATCGTCAAGAACAAAATCCCCGAAGGCAAAACCACCTGTTCGCTGTGCTCGCGCTTGCGGCGTGGCATCATCTACCGCACAGCGCGGGAGATCGGCGCGACCCGCATCGCGCTCGGGCATCACCGCGACGACGTGCTGGAAACCTTGTTCCTGAACATGTTCTTCGGTGGCAAGATCAAGGCCATGCCGCCCAAACTCAAAAGCGACAACGGCCAACATATCGTCATCCGCCCCCTGGCCTACTGCTCCGAGGCGGACATCACCCGTTACGCACGAGCAAAAGCATTTCCCCTTATCCCCTGCAACCTGTGCGGCAACCAGGAGAACGCCCAGAGACGCCAGATCAAAGCCATGTTGCAGGAATGGGCGAAAAACCACCCTGGACGCATCGAATCACTGGCCACATCATTGCGCAACGTCGTACCGTCCCACTTGGGCGACAGCCGCCTTTTTGATTTCACTTACCTCGAACAGAGCGCGGCAACGCCGGAAAATGGGGATGGCGAAGGTATCGCCTTACCCCCCAGTTGATGCCTTCCACGCATACACGTAATAATACCTATCCTTGTCAGGACTAATTAAATCACACCAGATCTTCGATACTTGCCTCGTCCCCTATGGATAGACATCATAATCGTTTCGGCTGCAGGATATTTTGATCGTTCTATTGCAACTATCATGTTCAATTCATGCCCTCTTTGTGTCCTCATCGCAGAAATCGTCGGCGGGAGCCGCCTTGTCGCCCGGCTTGGGGAAACGGAAACCGCCCGTGCGGTGGAACGTTGCCTGAACCGCGTTGACCTCGCCGTTAGCTCCAGCGGCGGACAAATCGTCGCCCGCGACCGTTCGGCGATCATTGCCACGTTTGAGCAATGCAACGATGGCGTCATAGCCGCTTTCGAAGCCATGGATCGCGTGCGCAAACTGCCACCGGCCAGTGGGGTGCTGATGCAAGTACGGATCGGTGTCCATTATGGGGAGGCCGAAAACGGCGTGGGAAAAGGTGTAAATGGCGCCCGCTTGGTTCTCCAGGCTTGCAACGCCGACCAGTCCTTGGCTAGTGCCCCGGTGATCGATGAATTGAACCCGGCAGTCAGGAAATTCGTCAGCGCGGAAGCGTATGACAGTCCATTAGATACCCTACCGTGGCCGATTTTCATGATTGGCGCGCAAAACACGACCACTGTTTCCCCGTCATTGGTGCAATCTTCGCGCCCACGTCTCCACCTAGAACCTTCTTCGCCGCTCACCTCACTAAAACCACCCCCTGCCCTGCAACCTGACGCGCGACCTGTATTCAGTCCCCGCATGCAGTTGAAACACCAGCAGAACACATTGGTCGTTGACGGAAAACGCCCTGTCATCTTGCTTGGGCGCGAGCTAGGAAACGATATCGTTATCATCGATCCACGTGCCTCGCGTCAGCACGCACGTGTCGAACGGCGGCGCGAAGGTTTTATGCTGATCGATGAAAGCACCAACGGCTGTTTCGTGGCCATCGAAGGCCAGGAAGAACAATGCCTCAAAGGTACCGCGTTGCCCCTTACCGGTTCTGGGCGTTTTGGCTGTGGCTTTTCGCCCCAGGAATTCGAGGAAGACCTCGTTTTTTTTGAGTTTATCTGATCGCGTGCTGCAACCCCATCTTGCCCTGTCTGCCAAAATACTCAAGTGCTTATGCGCGTCCATATAGCGCTCATATAAGTTTGTTTACCGCACTAATAATACCGACGACAAAATTCTCTTATCTATCGACAATACAAAAACAACAAGCACGGACAAGTACAATTCCTTCAACGGCTCGTTGAGTAAAGCCTTCATTTCGCTTGGGAACAATGCTGGAAAATAGGCAGGGTAGGCCGCGAAGCAGCGGTGTCCTACAATTGTTCATTCCGATATGGAACATCCCAATATTCAAAATCGTTGACGCTCCGCGTCAGCGCTGCAGCCACCGGACGGCCTCTCCCGGCAACCACTTCCCCTCAATCCTCCCTGCTGACATCAACCATCCGGTTAGATTTGCCGAATACCCACGCCACGCCCAACCCACCCGTCCAGGCATTCTTGCGTTTGACCAAGGGACTGTCGTCAAAAACCGCGCCATGCAGGGTGTCGTAGCGCACAAAGCCGCCAAACCAGAATTTGTCGAACCGCTTGGTAAGCGAAGCAGAGAACTGCGACCCGGAATAACCGCCCGAAGTACTGTAAGCTGGACGGTTCGGCGTGGCGTAACGTGGCTCAACCTCGTAAAAATACTTATGCTGGGTGGCATTGGCAAAGATCGGTCCGGTACTTGCGCCGAAATTCCAACCCGAGTGGCCGAAAATAGGCGTGCTATAGGTGATGCTCGGTGCAAAAACTAACCCGGCATACCTAACCCCGCCTGTAACACTATAAGCTACACGTACCGGTAGGCGTAGGTCGAGCCGCTCACTGCGCATCTTATTGCGCCACAGGTCGAATGTAAGCGCCGGGCCAAATTCCAACGTCGGACGTAAATCAGGCATCCCCCGGCGGGGACCCCCGTCGCTGCTATAGACGGGCATAGAGACGGAAAGGCTCAGGTTCAGTTCCATTCGATCGCTATCGAAGAGCATGCCGCGCAAGCCGCCACGATCCGTCCGGAGAAATTCGCCGCGATAAACGAAGTAAGGCGTAGGCAACAACCATGTGCGCTGCCGGTCTGACCCCCTGTATTCTGGAAACGACAGCGCACCTACACCTAACCCGGCTTCCCACTCGGGTTTTTCCTCACCAAACACAGGAAAAATTACTCCCCCAGCCAATAAAGCCACCAGAATCACACCCCATTTTGAAGAAGATATTTTCATCATAAAACGATCCAAGCTTTAAACACCGCCTATGGCGCCGTAGTCGACTCACTATAACGTAATAGAACGTAAAACATTTCGCGCCTCCCATTTCCCCCGTAAGTATCCTTGATTGCGGCGCACACGTAAATTGGTGCACCATTTCAGTTTTTCTCCTCTTACGGACTACCCCCATGCGTCCCGCACGCGCCCTGATTGACCTCGACGCCCTGCGCCATAACTATCTCATCGCCCGCCAGCGCCACGGCGGGCGCGTCTTTGCCGTGGTCAAGGCCAATGCCTACGGTCATGGTGCGGTTGCTTGTGCGCAAGCCCTGTCCTGGGATACCGACGCTTACGCGGTTGCTTTTCTTGAGGAGGCAATTGCCCTGCGCGACTCTGGTATCAAGGCTCCTATTCTGCTGCTTGAAGGTGTGTTCGACCCCGCTGAACTGCTTGAAACCGCCCGTTACGGGTTCTGGCCTGTTATCCATCATCCTGCCCAGGTTGAAATGATCATGAAAACCGCTTTGCCCGCATCGCTTCGGGTATGGCTCAAGATCAACAGCGGCATGAACCGCGCCGGGCTCCCGCCTGCCGATGTGCGGCGAACCTGGCGACGGCTCATAGCCAGCCACAAGGTGGAAGAATGCGGTTTCATAAGCCATTTTGCGCGCGCTGACGAACCGGATTGTGATGCCACAGGCCACCAGATCCGCGTCTTTGACGAAGCCACGCGGGGGTTGCCCGGTGCGCGCAGCCTTGCCAACTCCGCAGCCATCCTCGGCTGGCCAGATGCCCACCGCGACTGGTCGCGCCCCGGCATCATGCTCTACGGTGCAGACCCCATGCCAGAAGAAAACAATGGCTTGCATCCCGTCATGACACTGGAGAGCCAGATCATTGCTGTACGCAACCTTGCAGCCGGGGAACCAGTCGGCTACGGTGCAAGATTCATTGCCCCACGCCCCATCCGCATCGGGTTGGTGGCGATAGGTTACGCCGACGGTTACCCGCGCTCCGCACCCGAGGGCGTACCCGTGGCTGTTGATAACAAATTCACCTCCTTGATTGGGCGCGTATCGATGGACATGCTCACTGTCGACCTCACCGACCTCCCAAGTACAGGCATCGGCAGTGTCGTTGAGCTATGGGGCAAGCAGGTTTCCGTCAATCAGGTCGCCCAAGCCGCCGGAACCATTTCTTACGAACTGCTGTGCAATGTCAAGCGGGTTTCGTTTGTTTGGAACAAAAGCAGTTGAAGCTCCCATCTTGATGCAGCAACCAGCCAATGAGCAACGCTTTCAACCCATACAAAAACCAGGTTCGCCGCGCATTCAACCGCGCCGCCCCTACTTATGGTTCCGCCGCACATGTGCAGGACGCAGCAGCACAACGGCTGCTCGCCTTTACCCGCACTCAACCGTTACCCGTTCATGTGCGCCGCGTATTGGATGCCGGATGCGGCGTCGGGCAATCCTTGCCTGCGTTATCGTCGGCCTTCCCGCAGGCGCGGTGCGTTGCGCTCGACTTTTCCACTGCAATGCTTACACGCGCAACAGGTTCGCCATACTCCATTTGCGCTGATATCGAACGCCTGCCGCTGATTGACGGATCCATTGACTTTTACTGGTCGAGCCTCGCCTTCCAGTGGTGTTCCCCGGAAACAGCGTTCAGGGAAGCCTTCCGTGTTCTTTCGCCGGGTGGCGTGGCACGGATTGCCACTCTCGGCCCCCGAACCCTTTATGAACTGCACACCGCTTTCAGCGCGGTGGATGACGGCGACCACGTCATCGGCTTCGCTACCACGGAACAATGGTTGGCAGCCTCCAAAACCGCCGGTTTAACCGTTCAATCCCATTTGGACGAAACGTTGTTTGATGCTGCTGCCGATTTGCGCACCCTCCTTGGTAACATCAAGGCCACCGGCGCATGCACCGTTGCAAGCCAACAACGGCGAACTCTCGGGCGAAAAGGCTGGCAGGCACTTCAGTCTGCTTACGAAGCCTTTCGCCGCCCAGACGGCGCATTACCCGCAACGTATGATTTGATCTTGCTTGCACTGAGGAAACCTGCATGAGTGCGTTCCGCGCCTGGCTCGTCACTGGAACCGACACTGGGATCGGCAAAACAGTTGCCACCTGTGCGCTCATCCACGCGGCACGCGCGCAAGGTTTTACGGCGCTCGGTATGAAGCCGGTGGCTTCAGGAGCCGATATCATCGATGGCAAGCTTATCAATGAAGACGCAGCGCAGTTGCTGGCCGCCAGCAGCTTCAACCCAGGGTTAGAACAAATTAACCCCTACTGCCTGCGCACGCCCGTCTCCCCACACCTCGCGGCGCAGGAAGAAAACATCCGCATCGAACCCACGCGTATCTACAGGACGTTCGACAAACTCATCCAACGCTGTGACTACCTCTTCGTCGAAGGTGCGGGCGGGCTCCTCGCTCCCTTGGGTGAAGAAATCGATGTTCCGCGTATTGCACGCGAATTGAACCTACCCCTCATCCTCGTTGTCGGCATACGGTTAGGGTGCATCAACCACGCACTGCTCACTGCCGAAACGATTATCTCCCGCAATTTGCACCTGGGAGGCTGGATCGCAAACTGCTTATATCCAGACATGTCACGTTTGTACGAAAATATAGACTTTCTGCGCCACCGTCTCGATGCCCCGCTATTAGGGACGCTCCCTTATGCGCCCAGTGCAACTCCCGATACGCTGGCGCACCTTATTACCCTGCCCAGCCAACCAAAGCCGCACACCGCCAGGAGTCATCCATGAGCATGGAAGACATTGACGAACCGAAAGAACCCTCTCCGACCACTATGACTGTGACCGACCAAGAAGCGTCCGGTAAACAACCCGAAATCCCGCAGTTGGGAGCCGACTCGCCCGAACCCGCTTCCCCTCAGAAAGGGGGTAACGCGTTTGTCATCTTTGCGCTATTTGTCCTCATTGCCGGTATCGTGGGCGCCATCGTCTACGCCACTAGGAGCGACCCGCCAGTTGCTGAAGAAGCGCCGCAGGCTTCAGAAATTGCACAGCCGGAACATGGAGCCGCACCGCTAGCACATAAAGCTGCGCCCCATCCATCAACCAAACCGGCAAAAAAAACCGAAACCAAACCCGAAACTGACTCCGAAAAACAGCAGATCAGAAAATTGACCCATACCGAATTCGACAAACTCAAATCGCTTGAAAGCGACGCATTTAGCAGTCATGAGATTGCCGGGGAATATTATCGGCACGGCGACTATGCGAATGCGCTGGTGTGGTATCAAAAAGCCCGGAACGGTTTTGAACAAGTGCTACCATATTACAGAAAATCCCTTGGAGATGAACACAACAATACAATTACAATCCGAAAAAATCTCGCCGCAGTATATAATGCCATCGGTGAAGTTTATCGTAATCAGAAAAAATATACAGAATCCCTGAATTGGCTCAACAAATCCCTGGAAATTCGCGAAAAAATATTGGGTAAAGACCATCCGGAAACGGCGCAAACCTATAACAACATCGCCTTAGTGTACGACGCCAAAGGGCATTATGCAAAGGCGCTGGAGTGGTATCAAAAAGATTTGGCCATCAGCGAAAAGACTCTTGGCAGCAACCATCCTGATACAGCCAAGACTTACAATAATATTGGTATGGTGTATTTCCATCAAGGTGATCATACCAATGCGCTGGAGTGGTTCAAAAAAGCATCGGCAATTCAGGAAAAGGGGCAACCCGACAGTGACCCCAATGCTGCCATGACCTACAATAACATTGCCGAAGTCTACCGGCTTCAGGGTGACTACGTGCTCGCCCTGCCGAAATATCTCAAGGCCTACCGGATTTTGCTAAATACATTCGGTGAAAAGAATTCGACGACCAGAGCCGTAAAGATCAATCTGGCGCGTGCCTATGACAAATCAGGGAACACCACGCCGTTTGACGAATGGTTCGAAGAATCCTTGAGATAAATAATTGAAACGCATAGGTAGAAAAATGCTATCCGTTTAAATCGACAACGTGCTAAAAATCTCCCACTCTCGCCTGCAAGGCAGCCAATGCCGCCAACCCAGCGGTTTCAGTACGCAGGACGCGTGGCCCCAAACCAACAACACGGCTTCCAGCGTGCAAGCAAAGCGCCAGTTCCTCATCGCTCCATCCCCCTTCGGGGCCAACGAATAAATAGATAGGCGAATGAACGGATTGAATCGCCGGAAGGCGCTCACCGTCGGGCACGAGGGTCAGCCGTGTAGCGTCCGGAGCCTGAACGAGGCAGGCGGTAAGGCTTTGCACCGGGGCAACAGAAGGCAGCCGGTTGCGCCCGCACTGCTCGCAGGCAGCAATCACAACCTGTCGCCAATGTTCGAGCCTTTTATCGGCACGCTCGCCGGCAAGGCGCAATACCGAGCGTTCGGCCTGTACCGGAACGATGCCAATGGCTCCAAGTTCCACCGCCTTCTGAATGACCCAATCCATCTTGTCGCCGCTTGCCAGCGCTTGTACCAAGACGATGTCGAGCGGTGGTTCCCGGTTCACCTCCAGCCATTGCCCGTTGGCCGCCACTGCTAAACGCGCACGCACATCAAGCCGCGCATGCAGTTCTCCACCGCTTCCGTCAAACAGCACCACGGAATCGCCACTACCGAGGCGCAAAACCTTCAAGGCACGATGAGCACAGGCAGGAGGAAGCACGACATTCCCCGCATGTGGTAAAACTCCAGGGAAATAAAAACGAGGAATCATTTTTTTATCATAAAATATTTGTATAGATTTGAGGTTACCTATAAAAATAGAATACAAAGTTATGCTACATCTCGTAATGGCAGCCTCTAAAACGAACCCCTCAACTCATTCAGTATCCGCCGAGACTGCAAAGGCTGCCCACCAAGGTGATGATGGATGAGCGTACGCAACAGGTGTCCAGCTTCATGCAGTGTCTCAGGCCGGCTGAAATCATTCGCGGCCAAATCAAGCAGGGTTTGACCGTTGACGCGTACGCCGTCCGGGGTTTCTCGTGCAACTTCCGACGCACAGAGCCACGGGCCACGCTCAACGATATAGAGGTAAGGCTCTCCAGGCTGAAACGGCCGCCCGCTGCCATCAGAACTAAGCATCATGCCATAGCCTAGTTCACGCAACAGCGCCAGTTCAAAACGACGTAGCACAACCGGCAGACTTTCGCCCCGCCCCAGCGCGCCAATGGCCGATTCGTAGGCATCGAAGAGCGCCGGGTGCGGGTCTTCGCGTGCGGTCAGCTTCATAAGCAATTCGTTGAGGTAGTAGGCGCAAAGCAGCGCACGACCCATAAGCAGCGCTTGTGCGCCACGCCATTCCCCACGCGTCAGGGTCTTGACCTCGCCGCCTCCAGTGAAATCCAGCAAGAGCGGCTGAAACGCCATCAATACGCCACGCAGTTCTGACATGGGGCGGCGCGCGCCCTTGGCAACCAGGGCAACACGGCCATGATTTCGCATGAAAACTTCGACAATCAGGCTGGTTTCGCGCCACGGTAGGCTGTGCAGTATCCAAGCGGGCTGCTGTGCGACGCGCTGCTTCAGGCTCACTCGTACCCCAGGCTCTTGAGCGCACGTTCGTTGTCGGCCCAGCCGCTCCTGACCTTGACCCAGGTTTCGAGAAAGACTTTACCGTCGAACAGTTTTTCCATTTCGATGCGCGCCTGACTCGCAGCCTTCTTCAGCTTCTCGCCACCCTTGCCGATGACGATGCCCTTGTGCGCGGGTTTGTCGACAATCACGGCGGCATGGATGCGACGTAACCGCCCTTCGGTTTCGAACTTTTCGATCTCGACCGTCAGCCCATAGGGTAATTCGTCGCCAAGGAGTCGAAAAAGTTTTTCGCGCAGAAATTCAGCGGCAAAAAACCGCTCGCCCCGGTCGGTGATTTCATCCGAACCGTAGATTGGCTGGCCTTCCGGCAGGAGCGGTGCGGCCGCTGCGACCAAAGCATCGCAATTGCGGCCATGTTCCGCCGAAACCGGGACAATCTCCGCGAAATCGCGCAAGCCCCGCATCTGGTCGATGAAAGGCAGCAAGTGGCTTTTGTCGTCGAGCCGGTCGACCTTGTTGATGACCAGCACCACGTGGGTTTCAAGCGGAACCGCATCGAG
Source organism: Betaproteobacteria bacterium (assembly GCA_009781085.1). GTDB lineage: Bacteria > Pseudomonadota > Gammaproteobacteria > Burkholderiales > Rhodocyclaceae > WRNU01. The sequence continues at coordinate 30,053 of WQYV01000006.1, forward strand.
CGCCGCACGGTCTTCGTCACTAAAACGTCCAGCCTCGACCACGAAGAAAACCAGGTCGACCCCGGCCAGCGCCTGGGAAACCGCACGGTTCATCGCACGGTTGAGCGCATTGCCGCGCCGCGTTTGGAAACCCGGCGTATCGACGAACACGAACTGGACATTATCGGCGCTCAGGATACCCGTCACCCGATGGCGGGTCGTTTGTGCCTTACTCGACACGATACTGATCTTTTGCCCAACCAACCGGTTGAGCAGCGTCGATTTACCGACGTTCGGGCGACCCACGATAGCTACGAACCCGGCACGGCTGACTCCTTCAGAACCGGAAACAGAACCCAAAGAGGAACCATCCATGCCGTTCATTGATTCAACTGCACCAAAGCCAGCGCCGCCGATTGCTGTTCCGCTGCGCGGCGGCTGCTGCCTCGGCCAACGGTACGCAGGGAGAATTTCGGCACTTCGCAGGCTACTTCAAACTCCTGCGCATGTGCTTCGCCCAGTACGCGAACCATGGAATACGTTGGCAGGGCAATCTTGCGCCCTTGTAACCATTCCTGGAGGGCAGTCTTGGGGTCTTTGCCCGACGCAGCAGGGTCAACCTCCGCCAGCAGCGGCTCAAACAGGCGGCCAACTAGCGCATGAGCTGCCTCAAAACCAGCATCAAGAAAAACTGCCGCGATGAGTGCTTCCAACGCATCGGCCAGGATGGAAGGGCGGCGGAAGCCGCCAGAACGCAATTCGCCCTCCCCCAGTTGCAAGCAAGAGCCAAGGCCGAGGTCGGTTGCCACGCGGGCAAGCGCATCCTGGCACACCATTGAAGAACGCACCCTAGACAAATCCCCTTCGCGTAAACCAGGAAAACGTTTGAACAGCGCCATCGACATTGCGCAATTCAATACGCTGTCGCCAAGGAACTCAAACCGCTCGTTGTTGGGTTGTCCGAAACTACGGTGGGTCAACGCCTGCATGAGCAAGGCTCGGTCGGCAAAAACATGGCCGAGCCTGCGTTGCAAACAGTCAGTAAATTCTGTCATTTGCGCTTGCGCTGGCTTGAAGCCTTGAAATCGAACGACAGGCTGACGTTACCGACGAGCGGCGCCTTGCGCGTGTACTCAGCTTCGACCACGACCCGCCCGTCCTGGTTGCGGAAAACGAGATCGCCCGGTTTGACCACCTCGTCGATGCTGTCGACCATGGTGCGGCGCTCGTAACTTTGGCGCATCTCGGATTCGGACGCACCGTTATTGCCTTCGTCAGCTACTAGGCCGATGATGTGCTGGAGCACAAAATATTCCCTGTACGGCCCAACTGCCTTGGAACCAATTAGCAGCACGCCAGCAAGCAGGAGCCCCACAAAAACCGTGCCGATCAAGCTGATACCATACTGCCGGGATTTCATTGCATCCTTCCTACGTCAATATCACCGGAAGCCGCCAATACGCTTCGGATCGTTGAAATTGAACCAAATGAAGAATGCCCGCCCGACGATATTTTCATCCGGCACGAACCCCCACACCCGGCTGTCGGCACTGTTGTCGCGATTATCGCCCATGACTAGATAATGCCCCGCAGGAACTTTACAACTGAAACCGCGCTCGTTATAGCTACAATTTTTCCGGAACGGATAATCCATCACATTGCGCACGAAAGCTGGCTCTTGTTCCTCAATCAAAATATCGTGTTCAGTTTCGCCAAGCTTTTCGGTGTATCTCGGTGTGTAGTAAAGACTGTTGACATGAAGATACTTGCCAATCTCCAGCATTTTTACTTTCTCGCCGTTGATAGTAAGGCTTTTGTCGAAATACTCGATCATGTCGCCCGGCAATCCGACTACCCGTTTAATATAGTTTTGCGACGGGTCATGGGGATAGCGAAAAACCATGACCTCACCACGCTTCGGCGTATTGTTGCTAATAATTTTGGCGTTGATGACTGGCAGCCGGATGCCATAGGTAAATTTATTGACCGCAATGAAATCACCCTCCAGCAAGGTTGGCATCATCGAGCCAGAAGGAATTCTGTATGGCTCTACGATAAAAGAACGTATGCCAAAAACGATCAGCACCACCGGGAAAAAAGTAGCCCCCCATTCCACCCACCAAGGCGAAGGCGCATCGTGCGCACGGCGCGGGCGGGCGTAAAAGCGATCCGCGCACCACAAGGTGCCGGTAACAAGCGACAGGATGAACAGGATCAGGGCAAAATCAACACTGGAAAAATCCACATCGTCTCCAATCAGTCGGTAGTAACAAGGGGCGCTATCTCATTTCCCCTCGTCGGTTCTCAGCACGGCAAGGAAAGCCTCTTGCGGGATTTCGACATTGCCTACCTGCTTCATGCGTTTTTTGCCTTCTTTCTGCTTTTCAAGCAGTTTTTTCTTGCGGGTAATGTCGCCACCGTAACATTTTGCGAGTACGTTCTTGCGCAGCGCCTTGATGGTTTCGCGGGAAATGATGTGCGTACCGATAGCCGCCTGCACGGCAACATCAAACATCTGGCGCGGGATCAGCTTGCGCAGCCTGGTAGCCAGTTCCCGCCCACGATACTGGGCGTTGGAGCGGTGAACGATCACTGAAAGCGCGTCGACTTTCTCACCTGCCACCATCATATCGAGTTTGACAAGATCTGCTGAACGGTATTCTTTGAATTCATAATCCAGCGAGGCGTAGCCACGTGACACAGACTTCAGTTTGTCGAAGAAATCCATGACCACTTCGCTCATTGGCAGTTCGTAGACGAGTTGTACTTGGCGGCCGTGGTAGCGCATGTCCACCTGCGCGCCGCGCTTCTGGTTGCACAACGTCAGGACAGGGCCGACAAACTCCTGTGGCATAAAGATCGTCACAGTGATGATCGGCTCTCGGATGTCCTGGTATTTGCCGGGTTCTGGTAGTTTGGCCGGATTTTCGACGCGAACGGCCTCGCCGTTGTTGAGCACGACCTCATAAACCACTGTTGGCGAGGTGGTGATAAGGTTCATGTCGAATTCCCGCTCCAGCCGCTCCTGCACGATATCCATGTGCAGCAGCCCCAAGAAACCGCAACGGAAACCGAACCCCAGAGCCTGCGAAACCTCCGGCTCAAAATGCAGCGAGGCATCATTGAGGCGCAGTTTTTCAAGAGAATCGCGCAACTGATCGTACTCGGAAGATTCCACTGGATACAGTCCAGCGAAAACCTGGGGTTTGATTTCCTTGAATCCCGGCAGGGGTATATCCGCCGGACGAGTCACCAGCGTCAGCGTGTCGCCCACCCGCGCCGCTTCCAGTTCCTTGATGCCCGCGATAACGAAACCCACTTCACCGGCGGCAAGTTGTTCGCGTTCGACCGAACGCGGGGTGAAGACACCGACTTGGTCGCACGAATATTGTGCGTCAGTCGACATCAGCAGGATGCGATCTTTCATCCGCAACACACCGTCGACCACCCTGACCAGCATGACCACGCCGACGTAGTTGTCAAACCAGGAATCGATGATCAGTGCTTTCAGCGGCCCGACAGGGTTGCCCTTGGGCGGCGGGATACGGGCAACAATAGCTTCGAGCACATCTTCGACGCCTAAGCCGGTCTTAGCCGAGCACAGGACGGCCTTCGAAGCATCGACTCCGATGACATCCTCGATCTCTTCCCGCGCATTGTCGGGGTCAGCTGCTGGTAAGTCGATCTTGTTGAGCACCGGCACGACTTCTACGTTCAAGTCGAGCGCGGTGTAGCAGTTCGCTACTGTCTGAGCCTCCACGCCCTGCGAGGCATCCACCACCAGCAGCGCCCCTTCGCAGGCCGACAGCGAACGGCTGACTTCGTAGGAAAAGTCGACGTGACCCGGTGTGTCGATCAAGTTGAGGTTATAGGTTTGGCCATCGCGAGCTTTGTATTCCAGCGCCGCTGTTTGCGCTTTGATGGTGATGCCGCGCTCGCGTTCGATATCCATCGAATCGAGCACCTGTTCTTCCATTTCGCGCGCCGACAACCCCCCACAAAGATGGATGATCCGATCGGCGAGCGTGGATTTACCGTGGTCGATATGGGCGATGATGGAAAAATTGCGAATGTGGCGCATCGGACAAGGCGGATATGAATGTAGCGGGAATCGGAACCTGCCCTGCCCCGAAAAAAGGCAAAGGCTATCCGGCAAATCTTTTGAAGTTTACCGGAAAAGCCCTGCAACATGCGTGTACTGCTTCCGTATTGAGTTGGTGATGGCAAATTTCCACACCGTCCACGAGCACGACGGGGATCAGTTCATCCCAAAGCGCCTCCAATGCCGGTTCCTGTTCGATATTGACAACCTCGACCTGCCAACCGTAGTGCTGTGCAATCGGTTCCAGCGTTTCGACCAATTCATGACACAGATGACACCACCGCCGGCTCAGGACTGTGAACACGCCCGCACTCACGCGCCATGCCCCATGCTCAGGCACTTAGGGACAGCAGTTCCGCCGTTGTCCCGCTCCACGTGCAGTTGCCATCTGGTTGAACCGCCCCGCCGCGCACGGATGCACAGGATGAACATCGCGATGGCAACCCCAAGTGCCAACCCCGTGGCAACGGCCAAATCGGTTCGCGCAGCTGGAGCCAGCCAAGCACCCAATGCAGCCCCGCCCAAGGCAAGTGCCGTCCCCAAGCCATAACTTGCCAACGCCGCCCGCAATGGCGCACCATCGTCGATCACGACCCTGACCCGTTCATTCACGCGCAGACCCAAAGGGTCGTTGACCGCGAAGGTCCTCCCCTTACTCTGGAACATTTCCGCCAGCCGGGGCGCATGGCAGCCGCCGGGTTCATCGCAGCGTCCACAACCGCCCTGATGTTCGAGCAAGCGAACCCAAACCTTGCCCTCCCCGGTACGCACGACGACCGCCCTAGTTTCAATCATTTGACTACCTCCACGGCCTCGGCCGCCCGTTGCACAAGAGATGCGGGCACTTCACCCAATACCGTGATCCGGTGGCCAGCCGCGACACGCTCGAAAACGTTAACCGCCCCACCTCCGGGATAGGCCCCGCGCGCCTCGACTCCCGCTTCTGCCGGTTCAATGAAGATCGAAATCGCCGCAAGGCCGTCGCTGAACACCATTTGCAAGGCTCCCCCAGTGCGGTGGCGCATCATCGTCATCAGTGCGAACCCGGGCAAGGGGTTTTTGAGTATCCACTGGCTTGTGAATTGCGTCTCGCTATCCCCCCCAACGTCAATCACGCGCCAATCTGCATCGACTTTTACACGGGGTGCAAGCATCGCGTCGCCAACCTTGCCGCCGATGTGCACGTCGCTGAAAGCAAATTGCTCGACCACCCCCCCTTTGGTATCGAGCACTTGCGACTTGAGAACCAAGCCACTATGCAATTCGGCCCATAGAACGTGTCCGAAACGCAGTTCATCGCGTGGTTCGAGCATTAGCTTTTGGGCTTCATGTCCAGCGATACGCCACACCCCATCCAGCCGGACATGGTAATTGCCGGTCAGTTCGACGTAGCTTTGCGGCAGGCGTCCTGGAAAACTGCCACGGGTATCGGTTTGCCCGATGATGACGGAATGTTGTGCAGGCAATACGCAACGCACTTCCTTGCCTTGCCGGATGACTTCGCGGGGGCTGCCGTCGAGCACTTCCATGCGTTCGCTTTCTACCCCCCCCGCATAACGATGCACGATGCGCGATGTCTCGGTACGCCACCCTGTCTGGTAACTGAACGTTCCGATGTAATTCAATTGGCGGCTGGCTTTACCGATACGGTCAAGCCAAGCCAGTGGGTCTGCCACTGCCAACTCGGACATAACCGTCGACGGTTGCCCGCTGCCTATCGTGACAGCCTGACTGGTGAAAGACTGCCCACACAATGCGCACAATCCGACAAAAAGCCACGCCTTCGCCATAGCCATCGGTTTGATATCGGCCATTGTCGACCTCATTCCTCCGGCTGAACCGACGACACAGTACGTACGTATTGCACCACCGCAGGCATTGGCCCGCCAGCCAATGCCTGATGTGCAACCAGGTAATCATGGCGCGCACCATCCCTTACAGAGTGGGAGACGGCAGGAACCGCCACTGGCGTTTCGACGGCTTGGACAGACGCCACCGTTGGGGCAGGTGCACCGTTGTTGGACAATACCGCTACGACCCCCGCTACCGCCAGCACCCCCATTACCGAGGCCGCCAGCGGCAACAAACGGTGACGCCAGGAATGACGCACGGCCTTGTCTCTGTCTTTCCTGCTGGATGGGATGAGAATGGTAGGCTCCCTTTCGAGCCGAAACATTACACGCTCGGTAAACCCTTCCAACTCTGGCGGCGCATAACCCCGGATGAGGTCACCCAGCAGGCAATACGCATCCCACTCGCCACGGAATGCCTTATCATGTTTGAGCCGGACGAACAGCACGCGAGCCGTTACATCGTCGACATCGCCATCGAGCATCGCCGAAAGTTTCTCTTTCATTTCAGCTCTCATCCATCCATTCAAGTGTTTTGCATCATCTACCAGCGTTCATCCGCACGCGTATCAAGAAGTGGCCGCAGGCGGGCGGCTATCGCTTCGCGTGCACGAAAAATCCGCGACCGTACTGTACCGATCGGACAATCCATAGCGCTAGCAATATCTTCATAGCTGAGCCCTTCTAACTCGCGCAGGGTGATGGTTTCGCGCAATTCACCGGGCAATCCGGCCATGGCCTCGTCTACCGTCAGCGCAATCTGACGCGTCATCAACTGCCGCTCAGGCGTATCGAAATCGCGCAGGCGATCCGCCCCTTCGATACCTTCCATCTCGGATGAATCCATACCGGTCGAAACCGGCATCCGACGAACCTGGACAGCAAGATGATTTTTTGCAGTATTGATACCGATTCGATAAAGCCATGTGTAGAAAGCACTTTCCCCACGAAACGATCCTAAGGCACGGTATGCCTTGATGAATGTCTCCTGAGTCAAATCCTCGACTTCGGCAGGGTCGCGTACCAACCGTGCGAGCAGACGGTGGAGTTTGCGCTGGTATTTCGACACCAATAAACCAAACGCCTGTTTGTCCCCGCTCTGAACGCGCTCTACCAACTGCTGATCGATCTCACGATCACTCATGTAATGTCCGTTATCCCGCGCTATTGAAAACCGACATAGTATAAGCGAGCTACCTGCTCGCCGAATCCGTGTCCGCATAGACACCAAGGGTATGGGTTGGTTCAATACAAACGTTGCAGCGATGCAAAAATAATGCTCCTATCGCGTGTTATATTGTAAATTTCCCGATTCCCTTTGGTCATCTCATCGTGACAAGCCATCATAAATATGACGTACTGATTCTTGGCAGCGGTGCAGCAGGCCAGTCGATCGCTCTTTCACTTGCCGACCGCCTGAAGGTCGCTCTCGTCACTAAACGCACGCTTGCCGATAGCGCAAGCGCCTTGGCACAAGGCGGTATCGCCGCGGTGCTCGACACCGCCGACAGTATCGAAGCCCACATCCGCGATACTTTCGATGCTGGAGCCGGTCTTTGTGACCCAGCTGCCACACGCTACACGGTCGAGCACAGCCGCGGGGCTATCGACTGGCTCATCCAGCGCGGCGTGTCCTTCACCCGAGAGGAGGATACGGAACTCGGGTTCCACCTCACCCGCGAGGGTGGGCATTCCCACCGCCGTATCATCCACGCGGCCGATGCCACCGGCGCGGCGGTACAGACGACCCTAAGCGAGGCAGTACTCGCGCATTCGAACATCGATATCCACGAATATCACATCGCCATCGACCTCGTTTCCGGCGAGCGGGTTGGCCGACCTGAACTCGGTTGCGTTGGTGCCTACGTGCTCGACATCAGGAACGACCATGTCGTCACTTTCGCTGCACGCAGCACGGTATTGGCCACCGGTGGCGCGGGCAAGGTTTACCTTTACACTACTAACCCGGATATCGCCACTGGCGACGGCATTGCAATGGCCTGGCGCGCAGGCTGCCGGGTACGCAACATGGAATTCATCCAGTTTCATCCCACCTGCCTCTACCACCCGCATGCCAAGTCTTTCCTGATTTCCGAAGCTGTGCGCGGCGAAGGCGGCTTGCTAAAGCTGCCTGACGGAACCCGTTTCATGCCTGCGCATGACGCACGCGCCGAACTCGCCCCACGGGACATTGTTGCCCGCGCCATCGATTTCGAGATGAAAAAACATGGCATCGACTGCGTGTACCTCGACATCAGCCACAAACCAGCGGACTGGCTACGCGGGCACTTTCCAAATATCCACGCGCATTGCCTGGAACTGGGCATCGACATTGCACGGGAACCCATCCCGGTCGTTCCGGCGGCGCATTATTCCTGCGGCGGCGTCGTCACCGACCTGGCTGCGCGTACCGATATTCCCAGCCTCTACGCGGTCGGGGAAACGGCGGGAACCGGTCTGCATGGTGCGAACCGGCTAGCGTCGAACTCCCTGCTCGAATGTCTGGTTTTCGGCGAGGCTGCGGCTCGGGACATCCTCGCACGCCCGCCTGTCCCGATTCCTTCCCTGCCTGCTTGGGACGAGAGCCGCGTGGCCGATGCCGACGAAGAAGTCGTTATCGCCCATAACTGGGCGGAATTGCGCCAAGCGATGTGGGATTACGTCGGTATCGTGCGCACCAACAAGCGCCTGCAGCGCGCCCAGCACCGCATCCGGCTCCTTGCGCGTGAAATCCACGAGTTCTACTCGAATTTCCGCGTTTCCAACGACCTCATCGAACTGCGCAACCTTGTCGTTACCGCCGGGTTGATCGTGCGCTGCGCGTTGCAGCGGTGCGAAAGCCGTGGGCTGCACTATTCGCACGATTACCCCAACACCCTGCCACGCGCCCGAGACACCGTACTGCGCCCACCGCGATTCAAACCACGTCCGCTGGATTGAGCACCTTCGAACCACCGGAGGCCAGGGCGCGGTGGCGCAGCCAGGTGCGCAACTGCCGCCATTGGGTATCCCCGCCACAACCCTCGATCACCTCCGGTGCAACCAGCATCAGGCGCAAGCGCCTGGAGCGGCCGTTTTGCGCCATCCAAGCCAATGTAAACCACAACACGGCAGGAAACAGCACTGCACTAGGCAGCACCCTGGCCCACAGATCGTAATTGCCACCTTCCCGGCATACCCTCAAAGCGCCATCGGCAGATAGCACAAGTGACAGCCCGCGCTTACGCTCCTGCGCCCGCACCGCCAGAACGGCAGAGACGAGCAGCAGCAACATGAGCGGTATCGTTGCCATCAACAGCAAATTCATCAGGAAAAGCGCCACGACCCCAGCAAAGTGGGCAATGAGAATCACCGCCAGCAGTGCCGGGCTTGGTTTGAGCCGTATCGTGAGCAGATGCGACTCGCCCGGCATCGGAATTCTTCAGACGCGGCGGAACACCAAGGTCCCGTTCGTGCCACCAAAACCGAAGTTGTTCTTTAAGGCTATGTCGATCTTCATCTCGCGTGCAGTATTGGCACAGTAATCGAGATCGCACTCCGGGTCTTGATCGAAGATGTTGATCGTCGGCGGGGCCACCTGATGATAGATGGCGAGCACGGTGAACACCGACTCAAGCCCACCTGCGCCGCCGAGCAAATGCCCCGTCATCGACTTGGTGGAACTGATCACCAGCCTAGAGGCGTTATCTGTTCCAAAGGCCTGCTTGATCGCTTCGGTTTCGTTCTTGTCGCCCAAAGGCGTCGACGTGCCGTGCGCGTTCAGGTACTGCACCTGGCTGGGATCGAGCCCGGCATCCTTGAGCGCATTGAGCATGCTACGTCGCGGGCCGTCGGTATCCGGCGCGGTGATATGGAAAGCGTCGGCACTCATGCCAAAACCGGTCACCTCCGCATATATCCTTGCCCCGCGCCGTTTGGCATGCTCGTACTCTTCAAGCACCATCACGCCAGAACCTTCCCCGATCACGAAACCGTCGCGGTCGCGATCCCAGGGGCGGCTGGCAGTAGCGGGATCATCGTTACGGGTAGAGAGCGCCTTCGCCGAACCGAATCCTCCAACCGCCAAAGGTGTCACCGTAGACTCCGCCCCGCCGCAAACCATGACGTCGGCATCGCCGTAAACGATCATCCGGGCACCAATGCCTATGGCATGCAATCCCGTTGTGCACGCCGTTACCATGCCAAGATTCGGCCCTTTCAGCCCAAATATGATCGACAGGTTCCCGGAAATCATGTTAATGATGGAACCGGGAACGAAAAACGGTGAAACCTTGCGCGGCCCCCCAGCGAGATAATCGCTGTGTGCCAGCTCGATCATCGGCAAACCGCCCATACCCGAACCGATGTTCACGCCGATGCGGCCAGCGCTGGCTTCGGTAACCTCAATGCCAGAATCACGAAATGCCTGGATTCCCGCCGCGAGGCCATAATGGACGAAAATATCCATCCGACGTGCGTCCTTCGGCGATATCCAATCGGCTACGTTGAAACCCTTGACCTCACCGGCCACACGGCATGAGAACGCGCTCGCATCAAAACGGGTAATCGATCCAATCCCGCCCCTGCCAGCAAGTGCATTTTCCCAAGCCTCGGAAACAGTGTTACCCACCGGCGAGACGACACCTAAACCAGTAACGACGACTCTGCGACGCAACACAAGACGCTCCGAAAAACCCGCGGAGAAAAACACAAGCCCTTCAGCGATTGCAGCAAGCAACTGCTGAAGAGCCGGGGAAACGATAGAAGTTATTTCTTGAGGTGGGCGTTGACGTAGTCAATCGCCTGCTGAACGGTAGTGATCTTCTCAGCTTCCTCATCTGGAATTTCGCACTCGAATTCCTCTTCCAAAGCCATGACCAACTCTACGGTATCCAGCGAATCAGCGCCCAGATCATCTACAAACGAGGCCTCGTTCTTGATTTCCTCCTCGGCGACGCCGAGTTGCTCGGCAACGATCTTCCTGACGCGTTGTTCGATATCGCTCATGAACCAACTCCTTACCATACAGGTGTGAATAATCTTTACAGTTTACCAGAAAGGCGGGATTGCGACACTGTCGCAAAATTCATGTCATGTACATGCCGCCGTTGACATGCAGGGTCATCCCGGTAATGTAGGCCGCCGCTGGCGAAGCAAGAAATGCCACCGCGTAAGCGATTTCCTCCGGTTTGCCGAGACGGCCCAGCGTGATGTTGCTCAAAAGGGAGTCGCGCACCGCCTGTGGTAGCGCCTGGGTCATCTGGGTGTCGATGAAACCCGGTGCCACACAATTGACGGTGATGTTACGGCTGCCCAGTTCCCGGGCAAGCGAACGGCTCATCCCCGCTACACCGGCCTTGGAGGCCGCGTAATTGGCCTGCCCCGGATTGCCGGTGCTGCCTACCACCGAAGTGATGTTGATGATGCGGCCCGTGCGCGCCTTCATCATGCCGCGCATCACTAGGCGCGACATCCGGAACACGGCCTTGAGGTTGACATCGATGACCGCGTCCCATTCCTCGTCTTTCATCCGCATGGCAAGGTTGTCACAGGTAATGCCCGCATCGTTGACCAGGATGCCGACCGTACCGAATTCCTTTTCGATTTCGGCAACGACCCGTTCGCAGGCTGAGCCGTCGGTGACATTAAGCAGCTTGCCCGCGCCCTTGATCCCGGCCGCCGAAAGTGCCTGCGTCAATTCTGCGGCGGCTTGCTCCGTGATGCCCGTACCGACCACGGTTGCCCCCTGGCGCCCGAGTTCGAACGCTACCGCACGGCCAATGCCGCGCTCCGCGCCCGTCACCAATGCAACCTGTCCTTCAAGTGAGTAACTCATATTCATTCTGCCTTCATTTCCGCCAATATTTGTTCCAGGCTTGCCGCGTCATGCAACGAGCCGCCTTCCACATCCTTGCTGATCCGCCGGGTCATGGCGGCCAATACCTTGCCGGGGCCGCATTCGATGACGCGACCTATCCCGCGTGCTGCCATTTCCGTCACGGATTCGATCCAGCGCACCGGGGAGGATGCCTGCCGCACGAGCGCGTCGCGGATCTTCTCGGGGGCGTATTGAATAGCGACATCGACATTGTTGAGCACGTCGATTTCCGGCCTGGCGATTTTTACCGTCGCCAGCCGCTCATGCAACCGTTCCGCCGCCGGTTTCATCAGGGCACAATGGAAAGGTGCGGACACCGGTAGCAGCACCGCACGCTTTGCACCCTTTTCCGAAGCAACCTTCATGGCACGTTCCACCGCAGCCTTGACCCCAGCGATCACGATCTGCCCCGGCGCATTGAGGTTGGCGGCTCCCACCACGTCGCCCTGCGCCGCTTCGGCACAGGCCGCACGCACTTCGTCGATGTCCAGCCCCATGAGTGCGGCCATTGCGCCCTCGCCTTCCGGCACGGCCTCCTGCATCGCCTGGGCGCGGAACCGCACCAGCGGCACGGCATCGGCAAAAACCAAAGCTCCCGCCGCCACCAGCGCTGAATACTCGCCCAAACTGTGCCCGGCCACCAGTGCCGGTTTCGAGCCGCCTGCCGCCAGCCAGGCACGATACGCAGCCACACCGGCGGTCAACATCAAAGGCTGTGTATTGACGGTCAGCGCCAAGCGCTCAGCCGGACCCTCTGAGGCCATTTGCCACAGATCCTCGCCAAGCGCCTCGGAAGCTTCAGCGAAAACATCACGAATGATTGGCGAATTGCCATAGCCGTCCATCATGCCGACGGATTGCGAACCCTGTCCGGGAAAGACCAGTGCAAAAGCCATCTTATTTTCCGTTGATCCAAAAGAACCGGCGCCCTGACCGGTCAAAAGTCAATGAGGGCCGCACCCCAGGCAAACCCCCCGCCAACCCCTTCGAGCACAACCCGCTGGCCGGGGCGGATTCGGCCATCGCGCACCGCACAATCGAGCGCGAGCGGGATCGATGCTGCCGAAGTATTGCCATGGAAACTGACCGTAGTCACGACTTTTTCCATCGGCAACCCAAGACGCTTGGCCGAAGACTGGATGATGCGGATATTGGCTTGGTGCGGAACCAGCCAGTCGATGCTGTCCTGCGGCACACCGGCGAGGTCGACGACCTCCCGCACCACCTCGTCCAGCACCTTGACCGCGAACTTGAAGACCGCCTGCCCGTCCATGCGCACGAAGGGGTCGCCCGTCACCTGCCCCCCGGCAACGTTGCCGGGAACCCAGAGAAGCGGATGGTAGCTGCCGTCCGCGTGAAGCGCCATGGCACGCACGCCAGGTTCGCTTGATGCTTCCAGCACCACCGCGCCTGCGCCGTCGCCAAACAGCACGCAAGTGCTACGATCCGCCCAGTCGAGGATGCTTGAGAACACCTCGGCTCCGATGACCAGCGCCCGCTGGTGGCTGCCCGAGCGGATGAACTTCTCCGCAGTCGCCAGCGCATAAACGAAACCGCAACAAACCGCCTGTACGTCGAAAGCCGCACAGCCATTCCTGATACCAAGCCCGGCCTGCAGCAGTGTCGCCGTGCTCGGAAAAATGAAATCGGGGGTCGATGTCGCAACAATGATGAGGTCGATATCATCAGCGGCGCAACCGGCGGCTTCGATGGCACGCCGCGCCGCAATCAGTGCCAGTTCGCTCGACTTGCAACCTGGCTCGGCGAAATGGCGGGAGCGAATCCCAGAACGGGTCGTGATCCATTCATCCGAAGTGTCGATACCGCGCCTGACCAAATCATCGTTCGTGACTGGTTCCCCTGGCAAATGACTGCCCGTTCCGACGATTCTTGCGTGGATCATACGTTCTCCCCATTCGCACCCATCATCGTATCCATCCTGTCCCGGATACGCCGGATCAGGTCGTTGGCAACGGCATCGGCCGCCCGGGCAAGTGCCTGTTCAAAAGCAAAAGCGTTGGCCGACCCGTGGCTCTTCAGCACCACGCCGCCGCGCAGCCCAAGCAACACCGCGCCATTGTAGCGGTCAGGATTGGCCCGGTTCCTGAACCGCCTAAGCAGCGGCATGGCAATCAGCCCAATCAACATCGTGAGTGGCCCGCGTTTAAATTCCTCCCGCAAAAAGGTGCTAAGCATCTTCCCCAGCCCCTCGCTGGTTTTGAGCGCCACGTTACCAGTAAAACCATCACAAACCACAACATCGGTCGTTCCCTTGAAGATGTCGTCGCCCTCGACGTAGCCGTGGTAATTGAGATTGCTCGCTTGCAACAGCTTGGCAGCTTGCCTGGTTAGTTCGTTACCCTTGATCTCTTCGGTCCCGACATTGAGCAAACCCACTGTCGGGCGATCAACATGGTCGAGCGCCGAAGCCAACAATGTGCCCATGACACCAAACTGGAACAGGTGTTCGGGAGTGCAATCAACGTTGCCGCCCAAATCGAGAGCGTAAGTATGCCCTTTGATCGTGGGCAATGCGAAACAAATTGCCGGACGGTCGATACCAGGAAACGTTTTGAGCGCGAAACGGGAAATCATCACCAGCGCGCCGGTATTGCCCGCCGACACCGCGGCCTGGGCCTCGCCGTGCTTGACCAGGTGGAGTGCCACGCGCATAGAGGAATCTTTCTTGGATCGCACACTCGTAGGCGCCTCGTCCATGCCTACCACCTGGGTTGCATTGTGAATGCGTAGCCGAGACTTCAGCCCGGCCCGAGCATCTTTTACCAGGGGAGCCAACTCCTCCTCGCGCCCGACGAGAATCACCCCGGCATCGGGATGTTTACTCAAAAAAGCCAGCGCAGCCGGTACGGTAACAACCGAACCGTGATCGCCCCCCATGCAATCCACTGCAATGGTGATATTCATCGCTCCCCCTATGACAAATCCGGACGAAAAAAACGGCGAGGGCCTCTACGCGCCTGCGCCGATTTTCCGGATACCCGGACGCAAAACTTAGTCGTCTTTGCCCTTTGTCACCTTCTTACCGCGATAGAAACCGTTTGGGCTGATGTGATGCCGCAGGTGGATCTCTCCCGAGGTCGGTTCGACGGCCAGCGGCGGCGTGCTCAGAAAATCATGAGCGCGATGCATGCCACGCTTGGATGGCGACTTTTTGTTTTGTTGGACAGCCATGAAATACTCCTAAATTACAAAATTCACTTGTTTTGCAAGCCAGCGAGCGCGGTAAAAAAATGTTGACCGCGCTCGCTGCCATTTGTTCCCACCGCCTCCGGTATCCCGCAATCCGCATGCCTAGGCGCTATTGGCAACGCGAGGATGATTTCATCCTCGACAAGCGACAACACATCGAACCCGCCACTGCTGTCGGCTTCGACCACATCGACCTCGTCATTCCCCAGGTCGTCCCCTGGTAAATCCTGCCCGGTACGAACCGGTAACAAGGCCGTCCCGATTGCCAAATCCCAATCTAACCCACCGAGACAACGCTGACAACGCAACACCAGCCGTCCGTTTATGGCGAGATCAAGCCTGGGCTTACCCTCGACATCAAGGCTGCCGGAAAGTCTCCAGCATACCATGCCTCCATCGGCGGCGAGTTGATCCGCGAGCCGGTCAAGATGCCCCACAGGCACTTCGCCCTCCAGCATGCCGCCCCCGGCGGCAAACTTGAAAACGTCAGCGATACGGCCAGCACCCGTCCCAGTAGTGTCTTGCTCGAACATAAGCGGCGGATAGTATTATTCTTTTCTTTTCCTGTCAAAATTTCCCCCATCTCCCCCAATATGAATGCACGCTCGTACGCGTCCCCACCCCGCCTCGTCCTCGCCTCAACTTCCATCTATCGTCGCCAGTTGCTTGAACGTCTCGGATTGCCTTTCGAAACATCCAGTCCGCAAACCGATGAAACCCGACTGCCCGGTGAAGCCCCCGAATGCCTCGCCCAACGGCTGGCACTCGCCAAGGCACGCGATGTCTCCCAGCAGCAGCCAGGCGCGCTCGTCATCGGCAGCGACCAGGTAGCCGCCCTCGGCGCGGAGATTTTCGGCAAACCGGGCACCGTCGAAAACGCAATGACCCAACTGCAACGCATGAGTGGGCAAGAAGTGCTCTTCCATACCGCCGTCGCCCTCATCGACGGGCACAACGGACATGAGCAATGCGAAAACATTCTTACTCGTGTGCGCTTCCGCCCGTTGAGCGAGCCTGAAATTCGCCGCTACCTTGAGCGCGAACCAGCGCTCGATTGCGCGGGCAGCGCCAAGTGCGAGGGATTGGGCATCACGCTGCTCGACGCGCTCTCGGGCGACGACCCCACCGCCCTTATCGGATTACCCCTGATCGTGCTGACCCGAATGCTCCGTGCGGCAGGCGTGGAATTGCCATGAGTGCACCGGGCGCGCTCATACTCATCCCCACCAGCCTGGGAGATGCGCCCTGGACGGATTTTCTCCCCGCCGCTGCACAGTCCTGCGCTGCCGGTATCCGTCATTTCGTGGTCGAAAACGCCCGCACCGCCCGCGCCCACCTGAAGCGCATCGAATTCCCCGGCACGTTGCGTGACACCGATATCCGTGAGTTACCTGCCGAAGGCGGCGACCACATGCTGGATACCCTGCTTGCCCCGGCCCTCAAAGGCGAAAACGTCGGCTTGATGTCGGACGCCGGTTGCCCGGCTGTCGCCGACCCCGGCGCGCGCCTCGTTGCCCGCGCCCATGCCCTTGATGTGCGCGTCGTCCCGCTGGTCGGCCCGTCATCCATCCTGCTCGGTCTGATGGGTTCCGGCCTCAACGGACAGAACTTTGCCTTCCACGGCTACCTGCCGTCCGCGATGGGTGACCGCGACCGGCGGCTACGTGCGATTGAAGACGAATCCCGGCGACTCGCCCGCACGCAAATCTTCATCGAGACGCCCTACCGCAACGAACACCTGTTCGCCGCCCTGCTCCGCATCTGCCAACCGACAACCCGCCTGTGCATTGCGCGCGAACTCGCCACCACCAACGAATACCTGCGCACCCTTGCCATTGCCGACTGGCGCAGAACCCCACCGCCCATGCTTGCCAGACGCCCAGCGCTGTTTTTGCTACTGGCCTGACTCCTATCTCAGCTTCTTCCGGAAATAGAAGGACGCAATGAAAAAACCTTCCCGCAAGTAAAACCGATGCGCCTCGCTGCGCACGACACCGGAGGTCAGCGCCAACGCCACGCAGGAACGTGCCCACACCTCATCCTCCAACCAATTGATAAGACGCTTGCCGATCCCCTGTGAACGGTAAGCCTCATCGACCACCAAATCATCCAGATACAGACAGCGACCTTCGTAGGTGTTTTCGATGATGCGCCACAAGGCAACTCCCTTGACCGTTTCACCCTCCACCGCGAGCGTCATGCGCCCACCATTGGCAAAAACGGTTTCCAGGATTTGCCTCCAGGCATCAAACCCCGGCGTCAGCCTGTCACGCAATTGGCGATGCACGGGTTCAGCACGGGCAAACCATTCCGGAGCGATGACCACACCAGAGTCGTCGGTCACGCTCAGAAACGAAACAGGCATTTCAGTCTCCATTTATACCCATTCCTCTCTCTGGAGGGATACCCCGAGGGAACCGGATGGTTATTCCCCCCCGTGGAGGGGTGGCGGCAAAGCCGACGGGGTCGGTTAGCGCGAAGCGCCGGGGTGGTTATCTTTCAGACTCCGATTCATCAAGTCGCGCAACAAAGTCCTGCAATTCCGCAGGCAACGGTGCATCGAACATCAATTCTCCACCTTTTATCGGATGGATGAAGGCAAGTTTTGCGGCATGCAGGAACATCCGGCGCAATCCATCGTCTATGAGAATCCGGTTGAGCGGAAAATTCCCATATTTGTCGTCGCCCACGATCGGAAAACCGAGATGGGAAAGATGCACCCGTATCTGATGGGTACGCCCCGTTTTCAGTTCGACTTCAAGCATGCTGAACTGCCGCCAGTGTTTGAGAAGACGCACGATACTATGCGCCGGTTTGCCCTCCTCGCTCACCCTGACGCGGCGCTCCCCGCTCTCGGTGAGATATTTGAACAGCGGCGCACGCACGTGTTGCAGCGGATTCGGCCATTGACCGGCGACGAGAGTGAAATAACGTTTCTCCACATGCCCCTTGCGCATCATGTCCTGCAACGCGGTCAGCGCCGAACGCTTCTTTGCCACGAGCAACAGGCCGGACGTTTCCCGGTCGAGCCGATGCACAAGCTCCAGCATCTTCAGTTCGGGCCGCTGGGTGCGCAACTGCTCGATTACACCGAAATCGATCCCGCTGCCGCCATGCACAGCACGCCCTGCGGGCTTATTCACCACCATGAAACATTCGTCCTCAAACGCCACGGGCAAGGGCTTGCCCACAGGCAGGAGCAAGGGAGAGGACACAAGCGGTTTGGCCAGCCTCAGCGGCGGAACCCGCACTTGATCGCCAACAGCAAGGCGGTATGTTTGCGATACCCGCCGCCCATTCACACGCACCTCACCTGCACGCAAAATGCGGTAAATATGGCTTTTTGGCACGCCTTTCGCGATGCGCAAAAAATAATTATCGATCCGCTGCCCGGCAGCGGATTCGTCAATTTTCTCGTACCTAACAATGTTTCCTTTGCCTTGTTCCATCATCATGAATATAATCCGCCCCGGCTTGAGGTCGGTTGCGACCGGCACGCTATGCACCAAAAGGTGATGGAAAGTGACGGAGCCCGAGCCGCCATGTGCGCTCCCGACTTGCCGTGCGTTGTCCACGGGCACCGAAAGGTGGCGATGATAGCGCAATGACCTTTTTTTCGACACACCCATCCAGCCTATACGGCTGGAGATACAAACAACTCGCAGTACGCAAAACCGCAGGATCAAATGTCCCTGCCCACGGCCAAGGCCGAGGCAAGGACAACTGAAGAATACGACCAGCCAACCCATCACAGCCTAGGATTGCACTACCGGATGAAAGCAGCCCAACACAACCGCTCCTGAACTCCGGATCAGCGCGATGGCGCGCCGGTCGTACCTGCCCGTGCGTATTGGCGCGGGAGAACGACCCAAAATGAAACGCATGCTTTTTAACGCGACGCAGGCCGAGGAATTACGCGTCGCAATCGTTGACGGCCAAAAACTGATTGACCTCGACATTGAATCGGCCAACAAGGAAGAACGTAAAGGCAACATTTACAAGGCAACCATCACTCATATCGAGCCAAGCCTCGAAGCCGCTTTCGTCGACTATGGTTCGGAGCGGTATGGTTTTCTGCCTTTCAAGGAAATCTCCCGTTCCTACTTCAAACCCGGTGCGGATCCCCGTACGGGTATCCGCGAAGTCCTGCGCGAAGGCCAGGAGCTGATTGTCCAGGTCAAAAAGGACGAGCGCGGTGGCAATAAGGGCGCAGCGCTCACCACCAACATCTCGCTGGCGGGCCGCTACCTTGTCCTGATGCCGAACAACCCGAACGGCGGCGGCGTTTCGCGCCGCATTGAAGGCGAAGAGCGCGCCGAACTGCGCGAAATCCGGGATCAGATCGAAGTGCCGCAGGGCATGAGCCATATTGCGCGCACCGCAGCCATTGGCCGCAGCATCGAAGAACTGCAATGGGACCTCAACTACCTGCTGCAACTCTGGACGGCCATCGAAGGCGCAGCGCGCAAACAGAACGGCGCTTTCCTCATCTATCAGGAAGGCAGCCTCGTCATTCGCACTATCCGCGACTACTTCCAACCCGATATTGGTGAAATCCTTATCGACACCGACGGCATCTACGATCAGGCCCGTCAGTTCATGGATCATGTCATGCCGGCCAACGTCAACCGCATCAAGCGTTACAGCGACGATGTCCCGCTCTTCTCGCGCTTTCAGATCGAACACCAGATCGAATCGGCCTATTCCCGCCAAGTTGCCCTCCCTTCCGGTGGTGCGGTTGTCATCGACCACACCGAGGCACTCGTCGCCATCGACGTCAATTCGGGACGTGCCACCAAAGGCGCGGACATTGAGGAAACGGCACTGCGCACCAACCTCGAAGCCGCCGAAGAAGTCGCTCGGCAGCTCCGCCTGCGCGACTTGGGTGGCCTTATCGTCATCGACTTCATCGACATGGAATCCGCCAAAAACCAGCGCGAAGTTGAAAACCGCCTGCGCGATGCCCTGCGCTACGACCGCGCCCGCGTACAGACTGGCAAGATCAGCCGTTTCGGCCTTCTCGAACTCTCCCGCCAGCGCTTGCGCCCCGCTCTGGCCGAAACTAGCTACATCACCTGCCCGCGTTGCACCGGGACGGGTCATATCCGCAGCACCGAATCCTCGGCACTGCACATCCTGCGCATCATCGAAGAAGAAGCGATGAAAGAGAACACCGGCGCCGTGCACCTGCAAGCCCCGGTTGATGTCGCCACCTTCTTACTCAACGAGAAGCGGATCGACATTGACAGGGTCGAAGCCCGTCACAAAATTCAACTCCTCATCGTGCCCAACCGTCACATGGAAACCCCGATGTATGAGGTTACGCGCCTGCGGCACGATCAACTCAACCAAGACGACAAGCTCGTTGCCAGCTACCAACTCGTGCAGCAACCTGACGAAGAAATCCCCACCGGCAACAACCGTAGCAGCGACAAGGTCACACGGCAAGAAGCCGCCGTCAAATACATCCCCCCCTTGCAGCCTTCGCCTGGAACGTCCCCTGCCCCGCAAGCGCAAGCTACGGGGCTTCTCACGCGCTTCATGCAGTGGTTTGGCAGTCTGTCTGCCGGAAAACCCCACGAGAAAATAGAAACCGTCGTCCCCGTACCCCGCGAACCCCGTTCTTCCCGCGGCGAGCAACGCAACAACCGCAACAACGAACGTGGGAACCGCAGTAATGGCAACGCCCGCAATGACCGGGGATCACGCCCCGAAAGGGAAAATGGCCGCGCCGCCGAAAAGGGTTCCGCGCAGGAAAAGCCGCAGCGTCAACCCAAACCTCAGGGAGAACGCCAGGAACGTCCTGAGACCCCAGTGCGTGCATCTGGAGCCGACAATGCGAAAGCCAGCACCAACCACCGTCGTCGCCGAGACAAAGCCGTCGACGAGGAAGGCATCCCAACCTCCGCCCAGGCGCCTGCCGCGCCGGAAACCCCTGCGCCTGCAGCGCAACGTTCGGACATCGTAGAACCCACTGAAGCCAAGCAGGCTGCCGTGCAGATCCTGGCTTCAGACGAACCCAATGCCCAAGTAGCCAATGCTGAGACTTTGCCTGAAAAGCGCCGCAGCCGCCGCAGCAACCGCCGAGGGCGCCCTGCCGGAACCGGCGACGCACTGCCGAAAACCCCGGAGGCTGCTGATGGCACGCTGGAGGGATCCTTACCCATCGCAGCTGGTTTGCCATTCGATGCCCCCCCTGCAGCAATGTCAGTCCCTTCACCGGATGCGTTTCCTGTCGCCATCGGCCAGCCGTTCGAGCCCTTGCCTATGCAGGAAACCACCTCGGCATCCGCAGCGCCGCAGTGCCGCAACGATGATGATCTGATTCCCTTGCCCCTGATCCGGGAAAACGGCTTAGCAACCGAAGAAGCACCAGCCACCATCATGCCCGTCATCGTGACGCCCGCCGCCACCGCCCGGGTAGCGGAAACAACAAAAGGGGCGGGAGCCATACCCATACCCGAGAAAAAAACCGCTTCCGCGACGGCTGACCTTTTTGGTTCATTGGAAGAGGCGGGACTCGTCATGATCGAGACCAGTTCAGAGAAAAAAACCCAACTCGACACTAGTTTGCCGGAAAAACCCGCCCGCCGTGGCCGCAAACCTCGACCCGCAGCCGTACTTGTCGAGGAACCACTGCAACAGGTCGAAACGCAGAAGGACTAGGGCGTTCGCACAGCTCCCTCTCCCCACTGCGGGAGAGGGAGGTTACAACTTCACAATACCGCCGCAATCGCCTTCGCCACGGCAGGCAGGTTTTTGTCGTTCAGAGCCGCCACATTGATGCGCCCAGAAGAGACGGCGTAAATACCAAACCCAGCTTGGAGCTTTTCAACCTGTTCCTTCGTCAGCCCCGTGAAAGAGAACATGCCGCGCTGTTTGGCGATGAAGGAGAAATCCTTCGACACGCCTTCCGCCTTAAGCGCATTCGCAAGACCCGAACGCATGTCGCGGATGCGGTTCCTCATCCCAGCGAGTTCTCCTTCCCAGATCACCCTCAATTCCGGGCTACCAAGGACAGCAGCCACGATTGCGCCACCGTGCGTGGGCGGGTTGGAATAATTAGTGCGGATGACGCGCTTGACCTGGGAGCCGACCCGCGCAGCTTCTTCCTTGCTTGCAGTAATGATGGATAGCGCCCCCACCCGTTCGCCGTACAAGGAAAAATTTTTGGAGAACGAGGAAGAGACAAAGAACTGCATCCCAGCCCTGGCAAAGGCGCGTACAGCAGCGGTATCTTCCTCAATACCATCGGCAAAGCCCTGATAGGCCATATCCAAGAAGGGCACGAGGCTTTTTTCCTTGCAGGTTGCAACGACTTCCTGCCATTGGCTATCGACGAGGTCGGCTCCGGTCGGGTTATGACAGCAAGCGTGCAGCAACACGATGGACTGCGGCGGCAGGGCGTTGAGCTTTTGCTTCATGGCGGCGAAATCGACACCGCGTGTGGCCGGATCGTAGTAGGGATAGGTTTCTACCGTAAAACCGGCCGTCTCGAACAACGCGCGATGGTTTTCCCAGGAAGGGTCGCTGATATAAAGCGTGGCTTGCGGCAAGAGCTTTTTCAAGTAATCAGCGCCGACCTTCAACGCACCCGTACCGCCAAGCGCCTGGATGGTAAAGACCGAACCATCGTCTGCCCGCGCCGACCCCTTGCCGAAAAGCAGATCGCGCACTGCCTGGTTGTAGACAGCGTTTCCGTCGATGGGTTGATAGCCGCGTGCGGGCAGAGCCTTCATACGAGCTTCCTCGGCAGCTTTTACGGCGGCCAGCAACGGCAGCTTGCCGTTGCCATCATAATATACACCGACACCGAGATTCACCTTTTCAGCGCGCGTATCGGCATTGAAAGCTTCGGTCAATCCAAGGATAGGATCACGGGGCGCCATTTCGACGGTAGCAAAAAGCGAGGCGGACATGTTTTCTCCAGTGTTCAGGATCGGTTAAGTGTCAGGAGACGCGCCGGAATCGGGAACAATGCCGGTTCGCCCTGTTGGTAACGGCGTGATAAATAGCCGCAAATCATGATATTTTAGCATGATGCCAAACCCCCTCGCTGCAACCGGCGCATATTCACCAGAGCCATTGCATCAAAAATTTTTTACAATCAATGAGATAACCATTGTGCTGTTCACAGGGACCTGATTGTTTTCTGTCTTTTTGGGCGAGGGCCATGAAGGCGGAGAGAAGGATGAGCCTGTGCGAGGCGTTTTCAGCTATGCCGAGGCTCTCGGGACGGGGCGCTCCAAGCGCCGGGGTTGGATATGTTTGGCGCCGCCGTCCCTGAGCGTAGATACCGTCTTGCGCGTCAAGAGCAAGAGAGAAAATGTTTCCTGTGAAGCACCCGATTCTTTAGTCGACCTTGAACAATAGCCTATTTTGCGGAATTGCTCTGGCAAACGGCGAAGTTTGGCCTTGCTGCAAAGCGTGCCTGCCGTTGGGTCGTACCGTACTCAGGGATATCTAACCTGAATTTTTCGAACGTCACGCCCTGTTCCTTTCCCTAATGTGTTACAACATACAACAATTTATAGATGATCTGACTGTATTGACATAACTACAACCGGAACGTTTACTCTGGCGGCAAGTCCCACAAATCTACGTTTGTGACGTTAATCCAATTCCGATTTTTAGATCATGTAGCGTTTGGCTCGTCCGTAACATTGATACTATTAAACCCTGTTTTCATGATAAGCTTCCGTAAGAACGGATGATACATGAACGGTAATTTCAAATATTTCAAAAGCAGCTTTATTTTCATCGGTATCAGCTTCAAACTAATTTTCCAGATAGGGTTGATGTTACCAGAATTGAACACTTTTGCTAACTCATAGGCGCTATTAAGCGCATAGCTAATTCCTTCAAGGGATGAGGGGCTGATAAAACCAGCGGCCTCTCCAATCAAAAGGCTCTGTCCTTTCCAACGCAAAAATCGCGTATACCGTGCGGCATTGAAACCAAACATGCTTCCGTTTTGAGAGCTTCCCCAAAAGAAAAGCCTTGCTTTTGCAGTTTTTCTTTTAACAGGGAAAATCTTTGTTTTCCAACGTTTTTTGGGAAAGCTCCGCCTAGAATAAAGTAACCATCCTTTGAAATACTCCAACA
>WQYV01000007.1 GCA_009781085.1 Betaproteobacteria bacterium
ATCTCGAAGGCATTGAGGTTTCCGCCCACCATCATGCGCAGGTAGTCGCACATGAACTCGACCATATGATGGTCGGAAGCAACTTTTGGGTATTTCGCAAAAATTGGGCTGGAACCTGGAGCCTCGACATCGTTCTCTATCGACATCAAGCCTTCCTTGCGCACCTTGGTAAGCAGTTCAAAAAGCAATGAAAGCAGGTCGACGTAAAGTGCCCGGTTGTACTTTGAACCTTTGAATGCCAGACCCAAAGACTTGATCGAGGACTTAATCGTCTTGGAGCCGTTGCTGGCGACAAAGCCGCCGATAAACAACCCAAAGATGGCCACATATTCGGCTGGAACCCAAAGCGCCATGACACTGCCATGCACTGCAAACGATCCCAGCGCAGAAGCGAGAATGATGACGTAACCAATGAGCAGATACACGGGCTATTCCAAAGCAGCGGGTGGATTCACACAATGCATGAGTTCCTGCGGCCCCGCCGTGAAAACTTGTAGCTAGAATAAAAAAAGCTGTCCACTGAACAGCTTTTTTGTTGCATCGCTTAAGGCCGGACGCTGTCTGGCTCAGAGTTCTGCCATTTCCAGGTCGTGCGTCTTGCGTACTGCCGCCTGCCGGGTTTTGCCCGCACGCGAGGGCATATTGCACAGCCCGCATACATAGCCGCGCTTCGGATCATGTGCATGCGCAACGAAACTTCCGCCGCAACTGTGGCATTCGGACAGTTGCAGGAGGTCAGCGGCAAAAAAACGCACCAATGTCCAGGCTCTGGTCAAACTCAATACCGGTTCCACCTTCCCGGCCTCAATCTGGTCGAGATAAAGGTGATATGCCTTAATGATTGCGTCTAGCCCGCTCAATCCCTCGCAGTATTCAAAATAGCGGTAATAACCCATAAAAAGCGAGGAATGCATATTTGGCTGCCAAGTCATGAACCAGTCAGTCGAAAACGGCAACATCCCTTTCGGGGGGGAAACACCGCGCACTTCCTTGTAGATTCTAAGCAGTTTTTCACGGCTTAATTGCGTCTCGGCTTCGAGCATTTGCATACGGGCACCCAGCCGCACCATCTCGGCTGCGCGTTGGATGTCTTGTGCCTCGTCAATGATTCGTTTGTTTTTCATTTGCCCTCTCTCCAGGAGCAAGGTTACATGACCTCTTCAGCCGAACGGTTGGCTGCAATGATAGCCGCGTGCAATGTGGAAGCTGTCTCGTCCCGTCCCTCCCCGGCCATCAGACGGGCGATATGTTCGTCATCAAGGCGGAAACGCGGGATCAATACCGGGTTGTCAGCCATCTTGACCAGCTTAGCCGCCGACAGGCTTTCGATAAAATCCGCCAACGCTTTGCCGACACCCAATCGAAACATGGCGGTTTCCCGATCGCAGCGCAGCATTTTTTGTGCGAGCATCAGATACGCAATGTTCAATTCCCGGATTTCGGCCTGGAAATTTGGGTGCTTCATTGGAAAATACCACCTTCAAAGGACTGACACGCCTAACCTAAGCCAGGTTCCCGGTACTCACAAGATGAATAATTCACGTTCCAATACCGTTACCGGCATCCACGCGGATTTCCCTTGTTGCATTGTAAAATACGGCACGACCATGACGAATTCGTACCAAACGAACTACTCCGGCGCTTCGCGCCGCCTCTCCATGGAGGGAGGGAGGCAATCGCCTATGGAGCCGAAGGCTCTTCTGAACCATATCGAGGAATCCATGGCTTTTAACTTAAAAAATTCCCGGAATCAATATTGAACGAAGTTCTGCCACCATCAGGTAAAATACGTGCGCGTAAAGCTATCCACGGAGTCATCATCCTCTGTATCAAGCTTGGACACGACTTGGTTACGCCCCTGCCGCTTTGCACAGAGGGTGGCGCAGTCGGCTTTTTTGATCAGGTCGCTGCCGCTGGCCATGGTTTCATCCCGCACCGCCACGCCAACGCTGATCGACAAGCGCAACACTTTATCTTCGTTGGTGACTGTCAGGTTTTCGATTTCCTTGCGTAGCCGATCGCCGCAAGCGATCGCCTCTTCCTGCGAAGTTTCCGGGCAGATCACCAAAAACTCGTCGCCTCCCGTGCGGCAAATTACATCCTGCCCGCGCAACATCCGGCGCATGGTTTCGGAGGCCAGCCGCAAGGCCATGTCTCCGACATCATGCCCATATACGTCGTTGATTTGTTTGAAGCTGTCAAGGTCGACGACCATGCATGCCAGGGAACGTGCGCTGCGATCCGAAGCAGCCCATTCCTGTTGCATACGCTCGATTGCGTAGCGGCGATTAGGCAAACCCGTTAGCGAATCGGTGAGCGCGGCTTCCTGCAAGGATCGGTTGGAAATGGCCAGTTCGGCGGCGAAGTGCCGCAGTTCCTCGCGTTCATGTTCCAGATCCTGCTGCAACAGGACGACCCGTAAGGCCGTGTTCAGCCGCGCCCGCAACATTCTTGTTCCAGTAGGTTTGGTGAAAAAATCGTCAGCCCCGGCTTCAATAGCCGCAAGATGCCTTTCATCGCGGGTAGGCAGCAGCAATAAGATGAAGATACCCCTCCCGAACCGAGAGGCGCGTATCGTCCGGATCAGGCGACTAATGCGCGCTTCGTCGCCTTCCATGTCCAGCACCAGCATCTGTGGCTGTATATCAAGGATATGCTCCATGAAACCGTCCAGGCCGGGACACTCGAATACCTTGATACCCAACTCACCCAATGTCTTGGATAACTGTCCGCACGTGACGGCATCGCTCGAAACCAGCAACGCCCGTACATCGGGTACAGCCTCCACATGGGGCGGTGCTTCGTCGTCGAACCCACCCTTCTTGGGCAGTACCTTGGCTCCCGATGCCTCAGCCCCGACGCCACCCAGACTATCGAATGCAGGCAATTCCACTGCGCTGAGTTGAAGCAGTTTGCTCCACTCAAACCACTGGCGTGCAATTTCGTTGCAGTCGTCGATGAAAGCCTCGCGCGTACATCCCAGGTGTGCGGCCAGACGTATCGCCTTTCCGATCAGTAAGCGCTGCTCGTCCGATTTGCTCAAGCAGATGTCAGCCACGCACTTGGCGAGAATCAGGCACTGCATGATCACCATTTCGCGTCCATCGGTAGCAAAAAACGCTTCCAAGGGACGCTCGAAATAGCGTACTGGTTCAGTAAATACAGGCGGTATCCCCCAGTCCATGAGCATCGCCGTACCCAAGTCTGAATGGGTCATTGCGAATGCCTGCTGTTCCAGTTCCAAAAGGTCGCGTCCCGGCTTGGCCGCTGCAGCTTCAGCAAGCAATTGCCCGTACCTGGCCGGATAAACGGTCGCCAGCGCTAATTCGCCAATCCGTGCCAGCAAGCCGACACTGAAAAGCTCGTCGGCGGCAACCACGCGTGTGCGCGGCGACAACGTCTGCATGGTCAGTGCCATGATGACCGACGATGACCAGAACCGCATGTAATCAAACCCTGGGCAAGCCCCTTTGCGGTAATTCGACAATAGCGAAAAACCGAGTGCCATCGCACGTACTGTCGGTATCCCCACCACCATCAAGGCTTCCTGCACCGACACAATCGCACGCTGCCGGAAAGCCGCACTGTTGGCCGCTTTGATGAGCCTGCCGACAAATGCGGGGTCAACTTTGATGGTTCGCGCCAATTCAGCTGTTGAAACAGTTTCGTCATGCGTTATACGCATAATCGCCAGCGCGACGCCACGCGGGGAAGGAAGATGCCCAGTCGCCTTAATCTGGGCAAAACGATTCAGATCAATTGGAGTCGGCATAAGCTATGGAGCCGGAAAAGTGAACCGAAATAACTATCGACCGCGACTTGCGTCACAACATTCGCATTACGCGGTCAAGTGTCCCTACGTGCTGGCACTTTAATGCATCCGTATCGTTCCGCATGGTTAGGTTTACCGCAAAGTGTGTCGTATGCCCATGGTGCGGAAAAGATTTCCCTCATATGGCATCATTGAGCTTCTCCCGCAGCACATTAGGCATGTGTTAAGCGCAATCCCCGCTATTCATACTGGGGTAACCCAAGGACAGGTCGAGCCCATCATGAATTACTGCTCCGAATGCGGTGCCCCCGTCGCCCTAGCAATTCCCCCTGGCGACACACGGTCTCGTCATGTCTGTGCGAGTTGCGGCATGATTCACTACCGGAACCCAAAATTGGTCGTCGGGACTATCCCGAAATGGGAAAACGGCGTCCTGCTGTGCCGACGGGCTATCGAACCCCGGTATGGCAAATGGACGCTCCCTGCCGGCTTCATGGAAACACAAGAAAGTACCGCCGATGCGGCTATGCGGGAAACGCTGGAGGAAGCTTGTGCGCGAATCGAAATAGGGGAGATGTTTAGCCTCATTGACGTACCTATCATCAGCCAGGTGCACATTTTCTACCGAGCCAGGTTGCTCGACACTGGTTTTCACCCTGGTGAGGAATCGCTTGAAACCGAAATTTTTCATGAAAATAGGATACCCTGGAACGATATTGCCTTTCGCACCGTCTCCCTGACCCTACGACATTATTTTGCAGACCAGCGTAACGGCAGCTGGCAATTCCATACAATGATTCTTTGACTTTTCCACGGCGTATTCCTCTGATAATGTTCTATCTCATGGATAAAATGCTACTCATAATAATCGTCATTACTCAAAAACACCAATACGTGGGAGCCCCAGTATGACTTCAGCTAACCAAAATGCGGCAGAAATACGCACCCTCAGCCTGGCGGAAGCCCATACCCTGTTTGCAATCTACGAAGCAATGGTTGAAACGGCACGCACGCGTGATTGGGATCGGTTGACTGAAATCGAACGTCAAGCCGCAAACCTCCGCGATATGGCCATTACCCGTCCGTCCTCGCCCCCTAAAGCGGAAGATATGGAAGAATTGGCGACATTGCTTACCCAGATTCAGCGTCTTGACCATGAAATCCGCAGCCTAGTGGAACCGGCGCGCGAACAGGCACGCCAACAACTCGCCGTCGAAGTCAAGGGTCGTGCCGTACGCGAGGCTTACGGCAGCCTGGAAGCACCCGGAGGTTGATGGTTCGGCATGAAACATGATCCCTTCTGATCTCGCCGCCCGTCTGCGCTTTTTGCACGAAGCCAGTTTTTTCGAAACTTCGCCGCCCGTCGCAGGTTTGAACCGGGCACGCGACATTCAAACTCAATTACAGGAACTGATTCCAGGACAACGTTTTTTAGCCACCCTGCAACGCACTTTACCCGACGGCACTTTCCGCGCCCTGGTGGCTGGGCAGCAGGTCACGCTTGCCCTGAACGCCTCGGCAAATCCGGGCGACACGCTTGAACTGGTCGCTACTAACGTCTCCCCCAAGATGGTGCTCTCGAGGTTAGCAACACCGGCGGACGGCGCAAACGCCAGTTCGGCTCGACCTTCTTTGAGTCCAACTGGGCAGCTCATCAGTTTTTTACTCACAGGCCAGCCCGTCGCAAAACCCGCCATACTGTTGAATGGCCAACCCCTCTTCCAGACTCCCCTCCCAGCGTCCGGTTCACCCGCCGGGAATGTCGCCGATCCGCAAGCCGCTATCGTACAAACTGCCGCTACCGTCACCGCCAATGCGCGACCCGCCACGGTTGGCACGCAACCTGCCGCTAATACGCAACTTGCCCCCACAAGTGTGCAATTGGTTAGCTCCGGCGCGCAACTTGCCTCTACCAGTGCGCAATTAGCTCCCTTGCTGCGTCAGGCGCTCTCGCAAAGCGGGTTGTTCTATGAAGCGCATCAGGTGCAATGGCTGGCGGGAAAAATCGACCTCGCTACGTTGTTGCACGAACCCCAGGCTCAGGGCACCGGGCAACCCCAAACAGGAAACCCCGCTACTGCCGGTTCCCCGTCGACACTAGGCACTGCGACCCCGCCTGCCCCCAACCAAACCACGGGAGGAGCGGGAAGCACAACAGATGCCGGGGTATCTCCCCGCGCTGGTAACGCAGCCGCAACCCCAGCCAACGCCGCCGCGCAGGCTCTTGCGCGCAACGAGCCATCCATCTCCCAGGTACGGGAAGTTACTGGCCAGCAGGCCGAAGCCATGCGCAACAACCCGATTGCCGAACGCCTGCTACCCATCGTGTATCAACAGCTCGAATCCCTCGCCAGCCACCAATACATTTGGCATGGCATGGCATGGCCGAACCAGATGTTCGAATGGATCATTGAAGACCCCCGTGGCGAAGGGCACGCGGGAGGCGAGGATGCCGGCGGGCAATGGGACACCACCCTGCGATTGACGCTGCCCCGCCTTGGTGGTGTCGAGGCACGCATGTTATTGGGCGCAAAAGGCGTAGCCCTGCGGTTACAGGTCGACGACAAGGCTGCCGTGGGCAAGCTCGAAACCCGGCGCAATGAACTGGCCGAAGCCCTAGAAGCCGCCGGGGTGCCGCTTACTGGCATGTCTATGGAATATCGCGATGGATCCTGACGATTTTTCGCCACGCGACGAAGCCGTCGCCCTCACCTATGCGCCCGGCGACAGCGCGCCACAGGTCGTCGCCAAAGGTCGCGGGCTGCTTGCACGTGAAATCATTTCCTGTGCCCGCGAAGCTGGTGTGTACGTACATGAGTCACCAGAACTCGTTTCCCTGCTCATGCAGGTCGATCTCGATGCCCACGTCCCACCACAACTCTATGTCGTAGTCGCCGAATTGCTGGCCTGGCTCTACCGCATCGAGGCGGGCATCGACGCGCCGCCCCCCGCTGCCAGAGTTCTTCCAAAATCAGGATAAGTTACACGGTTCGTAATACGCCCCCATGATATAAAACCCATTGTCTGGCCGTAGAGACCGCCTCATAAGCATCTCATCAAAGCGAACAATGGCAATGTCAGATCAAATTGACAACAAGTTTCTCGTTTCCTTGCAGGAAGACGAGTTGGAAGAGTTCCTTTTGCGCGGACGTCATCAGATCCGCCAGTTGCTCCGGGAATTGATCAACAGCCGTTCACTCGTCAGCGTCCACCTGCTCCCGGGCGGGCTCTCTTTCTTGAGCACCATCATCATGCTTTCTGGAGGTGAAGATTGGATTTTCCTTGATACCAGTTCAAACGAAACCATTTACCGCCGCAGCCTGCAAGCAGAACGGCTGCTCTGCGTCACCCAACTCAACAAGATTCGCATCCAGTTCCGGTTGTCCAACTTTATGGAGGTTTCGGCCGAAGGCCATCCCACCTTGGCCGCACCCGTTCCCGACGAAATCTTGCGCCTGCAACGCCGTGACGCTTTCCGCTTGCAAATACCGCTTTTCCATAACCTGAAATGCATCCTGCCCGCGCAGGAAAACGAACATAGTCACGAACAAAGCCAGAAGAACCGGAAAAAGAGCTCCGAAGTTCCTGTGATCGATATCAGCGCTGGCGGCTTGTCCATAGAAATCCCGCTCAGCAAAACCGCGCCAGTTGTGGGTGACCAAATCGCCGGTTGCTACCTGAAGCTGTCCGGTAGCCTTATTGGCGTCGACCTCGAAATCCGGAATTACGGCCGTCGCATCCTCGGCAATGGCAAGGAAGTGTTGCGCCTCGGTTGCAGCTTCGTTTCCTTGCCTATTCAGATTGCAAACCAGATTCAGAGATACATCTACCAAATCGAACGCGAACTGCGCGCGCATGAGATATAAACGAAGCGCGGGCAGTTTCCTGAATACCCCCATCCCAACGTTGCGTACCCCCCCTCCCTCGCCCAGAAAGGAAGGGAGGAAAACGAGGTACATCTTTATTCCGCCTGGTTCGCCAGTTGCTTAGTCACGACCTTGTAACGGTCGCGCAGGGAGAGGATGAAAGAGTTAAAATCGCTGTTGCCGAGCAAAATCTCATACTTCCTCGCCAGAGCGGCGACACGCGGGTCGTCATCGTCGATGGTCGGTTGCTCGACTGTGTCAATCTGATAGATCACATAAGCGTCATCAGGCAATTCCACCGCCACCCGAGCCGGTAGGTGCGACAGCGGGGCAGCAAACACTGCGCGTGTGGCCAAAAGGGGTAAATCCGGTTTTGAACGCCGGAAAGAGCGCGGGATACTCCAACCGTTGTTGGTCGCCTCGCCTCGGTCAAGCGACTCCAGCACCGCCCTACCCTCTTCACGCGCCATGCGCATCGCTTCATTGCGGCGCAACTGTGCCTCGATCTGTCCGCGCACCTCTTCGAGCGGTTCACGCCGTGCGGTTTCGTGTTCGAGCACGCGCGCCGCCACCAGCGTGTTGATCCCAACGTCAGTAGCATGCGTGTTGTGGCCCTGGTTGAGCGCGTCATCTTCAAACAGGTTTGACACCAGTGCCTTACTACGAAACTCTCCCAAAGTATCCATCCCACGGCTGATCCAGTCAGTACGCTGGATTTTTAGCCCAAAAGCCTCGGCTGCCGGTTGCAGGCTATCCGGTGATTCGTTGAAAACCATCTCTGAGAACTTATCGGCCTTCTCGTTGAACCCTTTCCCAAGTGCCTGTTTGCGTAACCGAGCGACGATTTCGTTGCGCATTTCGTCGAGAGGCCGTTTCTGGATAGCTGTCACCTGAAGGACATGGAACCCATATCTGGTGCGTACTGGGTCACTGATTTCACCCTGTTTCAACGCAAACACCGCTTCCTCAAACGGCGGTTCCATCGACCCATCATGCGCGATATAGCCCAGGTCGCCCCCCGCCTCGCTCGAACCTGGGTCTTGTGATTTCTCCTTGGCAAGCGCCGGGAAATCGTCAGGTTTCGCACGCAGGGCTGTCGTAATTTCTTCGGCCTGTTTTCTGGCCGCACCCTCTGTAGCCGCATCCGCATTGGGAGCCAGTTCGATCAGGATATGGCGCACTTGCCGTTCCCCTGCCAAATCCTGGTAGGTTTTCTCGATGTCTGCCTCGTCAATCTTGACCCTGTCCTGCAAAGCCCCCTCGCTGAAAACGAGGTATTCAGCCTTGATCCGCTCCGGAAGCTCGAAGCGCGCCGGATTATCGTCGTAGAACTTCTGGATCGCCACATCGTCGATTTTGATGCTGGCCAAGTGAGGTGCGACTGGGAAGCGCATCTCGCGCACCACCCGTTCTTCGCCTTCGGCAACGAGCAGGCGACGCGCCGAATCACGCGCAACCAACGATGAGCCGCCGATGGAACCCCACAATTGCCGAACGAGCAAATCTCGTGCGATTTGCGCCTCATAGCCCGCTGGGCTCATCCTCACTTGCTCAAGCCATGCCTGGTAACGTTCCAGCGAAAACTGACCGTTTTCCTGAAAATCTTTAGTTTCAGCCAACACCTGTTGTAATTGCCCGGGGGAAACCGATAGGCGCATCTCCTTGGAGTAAAGCGCCAACACCCGCCAGATGATGAGTTGGTCGAGTACCTCTTGCCGCAGCTTTTCGGATTCAAGTATGTCTGCGGTTGCGGCTTTGCCAAGCTGTTCCCGCAACAAGTTCCGGCGCTCTTCCAAGGCATGTTCAAATTCGTCCCGGGAAATGGAAGACCCCCCCACCGATGCGATTTCCCTGCCCTTAAGCCCATCCCCAAAATAGGAACCGAGGCCGAAAGCAGCGAAGGGAACGATGAGGATTCCCAGTATGATCTGGGCGATACGTTTGTTGTTGCGAATAGCTTCGAACATCTTGTTTTCCGCGCTTCTCTTTTAAGTGCTTCGAAATAAACCCTCTGACAGGAATAGCAACCTAACCTCTGCCAAACAGCGTGAGTTTAACGCATCCAACACACCCATGCTTGCGGCTTTCTTCAAAGCGATGCTATCGTCTGTTGATTCGGGAGAGAGTCCTCCTTCACGTTCAATCTGCGAGAGCCGCCCCTATGAGTGATGCTGCCTCCCCTTCCCTCCATACCCCATTCCACGATGCCCATCTCGTTGCTGGTGCGCGGATGGTCGATTTCGCCGGTTGGCACATGCCAATCAATTACGGTTCGCAAATCAATGAACACCATGCAGTGCGGCGCGACGCTGGCATGTTCGATGTCTCGCACATGCTCGCGCTCGACCTTGAAGGGTTCGACTCCACCGTCTGGCTGCGCGCCTTAATCGCCAACGACGTTGTCCGGCTCGCCCGTACAGGTGTTCCCGGCAAGGCACTCTACTCCTGCATGTTGCGTGAAGACGGCGGCGTGATCGATGATCTCATCGTCTACCGATTCAGTGACGAGCGCTACAGGATCGTTGTTAATGCAGGCACTGCTGCGAAAGACGTGGCTTGGATGCGCAGGCACATCGCCAATCACGGTTTTAACGTCAGCCTCACCGAACGGCGCGACCTTGCGATGATCGCCGTGCAGGGGCCGAAAGCGCGGGAGAAAATTTGGCGGGCGCTCCCCAATCTAAAAGCCGGCAGTGAAACGCTGTCTCCGTTTTCCAGCGCGCAAATCGGTGACATTTTTATTGGCCGCACCGGCTACACTGGCGAAGACGGCTTTGAACTTACCCTGCCCGCCGGTCAGGCCGCAGCGCTCTGGCAGGCGCTGCTCGGCGCCGGGGTGCAGCCCTGCGGCCTGGGTGCGCGCGACACCTTGCGCCTCGAAGCCGGGATGAATCTCTACGGTCAGGACATGGATGAAAGCGTCTCGCCCCTTGATTCAGGGCTTGCCTGGACGGTCGACTTCAGCGACCCGGCGCGCGCCTTCAGCGGACGCGCCGCTCTCGAAGCCAATCCCGCCACCCGCAAGCTGCTCGGGGTCGTGCTCGAAAAACGCGGTGTGCTGCGCGCCAACATGCCAGTGTTTACCGCCACTGGCGCGGGTGAGACGACCAGCGGTAGTTTTTCGCCAACCCTGGAAAAATCCATCGCCTTTGCGCGGTTGCCGCTACACACTAACACGGGCGAAGAAGTCGAAGTCGAAATCCGGGGCAAGCGCCTATCCGCGCATACGGTCAAATTGCCTTTCGTTCGCCACGGCAAGGCACTTGCCTGACACGCGCCGACTCCCATTACACACTGCTTTCCCACACCCCTACTGGAGGTTCCCGTGAGCAAAGTTCCCGTCGAATTGAAGTACACCGACACCCATGAGTGGACACGCATTGAAGGCGACGGCTCCGTGGCAGTCGGTATCACTGACCACGCCCAGGAAGCCCTGGGCGACATCGTTTTCCTCGAATTACCCGAAATAGGCCGCAAGCTAGCGGCCAAGGAAAGCTGCGCGGTCGTCGAATCGGTCAAGGCTGCTTCCGATGTTTATGCCCCGTTTGCGGGCGAAGTCATCGCCGTTAACCAGGCTGTAATCGATACCCCCGAGAGCGTCAACGCCGATGCCTACGCCGCCTGGCTCTTCAAACTGCGCCCCACCGATACTGGCATGGCAACCTTGCTGGATGCTGTCGCCTACCAATCCGCGATTGCCGAAGAATAAGCTCATGACCACCCTGGCCGAACTCATCCGCCACGACGATTTCGCTTCCCGCCACCTAGGCTCTTCCTCGGATGAAATCGTCCGCATCTGTGCTGCGATTGACGTTGCCGACACCAACGAACTCGTCAAGCAAGCCATGCCGCAGACCATCCGCCTACCCAGGGCACTAAACCTCAGCCCACCCCTTGACGAAAAGCAGGCGCTTGCGCGCCTACGTGCCATCGCCGCAAAGAACGCTCCAAGAAAACCGATGATCGGTCTCGGCTACCACGGCACGCACACACCGGCAGTCATCCTGCGCAATGTGCTAGAAAATCCTGGCTGGTACACCTCCTACACGCCCTATCAGGCCGAAATCGCCCAAGGGCGGCTTGAAGCCTTGCTTACCTTCCAACAAATGGTCGCCGACCTCACCGGGATGGACATCGCAAACGCTTCGCTCCTCGACGAAGCGACCGCCGCCGCCGAGGCGATGACGATGGCCCGCCGAATATCGAAATCCACCTCAAATACGTTTTTTGTCGACGCCGCTTGCCTGCCACAGACGCTTGACGTGCTGCGTACCCGGGCACAGGGATTCGGCTTCGAGATCGTCACTGGCAAACTGGAAGACGCTACCCGGCGCGAAGCCTTCGGTGCGCTACTGCAATACCCAGGCGTAAACGGCGAAGTAAAAGACCCAAGCCAAGCTATCTCCAAACTCAGGGCGCATGGAACGATCGTTGCCATGGCTGCCGACCCGATGGCGCTCGTGCTGCTCAAGAGCCCCGGTGCGCTCGGAGCTGACATTGCCCTGGGTTCGGTACAGCGTTTCGGCATCCCGGTGGGCTTCGGCGGCCCACATGCCGCTTACTTCGCTACCCGTGCCACCCACGTCCGGGCAATGCCAGGCCGCATCATTGGCGTCTCGAAAGACTCACGGGGCAAGCGCGCTTACCGCATGAGCCTGCAAACGCGCGAACAGCATATCCGGCGCGAAAAAGCCAACTCCAACATCTGTACCTCGCAGGCCCTGCTCGCCAACATGGCGGCGTTCTACGCCGTCTGGCACGGCCCTCACGGCCTTCGCGCCATCGCTGGCCGCATCCACCGGCTAGCCGCCGTCCTGGCTCTGGCTCTGCGCGCCTCGGGGCGCCAAGTGCGCGAACAGGCGTTCTTCGACACCGTGCCCGTTACCTTTCCCACCGCCAGCATGACGAACAGCGCCTTCGCCGCTGCCGCCGAGGCGGGCTACGACCTGCGCCGGCTCGACGACCTCACCCTTGGCATCACGCTGGACGAAACCACGACCCGCGCCAACCTCATCGCCCTGGTCCGCTCCTTCGGGACCTTCATCGACGAGGCCAAGCTCGATGCGCTCGACCGCCGTGCCGAAACCCTCGAATTCCTCCCTGCGGCGCTACAGCGCAACGACCCCATCCTCACCCATCCCGTGTTCAACGCACACCACACCGAACACGCGATGCTGCGCTACCTCAAGCGCCTGCAAAACCGCGACCTCGCACTCGACCATTCGATGATCCCGCTTGGTTCCTGTACGATGAAGCTCAACGCGGCAGCAACCATGATGCCAATCACCTGGCCGGAATTCACCTTGCCCCACCCGTTCGCCCCGACCGCCGAGGTTGCCGGTACGATGGAAATGATCCGTGAATTGGCTGCCTGGTTATGCGAAATAACTGGCTTCCCCGCCATCTGCATGCAGCCGAATTCCGGCGCACAGGGTGAATACGCCGGATTGGCCGTCATCGCGCGCTACCACGCCAGCCGCGGGCAAGCGTATCGCCGCGTATGCCTGGTCCCCCAATCGGCGCACGGAACCAATCCAGCCTCCGCCCAGATGGCGGGCATGAAAGTTATCACCGTGGACTGCGACAGTGATGGCGATGTCGACCTCGGTGACCTGAAAACCAAGGCCGTCATGCACACGCATGAACTCGCGGCGCTGATGATTACCTACCCCTCCACCCACGGCGTTTTTGAACAAAACATCCGGGAAATCTGCCAAATTGTCCATGACCATGGCGGGCAAGTCTACATGGACGGTGCAAACCTCAATGCCCTGGTCGGCCTTAGTTCCCCGGCCTTCATTGGCGCAGATGTCACGCACATAAACCTGCATAAAACCTTCGCCATCCCACACGGGGGCGGGGGGCCAGGCATGGGTCCGATCGGCCTGGCCGCGCATCTTGCACCCTTTGCTCCTGACCATGTTTTCATGCCGGAAGACGCGCTGAGCCACCAACGACCCAACCGCGGGCAAGGCGCAGTCAGCGCCGCCCCGTATGGTTCGGCCAGCATCCTGCCGATTTCCTGGATGTACATCGCAATGATGGGCGGCGAAGGGCTTAAGCGTGCAACCGAACTTGCCATCCTCAACGCCAACTACATCGCCCGCCGCCTCAGAACCCATTACCCGGTGCTCTACACGGGCAGGCACGGGCGCGTGGCGCACGAATGCATCCTGGACATCCGCCCCATCAAAGCCGCCACCGGCATCGCCGAAATCGACATCGCCAAACGGCTCATGGATTACGGCTTTCACGCCCCCACCGTCTCCTTCCCCGTTACGGGAACGATGATGGTCGAACCCACCGAATCGGAACCCCTTCCCGAACTCGACCGTTTCATCGAGGCGATGATTTCCATCCGCAATGAGATCCGCTGCGTCGAATCCGGTGAATGGGATGCCACTGACAACCCGCTCAAGAACGCGCCCCATACCCAGACCGACCTCGTGGGCGAATGGAACCGCGCCTACAGCCGCGAGCAAGCGGTTTTCCCGCTTCCCTGGGTTGCAGAAAACAAGTTCTGGCCAAGCGTGAACCGGATCGACGATGCCTGGGGCGACCGGAACCTGTGTTGTGTGTTGGAGGGGCCCAGCACCCATTGATTCCCCGTTCCCCATGCCTATAAAGCGTTCGATCTGGGCGGTGCTTGCGCTCATCCATCTTGCCGTCCTTGCCGCGCTTCTAGGTTGGGTTGCCACGGAAACCCAACCTGTAATGATGCCCGGGCTGAAACTGGCTCAGGACGAAAAGCTGCGCTGTGTTTCCTACGCCCCCTTTCATCGTCCGGGACAAACACCATTCGATGAGAAACTGATCATCCCGCGCCGGCAGATTGAAGAAGACCTGCGCGCACTCTCCGTAATCACCGGCTGCGTGCGGATTTATTCAACCGACAATGGACTGGATCAGGTGCCAGAAGTCGCCCGCGGACTAGGGCTTAAAGTATTGCTTGGCGCATGGATCGGTTACGGCCAGAAGAAAAACGCCATCGAACTCGAACGCGCCCTTACGCTTGCTAACGTTTATCGTGATACTGTGCGAGCGCTCATCGTCGGCAATGAAGTCCTGCTTCGGCGCGAGCGTACCGCTGCAGAGATGCGCGTCCTGCTTGATTCGGTGCGCGCGAAAAGCCCCGTGCCCATCACCTACGCCGACGTATGGGAATACTGGCTCAAGAACGCCGACCTGGCCGCGCACGTCGATTTTGTTACCGTGCACATCCTGCCCTTTTGGGAAGATGACCCAGTCAATATTGAGCGTGCGCTGACCCATGTTGCTGAAGTTCGCGAGAAAACCGGCGCGGTTTTTGCCGGGAAATCTGTCCTGATCGGCGAAACGGGCTGGCCGGGCGCCGGCCTACAGCGTGGGGAATCGCTGCCCTCGAAGGTCAACCAGGCACGCTACATCCGGGAATTTGTGCACCGGGCACACGCCTTGGGCTGGGACTACAACCTTATCGAAGCCATCGACCAACCATGGAAACGGGCGCTCGAAGGCACTGTCGGCGGGCACTGGGGCATGCTCGATGCCGATACCCTGCAAACGAAATTCCCACTTTCTGGCCTCATCTCCGAGCGCGAAAGCATTGCCGTGCCGCTGATCGGAACCGGCATAGGTGCGCTCCTCGCCCTGCTCCTGACCTTCACTCGGCGCGCCAAAACGGCAGTCCGGCAACCGATGCGCATTGCCGCCCTTGCCCTCACCGGCGCAACGGCTGGCCTGATTGCCGTTCTGCACGCCGAACACGCCCAACTGGCCTACGCCAGCTTAACTGACTGGACTGCCCTTGGCGCGGTGGCTCTCGCTGCACTGGCTGCATGCGCGGCTCTGACGCACTGGTCAGGCAACCCGCTCGTGGCAGCCGACCTTGCTTGGCAGCGAATACGGAACGCAGGGCTGCGTTTTGACGCCACTGATCTATTGTCCGCGTTGCGCGGCTTCTTCCTTTTCGCTGCCGCCGTTGCGGCATTGCTATTGCTCGTCACCCCACGCTACCGCGATTTCCCAAGCCTGCTCTACCTGACCCCAGCGACGATTTACGGCGTCATCGGTTGGCTGCGCGGCAATGGTTTTTCCCGTACCGAGCGCATCTGCGCCGCACTCATCGCGGTATGTGCAGTCGGGCGCTGGCTGTTTGAGCCCGCCAACCCGCAAGCCATCGGCTGGCTGCTCACCAGCCTCGCTCTGGCCTTGCCTGCCCTCGTGCGCCGTCGGCACGGAGAGTATGGATTCGCAACAGGATAAAGATGGCACGGTCGGGATAATTCCCCAGGGCACAAGATGCCGGACTTAGGGACACGCCCAAACAATCACCTGTTACGCTATTAGATTCAGGTGGCGGTAGTGGTTTGAAACAAGTGAAACCTAAATAATCACGGCCTTTATGAAGTGGCTCCAATGCTGTTCTTAATCCTCTACGCTTATCGCAGCAAGCTAAAAAGCCCCAACAACGCCCCGACGGCAGCATAGTCAGGGCAGTACAGCATCAATCCAGCCACACCGGCGAGCCAGCCGACCCAGCCGCAGAGCCGTATCCCACCCAGGAACCCCAGGGCACCGAACACCAACGCAAAAATCCCCAGCCGTTGCGCCTGGAAACTTTGTGTCAGTAACCAAGTCAGCCAGCAGAGCAAGCTGGAATCGTTCCCACCGGAACCGCAGTTACGTGGCAAAAGTTCATTTTCGATCACCCCGAAACGCAGCGTTGCGAAAACCAGGCAGAGCAGACCCGCGCTCAGGAACACGCGCCACAGCATGCGCCGCCCACCCGCAGCCTTCCTGGAACCATCCGCGCCCACCTACGAATCTCCCAAAAGGTTGACCTTCTGCAACATTATGAAGTGAAAGAAATATTTATACCCAACAGGTATATGATGCGCCTCAATCCAGGCTGAGATAAATTGTCATAGAATGTCTGATATTTTGCACAAAACCGCAGCCATGAAACAAACCGCCGCTTTTGTCTTGCGCCTGTTCACAGCCCTTGCCATTGCTGCTGTCGTTGCCTCCCTCCAGTACCTGCTTTGGCAAACATACGGGAACAGCAACGATACCCCAAACGATACCTCTTTTAGTATCAAGGGGTTCAGCTACAGCGGCTATCGGCGCGGGCAGAACCCTTTCACTGGACCGCACCCGAACGCATCCGAACTCGGGGAAGACCTCAAAATGCTCAGGCAGAAGACCGACAGCCTGCGCACGTATGGCATCACTGATTTACCCGCCTTGCTGCAAGAAGCCGGCAAAAACGACTTCCAAGTGACGGCAGGCATCTGGATCGACGAAGACGAAAACCGGAACGAGCGTGAAATCAACGCCCTGGTCGATGCCGCCAACGAAATGCGCCACATTGAGCGGGTTATCGTCGGCAACGAGGTAATGTGGCGGGCTCAGAGCGGCAAGGCCGACCAGACCCTCAAACAACTCATTGGCTATCTCGACCAAGTACGCGCCAGGGTGCGCAAGCCCGTATCGGCCGCCGAGCAATGGCACGTCTGGGAAAAATATCCTGAACTCGCCGACCACGTTGATTTCATCACCGTACACATCTTTCCCTATCACGAAGGTGTGGGCATCAACGATGCCATCCGGAGCGTATTCGAGCGTTATGACGAGATGGTTAAACTTTTTCCCAACAAAAAAATCGTCATTGGCGAAATCGGATGGCCCAGCAAAGGCCCGATGCGCGGGGCGGCCGTGGCCTCGGATGAAAACCAGGCTCGTTTCGTGCGCGAATTCCTCACCAATCCGCGCACGCCGATGCTCGACTATTTCTTGCTGGAAGCCATTGACCAGCCTTGGAAACTTGATATTGAACGGGGCGAAGGATGGGCCGGCGCTTACTGGGGTATGTACGACGTTGACCGTCATCTCAAGTATCAGCTCACGGGTTCCATCGAACGCGACCGCTACTGGTTGATCAAGGCGAGCAACGCCGCGATTTTCGCCTTCCTGCCCATGTTCCTGATAGTTTTCTTCCTTCCGAGTTGGAGCATCGGTGGCAGGCTGTTTCTTGCCACGTTGATCCAGGCATGTATCTCGATCCTCATCATCGGCCTCAACGTGCCGGTGGAGTATTACCTCGTCCCGCAACGGCAGCATCGCGAACTCGTCGGGTTGGCCGTCATCATCGGTGCAACCTGTCTCACCATCGCGGTACTGC
Source organism: Betaproteobacteria bacterium (assembly GCA_009781085.1). Taxonomy (GTDB): domain Bacteria; phylum Pseudomonadota; class Gammaproteobacteria; order Burkholderiales; family Rhodocyclaceae; genus WRNU01. The sequence continues at coordinate 17,801 of WQYV01000007.1, forward strand.
TCTCGCACGGGTTCGAATTTGGCGAAATCCTGTTCAAGCGCCGGTGGCAACGCCGTTTCACGCCACTGTCCCCACAACCTTCCGACAAACAGCCTTTCGTCTCTATTCATTTGGCGTGCTACAACGAACCGCCGGAAATGGTAATTGCCACCATTGATAGCCTCGCGGCACTTGAATACGGCAATTTCGAGGTACTGGTGCTCGACAACAACACCCGCGACGAAGCCCTGTGGCGCCCGCTCGAAAAACGCTGCGCTGAACTGGGACCGAGGTTCCGTTTCTTCCACCTGATGGACTGGCCCGGTTTCAAGGCGGGCGCACTCAACTATGGCCTCATGGTCACCGACCCAAGAGCCGAGGTCATCGGCGTGGTCGATGCTGACTACGTCGTCTCTCCGCAATGGCTGGCGAGTCTCACGCCGCACTTCAGCAAACCTGATGTTGCTGTCGTGCAGGCCCCGCAGGCGCACCGCGATTGGGAGAACCAGCCTTTCCGTCGCATGTGCAATTGGGAATTTGACGGTTTCTTCCGCATCGGCATGCATCACCGTAACGAACGTAACGCGCTCATCCAGCATGGAACCATGACATTGGTGCGCCGCCGTGCGCTTGACGAAGTGGGCGGTTGGTCCGAATGGTGCATCTGCGAAGACACCGAACTGGGTTTGCGGCTCATCGAAAAGGGCTACGACACCCGCTACGTCGACCATGTCCTCGGGCGTGGCCTCACACCCTCGGACTTTGCCGCAATCAAGAGCCAGCGTTTCCGTTGGGCTTTCGGGGCGATGCAAATCCTGAAAGCCCACTTGCCGAAAATGCTTGGCCGCAGCACATTGAGCCTCGCACAACGTTACCACTTCCTTACCGGCTGGTTCTCCTGGTTCGGCGATGCCCTGCAATTCGTGTTCGCCTATGGCAGCCTGTTCTGGACAGTGGGCATCCTCGCCTTTCCCAAGACCTTCAGCCTGCCGGTCGTGGCTTTGACCCTGCCCGTACTTGGCTTCATGGCTTTCAAGGCCGCGCTTGGACCCATTCTCTATCGCCGCACCATGAACTGCCCCTGGCGCGACATCCTTGGTGCCTCGATCCTCTCAGTCGGACTGGCGCATGCCATTGCGTGCGGCGTATTCACCGGGCTCGTCAAGAAAAAGGGGGTCTTCGTCGTCACCCCCAAAGGCTGGAAGGCCAAGGGTGCATTCGCATTTTTCGGTCCTATCCGTGAAGAACTCGGCATGCTTGTCGCGCTCATTCTGGCGATCATGTCTTTGGTTTGGGCGCGCGGGGCCGTAGACACTGAGACACGCCTGTGGACTGGTATCCTTGCTTTGCAATGCATTCCTTACGTGGCCTCCATTGCTTGTCAGGTTGCAGCCTACCTGCCAGAACGGCGCGGAATGGAGGCATCCTTGGAAAGGATCGAGCCGAAGCTACATGCTTCACCATAACCCGTGTTACAATGTCGAACCGTAACACAATGATAAAAAAAGACTATCTGCATTTTCTGCTTTATACCCTCCTGACCCTGCTGGCGACGGTTTTTGCCGTGAAGGTTTTCTTACCGAGGAATGAAACTGGATCGTCGCCCTCCGACAAAGACAGTGTTCTAAACGCAGACATACAAGGTGACATACGCAGGCGGAACTACCCAATCCTGCCCATTCCTAGCCTTTCATCGGAAAATATCCAATCCGGCAAGGTTTTGCTCGGCGAAAGGCTGTTTCACGACCCCATGCTTTCAGGTGATGGCACAGTTTCGTGCGCGACTTGTCACGACCTCTCGCGTAGCGGTGCTGATGGGCGAAAAACCGCTGTGGGCGTTGGTTACGCGCTTGGCAGTTTCAACACGCCCACAGTATTCAATACGGTGTTCAATTTCCGTCAATTCTGGAACGGGCGCGTCACCACCCTCGCTGACCAGGTTTCCGATCCGCTGACAAACATCGCCGAAATGGCGAGCAGTTGGGTGATTGTCATACGCCGGGTTTCAGAGGACAAAGAATACCGCAAGGCATTTGATAGCGAATACGATGGCGAGATCAGCGAAAAAACTATCGCCGATGCCATCGCGTGTTTTGAAACTACCCTGCTCACACCCAACTCGTTATTTGACCGTTTTCTCGACGGCGACACCACGGCCATCAGCGATGAAGCCAAGGAAGGCTACAGGCTCTTCACCGACTATGGCTGCATCAGTTGCCACCAAGGGATCAACATTGGTGGCAATTTCTTCCAGCGTTTCGGGGTCATGGGAGACTATTTCACTGACCGCGGCAACCTTACTAAGGCCGACCTAGGCCGTTACAACATCACAGGCCGGGAAGAAGACCTCTACGTCTTCAAGGTACCAGGGCTACGTAACGTTGCCGTCACTGCGCCCTATTTTCACGACGGCAGCGTGGAAACACTTGATAAAGCCATCGAAATCATGAGCCGCTACCAGCTCGGGCGCGAGTTGTCCAAAGAAGACCGTCGCTATATTGCTGCTTTTCTCGAAAGCCTCACTGGAGAATATCGGGGAGAGCGTTTGAAGCCATGAATCCCACTGATCGCTCCCCCCATGGCACAACATCTCCCAACGATCCATCTTCCTTGCCCCCCTCGGGTCTCGCTGCGTTTGTGCACGGACGCACACATTCTTCACCGAGTTTTGCCGAAATCGGACGTTGGTTGCTCATCGCGGCAATCATCGCGTCCGCGCTGCTCTGGGTGTTCCACCACGCGGGAGCTTTTTCGATTTTGGAACTCCAGTCCTATTCGCGCGCACTTCGCAACTTCCGACAGACCGACACTCAGATCAACGCCGATGTGCTGAGCATCCGCTTTGGGCTCTACAAGAACTATGACACCATTGCGCAGAACCTCAACCACCTCGACGCCCTGCTCAAGCGGCTCCGCACTCCCCCGAGGTTCCTGTCCGACAGCGATGTCAAAGAACTCAATGAGCATATCAACGAACTTGACCGGTTAGTGCGGACAAAGAACGACCACATCGAGATATTCCTGCGGGAAAACGCGATATTGCACAATTCCACCCGCTATTTCTCAACCATGGTCAAACACTTCATCGACATACCCCATCACCCACGCTTGCGCGACAACCTCATCATGTTGAACAACAATGTGATGACCTATCTGGTGTCGGATGATAAAGAGTTGCTGCCGATTATATCCAGGCACATTGAATCCATCCGTCTCGAAAACGCTAGCCTACCGCCTCAATCTGCACGGGAATTGGAGAATGTGCTCGACCACGCCAACATCATGATAAAAGTAAAAAGCAAGCAGGCGGTGGACTCAGAGCTACATGAAATCGCTGTAATTGCTACGAATACTGGGCTCGAAAAGGTCATCCAGAGATACGCCATCGGCCAGCGAGACGCGGCAGATAGAGCCAACATCTACCGTGTGCTTCTTTTCGTTTTCGCGCTTCTGCTTGCCCTTTACCTGACGCTGCTCTTCATCCGCCTGAGCCGTACTACTCAAGCCCTGCGGAATTCTAACCGCAACCTTGAACAGCGCATCGATGAGCTGCATACCACCCAAGCCAATCTCAAACTTTATGCCATGCTCTTCAACAGCGCAGCTGAAGGCATGGTCATCACCGACCCCAACACCCGAATCCTGGTCGCCAACCCGGCATTTACCAACATTACCGGATACAGTATCGAAGAAGTACAGACGCGCTCGCCCTCGCTGCTCAGTTCCGGCAAGCATGCCAAATCCTTTTATAATGACATGTGGAAAATTTTGGAGCAACGCGGTAAATGGCAAGGTGAGATTTGGAACCGGCGCAAAAATGGTGAAATGTTTCCAGAATGGTTGTCGATTACCACAGTTTATGACAATGGGAACAATATTACCCATTATATTGGTGTTTTTTCCGACATCACCGAACGCAAGAAAAACGAAGCCCACATCCGGCATCTTTCGCTGCATGACCCGCTCACTAACCTGCCAAACCGCCTGTTGATGCAGGAAAGGCTCAACGAAGCCCTCTCCCAGTCGCAGCGCATCGACAGCCATACCGCCGTACTGTTTGTCAACCTTGACCGCTTCCGCAACATCAACGACACCCTAGGCAGTGAACTGGGCGATGCCCTGCTCCAACAGATCGCACACCGAAGCCAAGCCATGCTGCGGAATACCGATACCGTTTCCCGCCTCGGCAGCGATGAATTCGTCTTCATCCTGCCTGACCTCGACCAACCGCAAGACGCTGCCAACATCGCGCGGAAACTCCTCACCAGCATTGGCCGCCCCTACTTGCTTGGCGGGCACGACATCACCATCACCGCCAGCATCGGCATCGCTATCTCGGAGACTGATGGCAACACGGCAGCGGAACTGCTGCGCAACGCGGACGCCGCCATGAGTCGCGCCAAGGAAGACGGACGCAACAATTTCCGCTTCTACTCCACCGACATGAACATCACCACCCTCGGTGATTTGCTGCTTGAAAACCAGTTGCGCAACGCCATCAAGTACAACGAGCTCGAGCTTTTCTACCAACCCAAGGTCGATGCCATTACTGGTGTCATACAAGGTGCCGAGGCACTCCTCCGCTGGCGGCATCCTGAAAATGGCATGATCCAACCTGATCGCTTCATTCGCTTGGCCGAAGAGTCCGGCCTCATCATCCCTATCGGCGCGTGGGTGCTACGCACCGCCTGCCAGCAAATCCGTACATGGCGGGAAGCCGGGTTGCCCGTCGTGCCGGTTGCGGTCAACCTGTCCGTTCAACAATTGCAGCAAAGCGATTTACCGGCACTGGTTGGCGACTGCTTGAAAGCAGCCGGTATAGAACCCGGCTTGCTCGAACTCGAACTAACCGAATCCATGTTGATGCGCAATGCCGACCGCACCATCAACATCTTCTCCCGCTTGCGCCAAATGGGGGTGAGCCTTTCCATCGACGATTTCGGGACTGGCTATTCATCGCTGTCATACCTCAAGCAATTTGAGGTCAATCTCCTCAAAATCGATAAGAGTTTCGTCGCAGACATTCGAGGCATCAATACCGGCGGCACGATTGCCATTGCGGTTATCGGGTTGGCTCACGCCCTTGGCCTCAAAGTTGTCGCGGAAGGCGTAGAAACCAACGAGCAGTACCGCTTCCTGCTCAATCACGGCTGCGACACCTTTCAAGGCTATTTTTTCGGACGCCCGGTTCCCGCCTCCGATTTCACCCAAAAACTTGTGAGCCTGAAAGAAACCACACAGGAAGATTGATTCGAGCCAGCCCGGCCAAAAACTTTGGAACCCTTTCATACGTTATGCCACGAAAGGGCAGAAAAAGATGTACCAGGATCCCTTTTCTTGTCCTCACCGTAAATTTTGCACTTCGTACATACCGTACTTCGCGAAAACGTTCCGCTTTACGAAGTACCTTACTTCATAGAATGAAAGCTCCTCGTGTTCCATAAATATCTGGTTTCTCACCATATAGGTGGAGTCATGTTTTCCAAAAAAATATTCGATTCAGATCCGTTTTGAACTAAGACACAAAGAAGCTTTCGACCTTATGAGCACCGACTGTCCCGCCCCCCTTACACATACCAAAAACCGTACCCGGTACGTGCTGTTTATGTACGCCGCCACGTTCCTGCTATGGGCGGCGGTGTGGACATGGGCTGTGGTTGACATGCGCTCGTTCAAAAAGAATGAAATCGAATATGCTATGACAAACGCATCTCTCATGACCAACGCTCTCAAAGAATACACACTGGCTATCACCAGCAAAGTCAGTGTACTCCTCTCGAGCTTGATCGAAATGCACAAGGATAATGTCATTACTGGCAAAAATCTGCCTGAGGTTACGCAATCCCTCAACGGGTATATGCAACAGTTCCCTGAAGCACGGGTCTTTTTCGTTTCCGATGCCGAAGGCGACATATTGGCCAGCACCGACCCCCCGCTCACCAACATCGCGCATCGCACCTATTTCCAGCAGTTGCGCGACAATCCTGGCACCTACCTGCTGGTTAGTAGCCGACCCGAATACGACTCCGAGAAACAACAGTGCATGACCATTTTCGGACGCCGCATCGAATCCCCCAAAGGGGAATTCAAAGGTATCGTCGCTGCCAAGATTCCTTGCAATTTTTTTGAAAACTTCGCTGGGACGATTCATCTACCCCCCCACGGCACCTTGGCACTATTCAACAGCGACCGGAAACTCATTGCCCGCTTTCCCCCAGACACCAAACGAATCGGCATTCAGTATTCACCTGACCAACCGATATTCGCCGGCCTGCGCGCAGGGCAACTAAAAGGTAGTTTTTTCTGGAAATCCATGATTGACAATACCGAGCGCCTCTACTATTACAATAGCATGCAAGACGTCGGCCTGCCATTCATCATCGTCCTTGGTCAGAAAAAAGACTGGGTGTTCAGGGCATGGTATCAACGAGGCATTATTCACGCGGCGCTCTGCGTCCTGGTGGCGCTGGTTTCATTGGTTGGTTTACGGGGATGGCAATCGGCCGCCAAACATATGGATATGGTCGCGCTAACCCAGCGCTTAACCCGAGATATGGAAGAAAAATCCCGCGAAAACAGAATATTACTAAATTCCATTCCCGACCCGGCTTGGATGGTCGACGCGGAAAGTCACATCATGACGGTCAACAAAGCGCTCCTGAACTTCTATCAACGGGAAGAAGCCAGCATTCTTGGCCTCTCTTTTTTGGAAATCATCGCCCCCGAAGATAATGAAACCTTAAAGCAAGGTAGCCAGACTATTCTTGACACCCAGAGCACAGGACTGCAAACCATGTGGCTTACGGGGGCGGACAGGCAGGCACGCCCCTTTGAGATCTCGCGGGTTCCCCTGTTCGACGAAACGGGGAAACTCTACCGCATCGTCGGCATCGCACGCGACCTGACCGAACGTTACGAAGCGGAATCCCGCAAGCAAGTCATCGGGCAAATATTCGACCACAACAGCGAAGGCATCGTGATCCTCGACAAGGATCTGCGAATCATGATCATCAACCAATCGCTGCGCCATCTCTCAGGCTACAGCGAAGAGGAACTGATAGGGCATTTCCCCGGAGAATTCCTCGCTACAAAAATTGACCAGCGTTTCGTCCGCACCCTGGTGCAGCAGATGAAAAGCAACGGGGCGTGGAACAGCGATATCCGCATCCTCAACAAGAAAGGTGTTGAAAGGCTCTTCTTGTGCCGTGTCGTTTCCATGACCGACAAACAGTCCGGGGTGAAAAACTGGATTGCCTTCCTGAGCGACCTCTCCAAGCATCGTGAAACCGAAGAGCGCATCAAGCGCCTCGCCACCATCGATTCCCTTACCGGCCTACCCAACCGCAAAGGATTCATCGATAGCCTGGATGAGCGTCTGGCTGACCACAGCGTAGATGGCCTGGTTGTGCTCAACCTGAACCGTATGAGCCGGATCAACGATGCTTACGGGCATCAGGCAGGCGACTTCCTGCTCCAACGTGTGGCCAGCCGCCTCCGAAAAACGTTGCGCGACCATGATGTCATTGGCCGCCTGGGCGATGACAATTTCGGTATTCAGTTAGTCACCAGTGACTCGAAAAACATCGAACACGTCGTCAAGAAGGTCATAGCAGCCATCGCGCGCCCGACCCTCTTCAGGAGCCAGCCGATCATGTGCACCGCCTGCGCTGGCGTATGCATGGTTTCCGGCAGCCACCAACGCGCCGACGACCTGCTGCGCAAAGCCGACGCCGCCATGCGTCAAGCACGGGAAGCCGGGGTCAACACCTATAGTTTTTTCTCGGAAAACCTCGGCAAAACACTGATCCAGCGCGTACAGCGCGAAGCCGATTTGCGCGGCTCCTTGGAGCGACAGGAATTGATGCTCTACTACCAGCCCCAAATGGAAATCCCGAGCGAGCGCATTTGCGGCTGCGAGGCTCTGCTACGCTGGAAACATCCGAAACAAGGCATGATCTCGCCGATGGAATTCATCCCGCTTGCCGAAGAAACGGGTCTCATCCTGCCTATCGGCAAATGGGTACTGGAAGAAGCCTGCCGTCAAAACAAAGTTTGGCAAAACCAAGGTTTACCGCCAATCGTCATGGCGGTAAACCTTTCGTCCGTGCAACTACAAAACGAACAGTTGATTGACGATGTTTCCTCGGCGCTGCTCAAATCCGGACTCGACCCCTGCTGGCTGGAATTCGAAATCACCGAGAGCATCCTGGTAGCGAAACAGATGAACCCGACGCTCCGAGCCTTGAAAGATTTGGGCGTAAGGCTTTCCATCGACGATTTTGGCACAGGTTATTCCAGCCTTGCCTATCTGCGGCATTTCCCGTTCGACAAGCTCAAGATCGACCAATCCTTCATCCGCGACCTGAACACCGACAGCGGAGCCGCCATCGTGCGCATGGTGCTGGAGATGGCTCATGAACTGCGTCTGAAAACACTGGCTGAAGGTGTTGAAACGCAAGAGCAGTTCGACATCCTGATGGATTACCAGTGCAAAGAATACCAAGGCTATCTACGCAGCAAACCAATTCCGGCCGCTTCTTTCACGCAACTGTTGCAAAGCGCCAAGTCGACAGCACGGGCACAGGTTTAATACGAATACGCTGATAAAAACCAATCAGTTAACTGAAAAGAAATTCGTCATCTTGTATATACGTAAAACTATAGCAACGATGCGCGCCATTACCTATCCTCCGGCTTCCCGACGGCCGTATCGACTATTTTGGGTTCGTCGGTAGCCGCCGGGGATATCCGTTTTTCAGTAATCAGCGTGGTGGGTTGCTCTCTTTTTCTTTGCCTTTGCCTTGTGGTGTTTCGGTTTGGCTTTCTTGGCAGAGTGGTGGTGTTTTTTCACCTGTTTGTGCTGCGCCGTGTAGGCCGTGTTTTGCTCCACCGCGCTGGCGCTGGTAGGCCATAGCGATACCGCAAACAGCGCAACAGCGGTTGCAGCGATGATTTTAGAGATGCTAGAAATTTTCATCATGTTTCCTCCATTCAGTTGATGAACTCCTTCATATCCATCGGCAGCGCCCTAAGCACTTTTCCGATGATCCTTGTGTCTTCGAGGCGCTCGCCCCATTCCCAGGTTTCGTAGAGGTCATTATCTGAGCTGACCTTTACGACTGAGCCAGCAAGCGCCAGACGTTTACATAAGAGCACGCCACCGTGAAAAAGCAAGTAGACGCCATCTCCGCTGAACTTATTTTTTGACGTATTAACGAAAAGAAGATCCCCAGGCAGTATCGTTGGCTCCATACTGTCGCCTGTAGCCTGGATGATCTTCACCGCATCGTCAACCTGTCCGATGCTATCACGTGCGGCCTCAACAGGCATCTCAATCGAGCGAATGGCTACTGGGTGGTCATCATTGATGGCGTTCGATCCCCAAGCAACGCGAACATCCAGAAACTCGTAGCGCACGATGTTTTTGTCTGGTTTTGCGAACGCAACCATCGGCCCTTTACCGGTTTCTATCCATGTCGCATTGCACCCAAAGGTTGCCTGTGCTTTTAACCTACCATCTCTTGATACGCCGCGATTTTCCCAGTTATTTACGGTTTGTTGCGATTCACCAAGAAGGTCAGCAACGGCTTTTTGCCCAGTGACTCTCATTATGGCATCTGCAGCAGAGTAGAGGCGTTTCATTGTGTCGTGCATGGTAAGAATCATACGGTACATAAACAGGTTGTTGTTACACGCAAAGTTTGAAAAAAATTAAATACGGTGTTTTTACATAAATTACCATGTTCGCAAAAGAGATCACGGTGATCCTACTGCGCTTGCCGGGAAGCTTGGATGCCCGAAACCCGGCGAGCCGCAACGGTGCAGCCCTGCCAAGCCGAAAAAGTCTTGGATATCTGCCGAAATCTTAGGCAAAACAGCCTACAACCTGCATGAATTGTGGTGTGGCACAAACCCGTTTAAGTTTAATATTCGCCCTCCACAACCGGCAACCGAACAACTGAAGGCATTCCAATGGCTCAATACGTCATGTCCATGCTCCGCGTGAGCAAAATCGTCCCGCCAAAACGCCAGATCATCAAGGATATTTCCCTGTCCTTTTTCCCCGGCGCAAAAATCGGCCTCCTCGGGTTGAACGGCGCAGGAAAGTCCACGGTACTCAAAATCATGGCCGGCGTGGAAACCGAATTCGACGGTGAGGTGCAATGGCTACCAAACCTTTCCATCGGTTACTTACCACAGGAACCGCAGTTAGACCCCACTAAAACCGTCAAACAGGAAGTAGAAACCGCCTTCGGTGAAATCACCCAGGCACAGGCAAGGCTTGAAGCCGTCTATGCCGCTTACGCCGAACCGGATGCCGATTTCGACAAACTCGCCGAAGAACAGGCAAAGCTCGAAAACATCATCGCCGCTGGCGGCGCTGACATCGAAAACCAAATGGAAATCGCCGCTGACGCCTTACGGCTGCCGCCGTGGGACGCACAGATTAACCACCTTTCCGGTGGCGAAAAGCGCCGCGTCGCGCTGGCCAAGCTCCTCCTTTCCAAACCCGGCATGCTCCTGCTGGACGAGCCCACCAACCACCTCGACGCCGAATCTGTCGAATGGCTTGAACAATTCCTCCAGCGGTTTCCCGGCACCGTCGTCGCCGTCACCCACGACCGTTACTTCCTCGACAACGCCGCGGAGTGGATTCTCGAGCTCGACCGCGGTTGCGGCATCCCATGGAAAGGCAACTACTCCTCCTGGCTCGAACAGAAAGAAGCACGGTTGGAACAGGAACAAAAACAAGTCGACGCCCACATGCGTGCGATGAAGCAAGAACTCGAATGGGTGCGCTCCAACCCCAAGGCACGGCAAGCCAAATCCAGGGCACGGCTTGCCCGCTTCGAGGAAATGTCGACTTTCGAGTACCAGAAGCGCAATGAAACCCAAGAAATCTTCATCCCCGTCGCCGAACGGCTGGGCGACAAAGTGATCGAATTCAACGGGGTCACAAAAGCCTTCGGCGACAAACTGCTGATAGATCAACTCTCTTTCAGCGTGCCGCCTGGAGCGATCGTTGGCATCATCGGCCCCAACGGCGCGGGAAAAACAACCCTCTTCAAAATGCTCAACGGGCAGGAATCCCCCGACTCCGGCGAAGTCGTCATCGGCCCGACCGTCAAATTCGCCAGCGTCGACCAGACACGCAACTGCCTGGACGGCAGCAAGACCGTATTTGAAGAACTGGCGGACGGTGCGGACGTGCTCACCATCGGCAAGTTCGAGATGCCAAGCCGCGCCTACATTGGCCGCTTCAATTTCAAAGGCGCAGACCAAAGCAAACAGGTTGGCAAACTCTCTGGCGGCGAACGCGGACGGCTCCACCTAGCCAAGACCTTGATGCGAGGCGGCAACGTGCTGCTGCTCGACGAACCCTCCAACGACCTGGACGTCGAAACGCTCCGTGCGCTGGAAGATGCCCTGCTCGAATTCGCAGGCGTGGCGCTCGTCATCTCCCACGACCGCTGGTTCCTCGACCGCATCGCCACCCACATCCTCGCTGCGGAAGGCGATTCCCAATGGACGTTCTTCGCCGGCAACTACCAGGAATACGAAGCGGACAAGAAAAAACGCCTTGGCGAAGAAGGTGCACAACCAAAACGGATACGTTACAAGCCCATCGTGCGCTGACAGGCTTTCGTTAAGGGAAACGAGCACCTTTGGGTTGCCCTGATTCGCTGTGCGCAAAGCGAAAAACTATCAATACAACGAGGCTTAACTTCCATCTCTTACTCGCCTAAGAGCCATAACGGCTCTTTTCACATGGCGACGCGTATGCACGTCCCAGCATTAGTTTCGCTGTCAATGCTGAGTTTCCAGCCGTGTTTATCTATAATGAGTTTGGCGATATACAGTCCCACGCCTTTGCTGTTCACAGCCTTGAATGACTGCCCGGAGCGGTTGTCGATATTTTTGATGATTTCCGGGGCAATACCCTCCCCGGTATCCGCGATGAGCAGTTCCGCTGCACCATCCCCATGCCGCAAGGAAAGGGAGACACGCCCTTTATTTGTATACTTCAGCGCATTAGAAAGCAGGTTGATCAGCACCTGTGCATAACGCACCCCATCTGCTGCAACAATAATTTCTGGTTCAATGTCGGTAGAAAATTCGAGCTTTTTTTGCACAAAACTCCCTTCATGCCCCAAGGCCACTTTCGTAGTGATTTCAGAAATATTCGTGGGCGAGATGTTCATTTCAAAAGTATCGTTTTCATAAATGAGACGATCCTCAAGTTCGTTCAGAAGTTCACCGGTACGGGCAATTTCCGCATGCATGGATTCCAAGTGCGGCCTATCGGCTTTATGAATACCATCCAACATGGCTTCGATCTGATTAAACAGAATTTGCAAAGGCGTGCGCAATTCGTGCGAAAGTTCAACGATAAGCTGTCGCCGGAATTTTTCCTGATTCAGCAATGAACTCCCAAGGGTATTAATTGAATCAGCAATCTCATGCATTTCCGCCACATTGCTTTTTATGGAAACCCTGCTCTGTAAATGACCTTTAGATATGTCCTTGGCAGTGGCGGCGATATCATGAATGGGTTTTGAAAGCCGGTAAAAAAACAGGATAGACACTAGCGCACCGCTCATGCTGATGCAAATGATGGCAAGGACAACGAGAGAAACGCCACTACCCCGGAAAGCGTCTGCCTCCGCCGACGTGGTATGGTTAGTGAAGTACCCGGCAGTCAGTTCTCCAACCTTTTCTTCTTCCACCAAAATAGGGTATTTAGTTTGGGCATAAGCGTGCTTGGAGTCGGCGCAACATCGCTCCACGTCTTTCTCGTTGGTATAAACCGTATTGCCATCATTGTCGGTAATGGTGAAATAATCGCCAGACAATCTGGCTACAGAACCGGCATCCGTTTCATCATAACCTTCCCATGCCCCAGTCATTTTATAATGTGTAGCCGCATGCATCACCAGCATGCGCTGGGTTTCCTCATGAACTCTGTCAACATAGTACGAAAAAAATCTGTCTATGATGCGAAGCCCGAAAAAAATGAACACCGTTACGGTTAAAGCCGTTATAACCGTAAACGATATAGTAAAAAGGTGGGTAAACGGCCACTTTTTACGCACAGCGCTTCAATCCAAGCGCATAGCCATGACCATGAACGGTTTTAATTATTTGCGGGTTTTTGGGGTCATCTTCAAGTTTCTGCCTGAGATGCGTGATATGCACATCCACAGTTCTATCAAAAATATCTGGGGCGTTGAGGTACTCCACCAGTTTTTCCCGGTTAACTACCGCTTTGGCGTTATTTACAAGACACAGGAGTATGGCATATTCATTCGGCGTCAGCTTGACCTCCATCCCTTTCTTGGTAACGGTTCGCCGGTCAAGAAATAAAACGATGCCATCTTCCAAGCGAATAACATTATCTTTTGGACGGGCGCGTTTTAGGACGGACTTGACGCGCATTGCCAGTTCTCTTGGACTGAATGGCTTAGTCAGATAATCATCGGCTCCGTAAGCAAAACCGTTTATCCTCGACTGCTCGCTACGTTTCGAAGTCAGCATGATTACAGGGGTATTGTACAGTTTGACGACCCGCTCGCAGACGTACTCCCCTTGTCCGTCTGGCAGCATGAGATCCAGAATAACCAAATCGGTTTCTGCACTAACGCTATTGATCGCTTCAGCGACAGTCGTCACGTGTCGAACGTAGTGACCATCGCGTTCAAGGTATTCCTTGACGGTCTCCGCTATCTTCACTTCGTCTTCAACAATAAGAATCTGGTACATACTACTTTCTATCCAGCCTTTACCTGTGAAGTTCAACAAATCGTAGGCAACCAATATCGGGGGCACAATGACAAATCATGCCCCCGATCTGCGGAGAAAGGTTGCCCTCCACCATTATGGATCAAGCAACAAAGGGAGAGTCCGCCACTTTGCTGCCCGATATTTCGGGTTTATTTTCCTGCGCCTCCGTCTTTTTTCATGTCATCTTTAGCCGTGGACTTCGCGCCTCCCTTTTTCACGCCCTCTTTTTTCGCGGTGGCGGGCTTCGCTTCGTCCTTTTTCACTTCGCTGGACTGTGCCGCTGTGCTTTTATGCGCGTCTGCGGCCTTGGCGGTATCCGCGGCGGCAAAAGCCGTGGGAAGGGCGAGTGGGCCAACAAGAACGGTCAGAGCCAGGACGGGAAATAGTTTTTTCATAAGAACCTCCAAGATGCTGTGGGAAAACACAATGGTGACGCCGGACATTTGCCTTCAATCAAGGAAAAGCAAGCCGACAGAGACCTTTATACTCAACAAATGTTAAGAAATTATTGAGGCTTAACATCTTACTATTTCTGCACAAACAACAGGGTTGCACCCGGTTGCGGCAGCATCTTGACCGGGTTAAAGCAGGCAAATCGGTTATGCGTTCACGCGCTGGCGATATACGCGTTTTTATCAAAAAAACAAGTCAAACTGCATCTGAAGAGTTCTTTTGTCTGAGCCGTGTTTTCTTTGCGAAACTCATTGCCAGCGTTGAAGGAGAACCAATTTAGATAATGCAAATTCCAGCGCGATGCGACAGCATAATTCAAAACAACGCAGCAAGGCGGGAGTACAGCCAAAAACACAACGGCAGGATCACCGCCAGCAGCGCCCCGGTTACTGCCATGCCAAGCGCGGCGTAGGCACCTGCTTTGACATCAAACTGGAAGGCACGGGCAGTGCCAATGCCGTGCGATGTGATGCCGAGCGCGATGCCGACGATTCGCGGGTCTTCGATCCGCATCCGGCGCAGCAACGGTATGCCGAAAATGGCTCCGCTGATGCCAGCAACCATCACTGAAGCGACCGCGAGCGAAGGCAGGCCGCCGAGGCGTTCCGCGATGCCGATTGCGATGGGCGTCGTCACCGATTTAGGTGCCAAGGACCGCAACACCGTTGCATCGCCACCAAACAACCATACCAGTGCTAAGGCGCTGCCAGTAGCCACAGTCATACCGACGAGGATACCAGCACCAATGCGGACGAAATCTTTGCGTAGCGCAGGCGTGTGTCGTGCCAACGGCACGGCCAGGGCTACCGTGGCCGTGCCGAGCAGGAAATGCATAAACTTCGCGCCCTCGAAGTAATCGGCATAGGGAACATCCGTCGCAAGAAGTACGGCTACGATGAAGATCGTCGCAAGCAGCAGCGGGTTGGCGAGTGGATGGCTACGGCATAGCCGTGCCACCACCTGCCCTAGCGCAAACGCGCCAAGGGTCAGCGTTAAACCGAAAAGCGGGCTGGGCCGCAGCCAATGCCAGAAATCGATCCAGAGCACATTCATTGCGCGTTCTCCGTACCAGGCGGCGTTTCGTAGGTATCGTGCTTTTCCAGCCGCCGCATCACCCATGCCGCAGCAACGATCCCGGCTAAGGTGCTAAAGACGAGCACTAGCAGGAGCCACCAGCCGTCGCTGACAATGCGCTGTTTCTGTTCGATGATCCCCACCGCCGCAGGAATGAAAAGCAGTGTCAAATAGTCGAGAATGCCCCGCACCAGCGGCTCAAGTTTTTTCGGGGTCGGCAGGCTTGCAACCAGCCAGAGCCATAGCAGTAGCATTCCCAGCACCGCGCCGGGAATCGGCAAAGCCAGGAAACGCACGATAGCCTCGCCGAGTAGTTGCAGCAAAAGGAGGAAAAACAGACTCTCGACCATGATTTTTCCAATAACAGAACTAGCCCGTAGATACTGTTGCCAGAGTCAAAACCAATATCGTCATTGCGAGCGGGGCGAAGCAATCCAGTTTATGTGCAGTACGGGGCTTGCGCAGCGGGTGGCCGCGCTTGCCGCCAATGGGCGCGACCGCCTCAACCCAGGCCACAAGTTGGGTGACATCATTGCGGTTGGCGCCCGTCAGGAGGATGGCAAGCGGGATACCCTGTGCCTCGGTAATCAGGTGATGCTTGGAGCCGGGGCGTGCACGACCGGTATCTTTACCGGCACAGGCACTTGGCAGAAAACGCCTTCTTGCATATCAAGCAGTGGCGGGGCATCGTAACACGTTACGCCAAACGGCTCGATTCATTCCCAGGGACCGTACATGCCGTACAAATCGCTGCCTCACTTTATGGCTAAAAATCTCATGACAACATTGTCTACTGCGTTTGCTTGAACTTCCACCCCTTGCCCTCTTGTTTAACCGTACCTACGGCATTTGCAAAGGGAAAATGTATTCCGGCGAGTTGCATTCCCTCTTTCGCGGCGAGGGCGAATATGCGCTTGCGGGCGAGGACGGCCTGGGGTGGGTTCATGTCGTATGATGCACATTCATCAGGCAGGGCGAATTGCAGGGGCATGCTGTGAATGATATCGCCAACGATAAGCAGGCTTTTTCCGTTAGCCGTGAGTTGGTACACCGTATGACCCGGTGTGTGGCCGGAAGCATCTAGCGCCTTTATGCCAGGCAGCGGGGTGCCGCCAAAAACGAAAGGTTGAATATCGACCCCATAAGCTGCGACAACAGCCTTGACTTTGGCCGCGTTAACGTTGGAAGGGTCTTTTTCCGCGAGGGTTAACCATGATTCGAGCTCAGGTTTCGAAACCAACACTTTTGCCTTGGGGAAGGCGCGCTTTTCTTCTCGCAACAGTCCGCCGATGTGGTCCATATGCATGTGAGTGAGCAGAACGAAGTCAACGTCTTCCGGTTTGATGCCAAGGCTTACGAGTGTTTCGGGCAGTTTTCCCGGAGACTTGAACAGTGTCCCGGTTCCCGAGTCAAACAGCACGATTTTGCCGCCTGCCCGCAGCAGGAATGCGTTGATGCCGGCTTCGGCTTTGCCGTTGGTGAAGTATTTCGATTTTTCTTCTTCGGAAGCCGGGCCGCTGAAAATGGAAGCGGCCATTTCACTTGGCAAATCCTGGATGACCGTGACGGTCATGTCGCCCGCCTTCCAGATTTCGCGGCTCAATGTTTCCTGGGCGGAAACGAAGGACGGGATAACCGCGCAGAGCAGAAACAGAACCGCGGTGGATATGCTGCAAAGGATACGGGCGTATTTTATGGTTAGTTGCATGGTGGCTCTCCTCACTGTTTATTGGCGTTTTTCCTGCTGTTGGAAAAAGTTGATGCGGCGGGTTTCTTTCAGGCTGTTGCCGTCCATTTTTCCTTCCACGATTTCGTAGCCCATTAGCGCGAAAATCCGTTTCGCGACGAAAAGCGGGCGCGAGTTACCATACCAGTCCACGCAGGAAGCTTTACATTGGTCGTCGTTTTTTTTGGCGTTAATGGAAGTGGTCAATGCGCCTGCTTCGGAGAAGCGTAAATGATTGTTTTTCAGGAAAATGACGCCGCTGGAAGGTTCCTTCAGTTGCTTCCAGCCGGGGCGGCTACCGCGTGCATAAGGCAGTCCCAGCAGGCCGCTTTCACTATTCTCTGCATCGGGTTTGTAGAAAAAACCATGACTGCGGGTTTCACCCTGCGCGGCATTTTTTAGCTTGAAGGTGTCGGCAATATGCGGCTTCGATGATTGCAGGGAGGCTGCGGGCCGGAAGCCAAGGACGCTGAAATACAGATTGCCCTTATTCCCACCCACTAGAAGCGGCGCCTTTCCCAATGCCTCAATGCGGTCGACGCGGTGTGGCAGGGCAATGCCCTCGACCTGGTCGGGATTGTCCCACTTCAGGAGATATGCCAGGCTGGGGGATGCCTTTTTCCGTGTTCTTACCCAAGTTTTCCCTGTGCCATAAACGAGATAATCGCCGATGTAGCGGTTCTGAAGGCTTTCCCCGCCTTTGGGCGCGGGAAGTGGGTGGTAGTGTTCGGGTGGCGCGGAGGTCGAACCATCACCAAAATCACGCAAGGGTGTTCGCAATAGGGCGAGATCAGAACTGCCCTGTTCGGATGCCCACATGGAGGGCGCTGGGCCTTCGGCACGGAGCAGCACATTAAGATACCCGTCCGCGCTTTCCAAAAAGGAAAATTGATCGATGGGACTGCCGTAAGTTTTTAGGGCTGTGGGCGCTTCACGCGTATTCAAAGGCAAGCGGAAAACCGAGGCGGGGGCGGGCGTTTGGTTAGCGGATTCTCCGTAATTGCGGTGAAAGGATGCGCTCCAGACATATACCGCATCCTTGGCAACATAAAATTCGCGGCCGGAGGGACCCAATACTGCCGAGGCGGAACACTCCAGCTTGTCTCCGGCAATCTCACAGGTCGTGACCGTGTGCAGGGTGATGTTTTCCTTTGTTGGGTCGAGGTCATCCGCTGCGCGATAAATCCGGGTCGCGGGGGCAATCGGCGTGAAATCGGTTTTTTCATCCTTTTGCCAGCGGAAGGCGGCAGGGAAACTGTCCAGCGGGTTACGGTAAAAATTGAGATGCAGTGGGGTGTAGAAGATCAGGGTATTGCCGATCAGGCGGCTGGCGTAGTTGCGCGAGGAATAGTAGTCATTGGAGCGCAGGACATAGGTGGCGTGATAGGTCAGGCGTCCGCCATCATCGATGCCAAACAGGATGACTTCCGTGCCGCCCTTGCTGTAGCTGTAACCGATGACCACGATGGTATTGCCGGAAATCAGCATCTCGTCGTACCAGGCATAGCCGCTGGGGCCTGGCGCAAAAGCGTCTTTCATATCGACGGGCTGCAAGGCATTGTCACCGATGCGCACGGTGAACAGGCGTCCCCGGCGCAAGATGACCAGATGGTTTTTGTGAACCTTGACAATCCCGCCTTCATCCACGCCTGCCGTCTGGTTGTTGGTGACGGATTCGCTTTGCGCCGGGCTTTTATCTGCAGATGCGGGACTAGGTTCCGCTGCCGCATAAGCTACAAAATCCATATCACTTTCATCAACAGCCCCCCGGTTAAGACGCAGTTCTCCGAGAAGGGTCTTTTTCTCTTGTAGCCAGGCATTCAGTTCTTCTTCCGAAGTGAAAGCACGCAGGCTTGTTGGTTGCGCTGCTTGGGCAGCATTGGCCAGGATAAGGAAAACGGAAAAAACAAATAGCAACGCCACCATCTTCATAACAGGGATATAAACACGCGCCATGGTCGATTTCCTTGTGGGCTATTCTTTCTTTGGGAAAAGAAAGGAAGCAGCAACTCCAGCAGCCAGCATACCAAAAACGATGGCAAGGCTCCATCCTGACGAGATATGAAAGCCGGTGTCTGAAACGGCATGGTTCCAGGATTGGAGCGCCATTTTTGCGCCGATGAAAAACAGCAGGCCGATGACAGCCTTTTCGAGATGTACCAGGTATTTGGTGAGCGCAGCCAGCACGAAATAGAGGCTGCGTAGGCCAAGAATGGCGAAAATCATCGCGGCATAGACGAGCAGTGGCTCCTGTGTGATGGCAATGACGGCGGGGACAGAATCGAAGGCGAAGGCGATGTCGGAAGTCTCGATGGCCATCAGGCATAGGAACGCCGGGGTGGCGTACAGAGCGCCTTTTCGGGTCGCGTTCGAGACTTGCCCGTTTTGGGCGTCATTGTCGGGAAGTTGGGAGTGGCGGATGAAAAAACGGTTCAGGTGCAGCTTGGTATAGACGGGGAGCAGCTTGCCGGTGAGCCGGACAGACCAGTGATCCGAGTAATCTTCGATATTTTCTGCATGGTCAGGTTTTTGCAGCATCTTGACCGCACTCCAGATCACGAAAGCGGCGAAGAGGAACCCTACCCAGGGACTTGCGTAAAAAAGCTCTGTCCCAATGACAACGAAAATGGCGCGAAAGATCAGCGCGCCGATAATGCCATAGTAGAGGATGCGGTGTTGCAGCGCGCCCTTGATGCCGAACGAGGCAAAAATGGCCATGAAGACCATCAGGTTGTCGACCGAGAGGGATTTTTCGAGCGCGTAACCGGCAAGGTAGAGGTCAGCCCATTTTTTGTCGAAACGGATCCATAAGTAAGCATAGAACGCGAGCGCAAGGACAATCCAGAACACGGTCCAGCGGGTAGCATCAGAGAGCAAGATTTCGACGCTTTTCTTGTGGGCAAAGAGATCAAGATAGACGGAAACGACGGTTACACCGATAAAGATCAGTATTGCTTCCAACGGGAAACCAAAATGTTCCATGGCCGGTTCCTGTAATTGGGGGGAACTACTATTTTGCCCGGAACAGGTGCGGCACGCCCCGGATGCCCATTGTTTCCCCGAGTTCAAGGTTTTCGTCGATGGCTGCGGTATCGCAATCGCTTGTACCAGAAGGCAACCGACGTTTCAGCATCCAATCATTCCAGGCCAAGGCAGGGTTGGGGGTACACCATATGCGGCGAGATTTGATGACAGAATCTTCCGATAGCAAGGGGGTCAGGAAAGTATAGAGGGTGATATTGTCCAAGCGGTTCAAGTTTCTGTCGAGTTTAATGCAATATGAACAGTTCGGGTCTTCAAAACTCACCAGGGTTAGTTCACCGCTGCCGCGAACCTGTTTGATGGCATGCTCCAAAGGAAGCCCGTCGAGCCCTATTGAGCCGTCCACTTTGGTGAGCACGGCCAGAAGTGCTTCTTCAGGCGTAGCAGGTTCCTTGTCGCGGTATTGGTAATAGAGGTTGGCCGCCGCGCAGAGGGTGAGGATGGCGGCGACGAGGATGTCTTTTCCCTTCATCGCGCATCCAGGATATCCCGTAAGGCATTGGCCAGCGCCGCGCATTGGCTGTCGTCGCCGATGGTAATGCGTAGGTATTGCGCGATTCTCGGCGTTTTGAAGTGACGCACGATAATGGCGCGTTCACGCAGGGCGGAAGCAAGTTCAGCCGCATCAAAACCGGGGAGGCGTGCAAAAACGAAATTAGCCCCGGAGGGCAGAACCTCAAAACCGAGTGCCTGCAACTGCGCGGTAAACGCGGCGCGGGTCGCGATGACTTTACGGCAACCAGCCTGGAACCAAGGCTCGTCTTCCACCGAGGCCAGCGCACCCGCAAGCGCCAGCCGGTCGAGCGGGTAGGAGTTGAAGCTGTTCTTGACCCGTTCCAACCCGGCAATCAATCCGTGCTGGCCGATAGCGAAACCGACCCGTAGCCCGGCAAGCGCCCGGCTCTTCGAGAAAGTGTGGACGGCCAGCAGGTTAGGATAACGTCTGATGAGTGCAATGGCGCTGACGCCGTCCTGATCGGCGAAGTCAATGTAAGCCTCGTCGACCAGCACGACGGCTTGCGGGTTGGCGGCGACGATGCGTTCGACATCGGCGGGCGGCAGCAGGCGGCTCGTCGGGGCGTTCGGGTTGGGAAAGATGATGGCCCCGGCGCGATCTTCCCCACGGGGAAAGTAGTCTTCCGGACGCAGGGCGAATGCGTCATCAAGCGGAATCTGGCGGTATTCGATGCCAAAAAGGCCGCAATAAATCGGGTAGAAGCTGTAGGTGACATCCGGCATCCACAGTGGACGTTCGTGCTTCAACAGGCCGATGAAGGCAAGAGCCAGCACTTCGTCGGAACCGTTGCCGACGAAGACTTGTTCCGGGCTTACCTTGTAACGGTTGGCAATCGCTACTTTGAGGGCTTTGGCGTCCGGGTCGGGGTAGAGCCGCAAAGTGTCTTCGGTAGCTGCGCGGATCGCGGCGAGCGCTTTTGGGGAAGGCCCGTAAGGGTTTTCGTTGGTGTTAAGTTTGATGAGATTGTCGAGCGCGGGCTGTTCGCCCGGAACGTAGGGGGTCAGTCCGTGGGTAACGGCGCTCCAGTAGCGGCTCATGCGAAAACTGCGAGAAATAAGGGATAGACGGATGATTGATAATGATATCATGCGGTATTTCATCCATTGCTTTACCAGTTGAACATGCGTCAGGCCAGCCTTACTCGTAACACCGACGAAACCCGTATTTCGGTGTGTATCGACCTGGACGGTGCGGGGCAGGCTAGGCTCGATACCGGCGTGCCGTTTCTCGATCACATGCTTGACCAAGTTGCGCGACATGGTTTCATCGACCTTGAGGTGCATTGCGAGGGCGACATCCATATCGACGATCATCATTCGGTCGAGGATGTCGGCATTACGCTTGGGCAGGCATTCGCCAAAGCGCTTGGGGACAAAAAGGGCGTGTGCCGTTATGGCCATGCCTATGTGCCGCTTGACGAGTCGCTCTCCAGGGTGGCGCTCGACCTTTCCGGGCGGCCAGGGTTGTTTTATTGCGTGGATTTTGCCCGTGAGCGCGTTGGCGGTTTCGATGTTGATCTCGCACGCGAGTTTTTCCAAGGTTTTGTCAATCACGCTGGGGTAACGCTGCACATCGACAATCTGCGTGGCAACAATGCACATCACCAGTGCGAAACCATTTTCAAGGCGTTTGCCCGTGCGTTGCGCATGGCTATTAAGCATGATGAACATGCAGCGGGCATCGTGCCTTCGACCAAGGGTGCCCTCTGAGGCGACAATCTTCCCGTAGCGGCGCTTTCTTCCTTATTCCTTATCTAGTAATTGGGCACGAACACGATGAGCACGGTAGCCATCATCGACTACGGTATGGGGAACCTGCGTTCGGTTGCTAAGGCCATCGAGCACGTTGCGCCTGCGTTTCGGGTGGAAGTTACCGCCGACGCGGCACGGGTGGTTGCCGCCGATCGCGTGGTGTTCCCCGGCCAAGGGGCGATGCCCGATTGCATGCGCGAACTCGATTCGCGCGGGCTGCGTCCGGCGGTGCTGAACGCGGCGGCATCAAAACCTTTCCTGGGAATCTGTATCGGCCTGCAAATGCTGTTTGAGCACAGTAACGAGGGTAACGTGCCGGGGCTAGGCGTGTTCGCAGGCAATGTGGCGCGTTTCTCCAAAGAGATGTTCGGCACGGCGGGCATGCGCCTGAAAGTGCCGCACATGGGCTGGAACGAGGTGCGGCAGCGGCAGCCCCATCCGCTTTGGGAAGGGATCCCTGATGGGGATCGCTTTTATTTCGTGCACAGCTATTGCGTGCAGCCTGCCGACTCTGTCATGACTGCCGCCGAAACAGATCATGGCACCCGCTTTACCAGCGCAGTGGGGCAAGCTAATATTTTCGCGGTTCAGTTTCACCCTGAGAAGAGCGCACACGCAGGCTTGCGTTTACTGTCTAATTTCATCCATTGGGCGCCCTGAACTGCGGTCTCGCCTATCCTACTGTTCATGATATCCCGATATGCTGCTCATTCCCGCCATTGACCTCAAGGATGGCCATTGTGTTCGCCTCAAACAGGGCGAGATGGACAAGGCCACAGTGTTTTCGGATGCGCCTGCCAAAATGGCGCGACATTGGATCGAACAAGGTGCGCGACGGCTGCACCTGGTCGACCTGAACGGCGCTTTTGTCGGCAAGCCTGTCAACGGCAAGGCGATTCGCGCTATCACCGAAGAAGTCGGTGATGACATCCCGGTGCAACTTGGCGGCGGCATCCGCGACTTGGATACCATCGAGCGGTATCTCGACAGCGGCATTAGCTACGTCATCATCGGCACGGCGGCCGTCAAGCATCCCGGCCTGCTACGTGATGCCTGCGGCGCTTTTCCGGGGCATATCATCGTCGGGCTGGACGCGCGCGACGGCAAGGTGGCCGTCGACGGCTGGTCAAAAGTGACCGGCCACGACGCGGTCGATCTGGCGAAGAAATTTGAGGATTATGGTGTCGAGGCGGTGATTTATACTGACATCGGGCGTGACGGGATGCTTTCTGGAGTCAACATCGAAGCGACTGTACGCTTGGCGCGGGCGCTGCGCATTTCGGTGATTGCCAGCGGCGGCGTGGCGAACATGGCCGACATCGAAGCCCTGTGCGCAATTGAAGATGAAGGCGTGGTGGCCGCCATTACCGGGCGCGCGATCTATGAAGGCACGCTTGATTTTGCTGCTGCACAGGCCCGCGCCGACGAACTTGCGACAGGAGACACTGATGTTGGCTAAACGAGTTATTCCCTGCCTGGATGTACATGCCGGACGGGTGGTCAAGGGTACGAACTTCGTCGACCTGCGCGACGCGGGCGACCCGGTAGAAATCGCGCGACGCTATGACGAACAGGGCGCGGACGAACTGACGTTTCTCGACATCACAGCCAGTTCGGACGAGCGCGACACTATCGTCCATGTGGTCGAAAAGGTAGCTGAGCAGATTTTCATTCCGCTAACCGTGGGTGGCGGCGTGCGCACGGTCGAGGATGTGCGCCGCCTTCTCAACGCCGGGGCGGACAAGGTGAGCATCAACACGGCGGCGGTCAACGACCCGCAACTCATTCGGGAAGCCAGTAGTAAGGTGGGCAACCAGTGCATCGTGGCGGCCATCGACGCCAAGCAGAAAGCGCCGGGTCGATGGGAAGTGTTTACACACGGCGGGCGCAAGGGCACGGGGCTGGACGCTGTAGAATGGGCTTTGCGGCTGGAAAGCCTGGGTGCGGGGGAAATCCTGCTCACCAGCATGGATCGGGACGGAACCAACATTGGGTTCGATCTCGAACTGACCCGCGCTGTGGCCGATGCGGTGCACATCCCGGTGATTGCCAGCGGTGGGGCGGGGTCGCTCGAACATTTGGCCGACGGCGTGAGCATCGGTCATGCCGACGCGGTGCTTGCGGCGGGCATTTTCCACTTCGGCAAGCACACGATACGCGAGGCCAAGGAGTTCATGCGCGCGCGCGGGATTGAGGTTCGTTTGTGAGTGTAAACGCGGACTGGCTCGACGTTCTCCGGTGGGACGCCGACGGCCTGATTCCGGTCATCGCGCAGGAAGCGGCAAGCGGCAAGGTGCTGATGTTTGCCTGGATGAACCGCGAGGCGCTGGCGCGTACCATGGCGACGGGCGAGGCCGTGTACTGGTCGCGATCCCGTGCGCGGCTCTGGCACAAGGGCGAGGAATCAGGCCATGTGCAAAAGGTGCTCGGCCTGCGCGCCGATTGCGATGGTGACGCGCTGTTGCTTTCCATCGAACAAACAGGCGGCATTGCTTGCCACACCGGGCGGCAAAGTTGTTTTTTCCGGCAGTTGTCTGGTGAAACCAGAAAATGGGAAGAAGCCGAGCCGGTGTTAAAAGACCCGAAAGACATCTACAAGGGAAATCCCAAAAAGTGAGCAATACCATGCCCCCTGCCGATGACGTGTTCGCCCGGCTTGCTGCCACGCTGGCCGAACGCCGTGGAGCCTCCCCTGAAAGCTCTTACGTGGCGAAGCTCTACGCTGGCGGGCCGGATGCGATCCTGAAAAAAATCGGCGAAGAATCTGCCGAACTCATTATGGCAAGCAAAGACGGGCGACTCGATGGTATTGTTCATGAAGCGGCGGACGCGATTTTTCACATCATGACGCTGCTCGCCTTTCATGGCCTGTCGATTGACAATGTGCGCCGAGAACTAGTAAGGCGCGAAGGCGTTTCAGGCATCGAGGAAAAACGGTCGCGGCAACCTGGATGAAAAGCATCCGTATCCGAACTTACGGAGAACGACATGGGTGATTGCATTTTCTGCAAAATTGCGGTGGGTGAAATCCCCGCAAAAAAATGCTTTGAGGACGATTTTGTCATTGCCTTCCACGACATCCATCCGTTGCGGCCTACGCACGTGCTCGTGATTCCCAAGAGGCACATTGTCTCGCTGACCAATGTTGGCTTGGAGGATGAGCCGGTACTGGGGCGGATGCTCTCCATTGCGCAAAAAATTGCAGTGGAACATGGCAGCGATGACGGTTTTCGGTGCATCATCAACACGGGTAGGGTCGGTGGGCAGGAAGTGCCGCATCTGCATCTACACATTTTGGGCGGATCGGAGCCAGTTGGCCCGATGGTAAGTAAAGTGAAGTAACCTAGGAGAATCTGATGGGTGCATCGAGTATTACGCACTGGCTCATTATTTTGTTGGTCGTCGTGCTGGTTTTCGGCACGAAGAAGTTGCGCAATATCGGCCAGGATCTTGGCGGTGCGGTACGTGGCTTCAAGGAAGGTATCAGGGAAGGTGATGCCGCTGCCGAAGCTGCGCAACCGCTCCAGGTGACTGCGCGGGAAAGCACGGTCATCGAAGGTGAAGCCCACGAGAAGGCCATCAATGACCCGGAAAAATCCGCCTGATACCTGTTTCGCAGGATAATGATGACGATGGCAATAGGTTCCTGAGGTATGTTCGACTTTGGTTTTTCACAGCTCATCGTCATCGCCCTTGTGCTACTGGTGGTGGTCGGCCCCGAACGCCTGCCTCGCGTAGCGCGCACTGCCGGACATCTGTTCGGACGGATGCAGCGTTACATCTCGGATGTGAAAGCCGATATCCAACGCGAAATGCAACTCGACGAGTTGAAAAATATACAGGAACAGGCGCGGACATTTGAACAGTCCTTGCGCAAGGAAATAGGAAAGGTTCGTTCTGACGTGCAGGAGGCACTGAGCCCGCCTGAACCCGATGCAGGCGGAACCACCACCGCCGCACTACCGCAAGTGGTAGCCGCTGCACCCACCGGACAAGTAAGCGCGCAAGAGCCGCAATCCGCTCCGGGGCTGGAGCCGGCACCAGTGCCTGCCCCAGCCGTACCAACGAAACCTGCGGATTCCGTATGAGCACCGAGCAGCAGGAGAATTTCATTTCGCACCTCATCGAGTTGCGGACACGCCTACTGCGGTCCCTTACCGTCGTGGGGGTGTTGTTTATCTGCCTGGTACCCTGGGCGAAGGATATCTATGATTTTCTTGCCCAACCGCTGATGTCCGCTTTACCGTCTGGGGCACACATGATTGCTTTGGGAGTGATAACGCCATTTTTCGTGCCGGTCAAGGTGACAATGCTAGTGGCTTTTGTGCTGGCTTTACCCTATGTGCTCTACCAAGCGTGGGCTTTCGTTGCCCCTGGCCTTTATGCGCATGAGCGCCGTTTTGTTTTGCCTCTGGTTGCAGTAAGTGTACTGCTTTTCGTTGTTGGTATGGCGTTTTGTTATTTTATTGTATTTCGCATGGTGTTCCCTTTCATTGTCAGCATTACCCCCGAAAGTGTGCAGTATATGCCTGACATCGCGCAATATCTTTCTTTCGTCATAACGATGTTTATCGCTTTCGGTCTGGCGTTTGAAATTCCAGTGGCCGTTGTCCTTCTTGCCAAGGCCGGGGTGGTGGAGGTGGCGAAATTGCGCGAGATACGACCTTACGCGATTGTCGGCGTGTTCATCGTTGCGGCAATCGTAATGCCGGGGGACGCGGTATCGATGCTCATGCTCGCGATTCCGATGTGCCTGTTGTACGAAGTGGGCGTTTTCATCGCTGCCGCTGTATCGAAACCCAAACCCGCTGCCAAACCGGGAAACAACGCGGTGGCGTCGGTTGAATCGGGGGAATCCGGTAACGGATAGCCCCCGATTTTAAGTCAGCGCATCACCAGCGGCGTAGGCCGTCGCCCAACCGGGATTTTCAGTTCAATTTTCTTGTCTTTCCGCAAAAGACGGAAGGTGGCAATTTGGCCGGGCGGCAACGAGGCTACAAGGTCGAGCATCACACGGGGAACCTGGACTTCTTGCCCGTTGATGGCAACCAGCACGTCGCCGGGCAAGACGCCGCTTTTATCCGCCGGGCTATCATCCAGCACGTTATAGATCAATACGCCGTGCGAGGAAGGCAGATCGAAGGACTCCGCAAGTTCCGGAGTGATTTCGCGCATTTCGATGCCTATCCATCCGCGCACAACTTCGCCATGCGCGATGATCTGTTCGAGCACCTTGCGCGCAATTGAGACAGGAATTGCAAAACCAATGCCGAGCCCACCGCCGGGCGGCGAATCGACACTGCGCGTACCATTAGAATGCGAGTAGATCGCGGTATTGATGCCTACCAGCCGTCCCGCGCCGTCGATGAGAGCGCCGCCCGAGTTGCCAGGATTGATTGCTGCGTCAGTCTGGATGTAATTCTCAAAGGTGTTGATGCCAAGATGGTTACGACCCAGCGCGGAGGCGATGCCCATCGTTACCGTTTGCCCGATGCCGAAAGGATTGCCGATGGCCAGCACGACATCGCCCACAGCCAAGCTGTCCGCTGGGGCAAAGGCAATAGCTGGTAAGGAACCGGCATTAGTGAGCCTGAGCACGGCGAGGTCGGTTTCCGGATCACGACCAATGAGGCGGGCTTCAAATTTGCGCCCATCGTTGAGGACGGTTTCGATTTCGTCTGCGTTCTCAATCACATGGTTATTGGTGAGCACAAAACCCTGCGGGTCGATAATGACCCCCGAACCCAACCCAGTGCGCTCCGGTATGCTGAAAAAGTGACGGAATACCGGGTCGTCCATCAGGGGAATATCTGGAACCTTGGCCGTCTGCCGGGTGTAGATGTGCACGACTGCTGGCAGTGCCCGCCGCGCTGCTTCGGCATAGGAAACGCCGTTCGATTTGGTTCCGGAAGGGAGAGGTGTCAGGGGCGTGGCGGCTTCGACAATTGTGACCGTTGACAGAGTGGCCGAGCCGTCCCGGTGCACCCATTCAGGTTTGAGCGTACCCACGACGAACAAGACGGCGACGCTGATCGTTACTGTCTGCGTAAAAACCAACCATAAGCGACGCATAATAGAAACCTGCGACGGAAGGAGAAGGAACAAACAAATGGAAACTGCTGGAGAAAGGTATGCGGCTCAATGAATTACGTCAATATCTGGATGACCTGCTGGAAACTGCGCGTTGGCACGATTATTGTCCAAATGGGCTACAAGTGGAAGGACGGGACGAAGTACGGCGGATACTGTGCGGAGTAACAGCCAGCCAAGCATTGCTCGATGCTGCAGTAGCTGGCGGTTACGATACCCTCCTCGTGCATCACGGATATTTCTGGCGGGGCGAGGACGGGCGCATCACCGGCATCCGCCGCCACCGGCTCGGCACATTACTCGGCCACGACATTTCGCTGCTTGCGTATCACCTGCCACTCGATGGGCATCCCATGCTCGGCAACAACGCGCAGCTTGCATGGCATATGGCATGGGAGGGTAAGGGTCATTTCGGCGACCAAGATATCGGCTGGGTCGGCGTGCCACGGGAGGCTGGGCTCAAGGCGCGTGACATTGCGGCCAATCTTGCCATCAAGCTCGAACGTGCGCCTTTGCTGGTAGGTGACGGTGAGCGCGCAGTCTCACGCATCGCGTGGTGTTCCGGCGGGGCACAAGGGTTGTTTGAACAGGCCATCGCCATCGGAGCCGATCTGTACGTTTCAGGGGAAATCTCGGAACAGACAACCCACCTGGCGCGGGAATCCGGCGTACCCTACATTGCTGCCGGGCATCATGCTACTGAGCGTTATGGTGTTCAAGCGCTGGCACATCACCTGAATGACAAACTGGGGCTTGTGGCGGATTTTCTCGATTTGCCCAACCCGGTTTGAGCGGAAGGTAAGCGTATACCGCAGGGGCAAGACACTACGGTTGTGGTTCTTCCTGACCGTCTCTACCCATTTGCGATCCATCATTCGGTGCATTGGAGCCAAGTTTGTTGCCTTCGATTTCTGTCAGGGGGGCAGTATCCAACACATCGTTGTTAAAAATATCGGTTGGCCCGGTGTAGGGGCCAAGATAGTATTCAAGGATATCGTTCAGGCTAAGGATGTCGTCAATGGCAGCAAGCGGGAAGCCCCGCCGGGTTTCGTCCCGTGTGTCGCGCAACAGGTGTTGTAGGTAAGCTTGGCATTCGCGCGTGCCCCATAGTGTCTGCACATGCTCTATGATATGCGTCATGGTTTCGAGGGCGTGTGCTGGAGTGAGGGCATCGTTGAAATTGCCCCAATTAACCGTCCAGACGTTGAAGGTTTTATTCAGCTTCAAGGCGATTTTGTCGAACTCAGTGCGTTGCCCGTTGGCTCGGTAAACTTCCAGCAGCTTGAGCCAAGGCGCAAAAGCTTCTTTTGGGTTCTTC
The DNA here is from genome assembly GCA_009781085.1 of Betaproteobacteria bacterium. Lineage (GTDB taxonomy): Bacteria > Pseudomonadota > Gammaproteobacteria > Burkholderiales > Rhodocyclaceae > WRNU01. The sequence goes on from WQYV01000007.1 coordinate 47,533, forward strand.
TCGATGAAGTTTGTCAAGGCTTCGGCGGCGCTGTTGATGCGGCCAAAGCTCAACATGATCTCTGCCAACTCGATGGTCGAATCGCGGTTTTGGGCGCCTTTTTCCACTGCTAGGGCTTGCAGGCCCTGCGAATCGAGTGCGGGTGACGCCGAATCCCAATCGGGCAACGCGGGAATGAAAGAATGGGCTTCGTGAGGTTCGGTTCCTATCACCGTGGCAGGCGCAGGCGAGATGATGCCCGCAGGGTGGGAGTGATGCTCCCCGAGGGTGACAGTGGTTGGCTCATCATTCTGTCCCCATAGCTCATCAGCGGGTTTTTGCCTATACATCATACGCAACATGAGGATGACGCAAAGGGCAAGAGAAAAAATGGTGGTTCCGCCAAGTACCCAGTTGATTGGGGTACTTGATTGTGGCGCTGGGAGCGGCTGTGAGGCCTTGACCTGTTGGGCTCTGGCCTGTTCGATCAGTTTTTTCCGTTCTTCTTCGAGCTCGATTAGTTTTACTTGTGTTTTTTCGAGCTCGCGTATTCGAGCCTGTACTTCTTCCTCAGTTTTCTTGTGGCTTTCGATAGCGGCCTCCAGGTCTGCCATACTCGGGTCACTGCTTGGGGAAGCGAGTTGCGCGATTCTGGAAGAAACTTTGGGATGCGCTAAGGCATCGGATGGCAGGCAAGCGGCAACAAATATGCCTGCAAGCAGAATGATAATTCCTGCCCGTCTTGTATTCATGTTTGCCAAGCGAAACGGAAAGAACCGATATTAGAGGACATTTTACCTATCGTACAGTCTGTGCCATACAGAGTCTGTGCCATACAGGCCGAAAATAGCAAATACCAGCCTCGGCGAAGCCTGACAAGCAGCCTTGCTTTAGAATAGGCAATAGGTGAGAATTTTATCGGCTCGGGGGAAAGCTAAATTATGCCGGATGGCGGCAAAAGGTGGAAAAGTGCGCTGACGCTCGAATGTGCCGCACGCACGGATATTGGCCTAGTTCGTAGGCGCAACGAAGATTTTTTGTGGGTCGATGCTAAACGCGGCTGGTTGCTGTTGGCCGACGGGATGGGCGGGCATAGCTCGGGCGACTTGGCTTCTGCGCTGGCCGTCAATTATGTGCTGGGCGGCCTGCTCGTTGCGGCGGAAAAAAGCGGGAACTTCGATTACGTCAGTGCACTTGCCAATAGCGTCGTTGATGCCAACACAGCCATTCGTAACGCGGGAAAACAATCCGATGCCAACCATTCGATGGGGGCAACTTTTGTTGGGGCCTTGTTGAGCCCGGACGAGATGGCCTACGCGTATATCGGCGATTCGCGCCTGTATCTGTTGCGGGATGGCATCCTGGCGCAATTGTCACGCGATCACACCCTGGTGCAGGAATTCGTCGATGCTGGACAATTGACAATCGAGATGGCGCAAAATCATCCCTACCGGGGATTACTCACACGCGGCCTTGGGGTGCATGACGAGGTAAAACCTGAGACCGGTATTTGTGCATTGCGTCCGCGTGACCGTTTGCTACTGTGTACGGATGGTTTGACAGACATGGCGGATGAGCATGAAATTGCCAGGCTCCTTGGAATGCCCGTGCAGGCTGACGAAGTGGCCGGGAGTTTGATTGAAGCCGCGAAATCCGCTGGTGGGCGCGATAATGTTTCCGTTATCGTTGCATGGTTTGATGACCAGGTTCGGTATGACGATGACCGATGCGCGGGCAGCGCGCATCACCGAATGAATGTGAATGGGTGCAAGTAACGAATGCCGAAATTGATCCTTAGTATGGATGGGCTGGTGCTCAAGGAGATAGTGCTCAGCAAGGAGCACACTTCAATCGGGCGCAAACCGATCAACGACATCCAGATCGACAATCTTTCCATCAGCGGCCAACATGCCGTGATCACCAGGATTTTGGGCGATGCCTTCCTGGAAGACTTGAACAGTACCAATGGGACTTACGTCAACGGGCAGCCGGTTAAGAAACATGTGCTGCACAACAATGACGTGATTGAGCTTGGTAAATATCGGATCAAGTATCTGGTCGATTCTTCTACCCCCGGAGTATCGGGAACGGAACTTGTCGACACTGCTGCCCTGAAGCCTTTCGAAGTTGGGACGGTCGACCCGGGTGAACCTCTGCCTACCGGGACAAACACGATCCGCTCACGGGGAATGCAATCCCTGGCCGGGGGCGCTGGAGCCACGGGCACATCGTTCGGGCATCTACTGGAACATCTCGGCGTAATCCAGGTATTGACCGGCGTCAATACTGGACAGGAACTTGAACTGAGCAAACCGGTGACGACGTTGGGCAAGCCCGGCTATCAGGTGGCGGTCATCACGCGGCGAGAACAAGGCTATTTCATCACACACGTCGAAGGCAAAGTGTACCCTCTGGTCAACGGAGAACAGCTTGGTGCCCAAGCACATAAACTGAATGACCACGACATCATAGAAATTGCCGGGGTTAAAATGGAATTTTTCCTACGCTCCTGAGCGTGTACCGAACGCAATCCCCGCCATTCATGACGGACTGAAGCGAAATAAATAATTATTAACAAGGCCATTCAAAAATTTCCGTCTAGGAAATTGGAATGGCTTAAAAAAAGCGGCGCGGATGCCGTGATTTCTTTCATCGCCTATTACCGGGGTAAATGATAAATTCCTCCCTCGTTTGGAGGGAAAAACAATGATTTATGCAGGCTTGGCAGAAAATTTATGAAGCTGAAAGTGCTTGGGTGTAGCGGTGGAATCGGTGGTGAGGATTCCCGTACATCCTCGTTTCTTGTCGACGACGATACGCTCATCGACTGCGGAACCGGCGTCGGCGATTTGTCGTTCGATGAGTTGCGCCTCGTCAGCCATGTTTTCGTCAGCCATTCCCATCTTGACCATATCGCTGCCATTCCCCTACTGGTAGATTCGGTCGGTGAAGTCTGCCACCACACGGTTACGATCTACGCAACGCCAGAAACGCTGCATATCCTGCGGGCGCATGTATTTAACTGGCTGGTGTGGCCCGATTTCACCGCCATTCCGGATCGTCGCTTTTCCTATCTACGCCTACAGCCGGTTCAGGTTGGCGAAACGCTGCGGGTGGGGGTACGCACCTTTACAGCACTGCCGGTGTTCCATACCGTGCCTGGTGCGGCCTGGCTTCTCGACAGCGGCAAGGCGCAATTGATCTATTCGGGTGATACGACCTACAGCACTGACCTGATTGCTGCCATCAACGCTTGCCAGTCCCTGCGTTACCTGATCGTAGAAGCGGCATTTCCGGAAGAAATGCGCACGATGGCAATGGCAGCCCGCCATCTGTGTCCGGGCATGCTGGAAACCATGCTCTCCGAGCTAACCGTGTTGCCGGAAGTATTCGTCAGCCACCTCAAGCCTGGCATGGGAGACCGCATCATGAAGCAGATCGACGCCTTGAACATGCGCCTACGGCCGACACGCCTCATGCGCGGGCAGGTCTTTGAGTTCTGAATACCCACACGGGGCAGGCAAGACGGGTAAAATTCCCCATTGAAGGAATTTCCCGGAACCCTACCCATGTACCGTTTTGCCCCCAGCCTGCTTTCCGCCAATTTTGCCCGCCTTGGCGAGGAGGTGGAAAACGTAGTTGCCTCCGGCGCGGACTGGGTTCACTTCGACGTGATGGACAACCATTACGTTCCCAACCTCACGGTCGGGCCACTGGTGTGCAAGGCCATCCGGCCTTTGACGAAAGCGCCCATCGACGTACACTTGATGGTGAAACCGGTCGACCGGATCATTTCGGGGTTCATCGAGGCGGGCGCTGATTTCATCAGCTTTCACCCTGAGGCATCTGAACATATCGACCGTAGCTTGGCTCTCATCCGGGACGGCGGCGCAAAGGCGGGGTTGGCGCTCAACCCGGCCACGCCCCTTTATGTGCTCGACCACGTCATGGATCGGCTCGATTTCATCCTGTTAATGAGCGTCAACCCCGGTTTCGGCGGGCAAGCGTTCATCCCTAGTACGCTCGACAAACTCGCTGCCACCCGTGCGCGGCTCGACGCATGGAGCCGAAAAAGCGGGCGGCATCTCTTGCTCGAAGTCGACGGCGGCGTGAAAGTTGATAACATCGCCGAAATCGCCCGCGCTGGTGCCGACACCTTCGTGGCCGGTTCCGCCGTGTTCGAAGCCGGGCTCGACAGCGACCCGCACCGCTACGACTCGGTCATTGCGCGGCTGCGTGCCGAACTGGCTACGGTGGGCGCATGAACAGGGGGTTTGCGGCAAAAGCGATCCTGTTCGACCTCGATGGCACCCTGCTCGACACCATTACCGACCTGGCCGATGCCGCCAACCTGATGCTGGCCGAACTGGGGCACCCGGTACTCAGCCAAGCACGCATCCACAGCTTTGTGGGTCGGGGTATTCCCGATCTCATCCATCGCTGCCTCGCCGAAAGTAGCGAACCTGGCGTTGCCGAAACGGAGGCCGCACGCGAAGTTTTCCGCCGCCATTACACGCGTGTAAACGGGCAGACCACACGGCCTTACCCCTACGTTCCCGAAGTTCTTGCGACGCTTGCTGCGCGTGGCATGAAAATGGCCGTCGTCACCAACAAAAGCGGCATCTTCACATTGCCCCTGCTGCAACAGTTCGACCTGGCGCGTTATTTCGGTGCGTTCGTCTATGGCGACACCCTGCCCGTGAAAAAACCCGATCCCGCCATGGTCCTCCACGCCTGCGAACTGCTTGGCGTGAAACCGGAGCAATCCCTGATGGTCGGCGATTCCATCAACGATTCGCTTGCCGCCCGCGCTGCGGGCGTGCCCGTCCTGCTCGTGAAGTACGGCTATAGTGAGGGGATGCCCGTAGACGACATTGACTGCGACGGGTTGCTGGCCGACATGCGTCAGGTTCTGGATTGCCTGCCGGGCTGAA
>WQYV01000008.1 GCA_009781085.1 Betaproteobacteria bacterium
CGGACGCGGCTGCGCCGCGCCGGTTATCTTGGCCGTTAGGCGGATGGGTAGCGTTGACTAGAAGCGTTGCGCAGCATTACAATTAGCTCCTTTGTAAGGAGTGGCATCATGATTGTTGAATCCACCATTACTGCCAAAGGGCAAACAACCGTCCCTGCGGACATTCGGGCATTTGTCGACGCCAAGCCCGGCACACGCTTGGTTTGGTCGGCAATGCCGGATGGAACCATCATCGTTCGAGCAAAAACAAAGTCCATCCTCGACATGGCAGGCTCACTCAAGGCTCCCAAGGGCAAGCGAGTTAGCCTTGAAGAAATGAACCCCTGGCGATGAATCCAAACCATGCCAGCTCTTGATACAAACATCTTGGTTCGCTACCTCGTAGCCGACGAGGTAGCGCAGCAGCGTGTTGCCAAGCAATTCATCAATCGTTGCATCAATGAGGGTTTGGGACTTTTTGTACCCGTAACGGTAGTGCTTGAACTCGAATGGGTTTTACGTTCAAGCTTTGGCTTTATCAAAGATGACGTAATGGCAACGCTGGCACGATTATTTTCATCGGTCGAACTTCGTTTCGAGTCCGAATATGCCCTGGAGGTTGCGTTGCAGTTATACCGTGAAGGTTCAGCGGATTTTGCCGATTGTCTGCACGTTGCATTGGCTGCGCAGGCCAACGAGCAACCGTTATGGACTTTCGATAAAGCTGCGGCCAGAGTCAGTGGCGCACAATTGCTTGCGGCGGAATAGCGTTATTTGGAACATTGCCAGGCAGATTCTTATGGGTATCCGGATTTGAGTGTGTTTTTTGCCCGATGTTGTGAGCGAGACAAGCGAGCATAAAAGCGGATTTTGTTGTTGCTTTCCCTTTGATGCCAAGTTACGATGAAATCGGATTTCATTGTGGGGTTCGTATGAATCACCTTGACCGTGACACCGAGGGAGCCGTCCGCCGTTTCCTCGCCTTGATCGCCAACCGCTACGACATGGCGGGAGCCATCGTCTACGGCAGCCGTGCGCGCGGCACGCACCGCCCAGACAGCGATGCCGACGTAGCCGTGCTCCTCAAAGGTGGGCACCAACGAGCACTACCTACGACACTTGCGATGGCAGACGTGGCCTATGACGTGTTGCTGGAGACTGGTATCAACATCTCGCCGCTACCCGTGTGGCTTGACCAATGGGAACACCCAGGAACCTACCCGAACCCGGCACTGCTCCACAATATCGCCAGGGAGGGGGTCAGGCTGTGAAGGTCAAAGAGTTGATAGCGAAGGCTGAACAAGCTGCTGCCTCGGCGAAGGTGCTGCTTGATACCGGTGATGCTGATGGCGCGTGCAATCGCGCCTACTACGCCATGTTTGATGCCGCACGTGCCGCATTGCTTGCTTCGGGACACAGTGTAGGCAAGACGCACAAGGGGGTACTCAACGCTTTCAGCGACCACTTGGTAAAGAATGGGCTTGTACAGAAAGAAATGGGACGGCTTTTGAAGCAGGCGGAAACCTTCCGTTACGTAGCCGACTACGAGGGCGGTCCGGTAGAACTGAGCGATGCACGCAAGATGGTGGAACAAGCCGAAACCTTCGTATCCGCCATGCGGGTTGGATTCATGGACGACAACCCCAATGACGACGGTTTTGGGATAGGGCCATGACCACAGGTGTTGGACAGTGGATTCGCATGCTGCTGCAATCCACGCCCCCGGTGCAGCAACACTTGGACGACTAAACTGTGCTCGCCAACATCCTGAACCTCCCCGACTACAAGGTGCTGCGGGTAGAGGAGGATGAGCATGATTATCACATCTACGCCGAAGTCACGAATCCACCTGCAGTATGTACGGTTTGTGGTTCTGACCGGCTGATCGGCCACGGGCGCAACAAGCAGGTAATCCGTGATCTACCGACACATGGCAAGCGACTTGCCATCTATGTGGACACCCGCCGCTGGCGGTGTCAGTCCTGCGGTAAAACCTTCATGGAGGTTTTGCCAGCCGTCAATGCCAAACGGGAGATGACTGACCGGCTGACAAAATGGATCGGTTCTCAGAGTTTGAAGCGTACCTTCGCCAGCATCGCCGACGACACGGGGCTAGATGAAAAGACCATCCGTAACATTTTTCGCGATTACATCAACGAACTGGAAACTCAGTTCCGCTTTGAGACGCCGAAGTGGATGGGCATCGACGAAATCCACATCATCAATAAGCCACGCTGTGTGATCTCTAACATCCAAGACAACACCATCGTGGATCTGCTTTGCAACCGGAATAAGGAGACGGTTGTGAAGTACCTGTTTATGCTGCTAAACCGCGAGCGCGTGCAGTACGTAGCAATGGACATGTGGACGCCATACCGCGACGCGGTGCAGGCTGTTTTGCCGGACGCCCGCATTGTGATTGACAAGTTCTACGTCGTCCGCATGGCCAACGATGCCGTAGAGAAGGTTAGAAAGTCGCTGCGCGAACAACTAACGCCAAAACAGCGCCGTGGGTTAATGCATGATCGCTTCGTGCTCTTGAAACGTGCACGTGACCTGAATGAACAGGAAATGCTGCTGCTCGACGGTTGGATGAAGAACTACCCCGAGTTGGGGGTAGCATATAGGCTCAAGGAAGCATTCTACGGTATTTATGAGGGGTCAAAAAACCAGCAGGCCGCTATTGCGGCCTACGGAGAGTGGAGTCGCGCTGTAGTCCCGGAAGTTCGAGATGCCTTTGACGACCTCATTCGGGCTTTCACAAACTGGCAACCCTTCATCCTCAACTATTTTGAACATCCGATGACGAATGCCTATACGGAGAGCCTGAACAACCTCATCCGTGTCATAAATCGGCTCGGACGCGGTTACAGCTTCGAGGCGCTACGCGCCAAGATCCTATTCACCGAGGGCGTCCACAAGCGCAAACTTAGCCGACCGAAGTTCGAGCGCAGACGGAAACCGGAACCGGTCGATATGGCCTACAGTCCTTTATCTTTGGATTTTTTTATGCCAATAAAGAGTACGTCGAAGGCAGTGCACCAACACGAACCACTAGATCCACCGAAGAACTACGGAGCCGATATAAACATACTGGTCGAACTACTGGAATCTGGTCGATTGTGACTTTCAAGCACACTCAAATCCGGATACCCGAAAATAATATGCCACCCTGACGCTGCCGGGAACTGCCCGGACAAGGGGGAATGAGTGTGACCCGTAAGCTTCCCCGTCAAGTAGGCAACGGTTTGTAGACGTTCGGGGCCGTGGTTAACCGGGGCATGAATTGCACCGGCGGGAGGCCGCCCAACAACGTATGCGGGCGGTATTCGTTGTAATCAATCGGCCCGAGCTCCATCAGGCTGCCTCCCCTGCGATTTTCAACTATTTGGGTTGAATATCAACCTAAAAATCCTTCATGTTCAACAGGTTGATGTTCAACATTAGAACGGTTTTGTATCCACTTGAACCGAAACCGTCCTAGAAAAAGGACAAATAAGGTTCAAGCACGGCGGCTGAAACTTTCCTCCACCTTGTTTTCCCGATTTGGCCGTATATTTTTGAATGCTACTGAGAGCATCAGCTTGATGCGGTTCAACTGGTTGACTTCCGAAGCGCCGGGGTCGTAGTCGATAGCGGTGATGTTGGCTTGCGGGTAGTGCGCTTTTAACACTTTGATAACGCCCTTTCCAGCAATATGGTTGGGCATGCAGGCAAAAGGCTGCATGCAGACGATGTTGGGGACACCCTGCTCGATGAGTTCCACCATCTCGCCGGTCAGGAACCAGCCTTCCCCGGTTTGGTTGCCGCGCGACAGGAACGGAGCTGCGCCAAGGGCAATCTGGTCGATGGTCGGCGGTGCGACGAACCGCTCGCTTGCGGAAAGTGCTTTCCTCAAGTCGCGGCGGTAAAACTCCATCGCCCTGATGGCCGCGTTGCCCGCCAGGGCTGCCAGCCTGCTGCGCGACAGGACGCGGTGGTTGAAATCGTAGTCGTAGGCGCAATAGAGCAGGAAATCCATGAGTCCCGGCATTACAGCCTCGCCGCCTTCCTGTTCGATGATGCGCACGATGTCGTTGTTGGCGCCCGGATTGAATTTGACGAGGATTTCGCCTACCAAGCCGACGCGGGGCTTGTGCTCATCGGAGAGCGGCAGGGTGTCGAAATCCCGCACGATGTTGCGGATGTTCTGCCCGAAACGCCTGAAACTACCCTTGAAAAGGGCTTCCTTGCAGCGTGCTGCCCAGGTTTCGTAAAGGGCGTCTGCCGAACCCGCTTCTTTCTCATAGGGCCGGGTACGGAACAGAACCTGCATGAACAGGTCGCCATATACCAGGCTCATCATCAGGCGGTTGAGCAAGGACAGGCTTACCTTGAAGCCCTCATGTTTTTCCAGGCCGAGCGTGTTGAACGAAATAATCGGCACATCGGGATACCCGGCGTCCTCAAGCGCCTTTCTCATAAAGCCAATGTAGTTGGTGGCGCGGCAGCCGCCCCCGGTCTGCGCGATCATCGCCGCTGTCCTGGCTGGGTCGTATTCACCGGATTTCAGCGCTTCGACGATCTGCCCGACGACGACGATGGAGGGAAAGCAGGCATCGTTGTTGACAAAACGCAGGCCGTGATCGATAGCCTGTGCCGACACGTCTTCCAGCACTTTCACATGGTAGCCGCAAGCCTTGAAGGCCGGTTCGAGGAACTGGAAATGAATCGGCGACATCTGTGGAATGAGGATGGTCGTGTCGTTACGCATTTCGCGGGTAAATACCGGACGCGGCCTCATTTGCGGCGGATGGAAATGGATGATTTGCGCAGGCGGGCGGGAGCCGCGCTCCTCAAGTGCCGCTTTGAGCGAACGGACGCGGATGCGCGCTGCACCCAGGTTGCTGCCTTCGTCGATCTTGATGCCGGTATAAATCCGGCTGCGGCGGGTGAGGATTTCTTGCACCTGCTCAACTACAACTGCATCCAACCCACAGCCGAAAGAATTCAGATGGATCACGTCCAGCACGGGTTCACGCGCTGCAAGCGTAGCGGCGCGATAAAGGCGTGCGTGATAAGTCCATTGGTCGACAACCCGCAACGGTGCTTCAAGGTTACCGAGATGAGCCACCGAGTCTTCGGTGAATACGGCCATGCCGAGCGAAGTAATGAGCTGCGGGATGCCGTGGTGGATAGCTGGGTCGACGTGGTAGGGCCGCCCAGCGAGGACAATGCCGTGTTTGCCGGTTTTCTTAAGGTAATCAATAGTTTCTTCGCCCTTTTGGGCAATTTCGGCTTTCACGCATATCTGTTCGGCCCATGCGAGGGCAAGGGCACGGCGGATTTTGGCGGGTGCAATGTCCGGAAAAACCCGCATCAATTGCTGGGCGAGTTTTTTCTCGTCTTCCAACGAAAGGAAGGGTTGGATCAATACGACGCCGTTTTCTTTCAGATAGTCGATATTGTTTCGGATTAGTTCCGGGTAGGAAGTGACGACCGGGCAATTGTAATTATTGTTGGCATCGGTGAATTCCTTTTGTTCAAAAGGGATGCAGGGATAGAAAATCTTTTTCACCCCCTGCTTGACGAGGTCCACGATATGCCCGTGCACGAGCTTGGCCGGGTAGCACACCGTATCCGACGGAATGGTGTCCACCCCCTGTTCCAGTATTGCACGGGAAGACGGCGAGGAGAGGCGCACTTCAAAGCCAAGTTCGGTGAGGAAAGTAAACCACAGCGGGTAGTTCTCAAATATGTTGAGCGCCCGCGGCACACCAATCACCTCGCGCGGCGCGTCTTTGAGCGGCTCGTAGGCGAACATGCGTTCGTATTTATAAGCATAGAGGTTGGGCAGTTCGCCTGATGCATTCTGTTTGCCAAGCCCACGCTCGCAACGGTTACCGGAAATGAGTTTACGCCCGTCCGGGAAACGGTTGACGGTCATTGCGCAGGTGTTCGTACACAAACGGCAGCGTGCTTGGGAATGTTTGACCTCGAAACTGAGTAAGTCCCTAGCTTGCAGCATCGAGCTCACGTCTTGCCCCTGCCAGCGTTCCTTCGCAATCAGCGCCGAACCAAACGCGCCCATCAACCCGGCAATGTCAGGCCGCACGGCTTCGCGCCCGGAAATTAGTTCAAAGGCGCGCAGCACCGAGTCGTTGTAGAAAGTACCGCCCTGCACGACGATATTCTGACCCAGTTCTTCGGGGCTCTTGATTTTGATGACCTTGATGAGGGCGTTCTTGATGACCGCATAGGACAGCCCCGCCGAAATATCGCCCACTGACGCGCCTTCCTTTTGCGCCTGTTTGACGCTGGAATTCATGAAAACCGTGCAACGCGACCCAAGGTCGGACGGTGCTCGTGAGGCGATCGCCTCGCGGGCGAACGCGTCGACCGGCATCCCTACCGATTGCGCGAAGGTTTCGATGAACGAACCGCAGCCAGAAGAGCAGGCTTCATTCAAAAGAATGTTGTCGATGACGCCGTCCCGGATGCGCAGGCATTTCATATCTTGCCCGCCGATGTCCAGAATGAAATCGACTTCCGGCAGGAAATGTTTCGCCGCCTTGTAGTGCGCGATGGTTTCCACTTCCGAGTGATCAAGCTTGAAAGCTTCCCGAATCAGCGCTTCGCCATAGCCCGTCACGGAAGAAGCGGCGATGCGTGCGCCTTCAGGCAACTTGGCATAAATGTCCTCAAGGACGCTGCTCACAACACGGATCGGATTGCCCTCGTTGCTGCTGTAGTGCGTATAGAGCAATTCGAGGTTTTCCCCGAGCAGCACTGCCTTGGTCGTGGTCGAACCGCCATCGATGCCCAGAAATGCTGGGCCGCGATAGTCAGCGAGGCAACCGCGCCCGATTTGAGCCTTTTCGTGCCTTGTGAAAAATACTTGGCGCTCTGTGTCATCGAGAAAGAAGGGACGCAAGGCGCTTGTCCCTGCCACGGTCAAGGCGGCCAATTTCTTAAACGCCGCCAGCACCTCCCCAAACGGGTGTGTTTCCTTTTCCACCCCATGCAAGGCTGCACCAATGGCGACGAACAGTTCGCTGTCTTCGATTTGTACTTGATTTTCTGGCTTGACGGCGAGCGTCTCGATAAAGCGGTTCTTGAGTTCCGGCAGGAAGTTGAGCGGTCCGCCTAAGAAAGCGACGTTGCCGCAAATCCTGCGCCCACAGGCCAGCCCGCTGATTGTTTGATGTACAACCGCCTGGAACACAGAACGCGCGATATCTTCCCGCGCCACCCCTTCATTCAGCAGGGGCTGTACGTCGGTTTTGGCGAACACGCCACAGCGCGCTGCAATTGGGTAGATGTTTTTGGCGCGACCCGCCAACGCATCCAGCCCTGAGGCGTCTGTTTTGAGCAACACGGCCATCTGGTCGATGAACGCCCCCGTCCCTCCAGCGCAGGAGCCGTTCATCCGCTGTTCGACGCCGTTCGTGAAGAACGTGATTTTGGCGTCTTCGCCGCCCAGTTCGATGGCTACGTCCGTTTGCGGCGCACGCACCTCAATGGCTCGGGCGCAGGCGATGACTTCTTGCACGAAAGGGAACCCGAGCATCTCAGCCATGCCAACGCCACCAGAGCCGGTTAGCACTACAGAAACGAGGGTCTCCGGAGCCAGCACACCGTTCGCCGCAAGAGCCTCAAGGCTACGCCCCGCTGTTTTGCGCACTTCGGAAAAGTGGCGGGTGTACGACCTGGACACCAGTTTACCCCGTCCGTCCAACACAACCACCTTAATGGTCGTCGAGCCGACGTCAATCCCGACGCGATGCCAATCTCTGTTCACTTCCGATCCGTAGAAGAGTTCTTCCAGGGAAATACCTCTCATGTGGGACCTTTCCAATTCTTAATTATCTCACACTAGCACATCGACTGACAGGCAGAGAATGCGGTGCCCTCAGTTTACCTTTCGTTATGGATACTATGTGACAGGCTGGAAGCTGGTTTTGCTATCCAATAGAAAAATTCTTCACAATCGGGGCAATACCACCTTGACTGTGTGGCTTTCATCGCATACCTTACCGCGCATCCTGTCCGGGTGTAGTTCTCACGCCCGTTCTATGCGAACAAGAAGCGGCACGCAAAATGCGGCTTTCCCGCCCAAACTCCAAAGTTTTCCCGCGAGCGGTTTCCGGACCCTTCTTTTGTGAGGCATCATGAGCAAGCATATTTATTCTGTAACAGACGGTAATTTCGATGCTGAGGTGCTGAAATCCCCGCTTCCTGTGCTGGTCGACTATTGGGCCGAGTGGTGTGCCCCCTGTCGGGCACTTGCGCCTATGCTTGATGAAATTTCTGCCAGCTACGATGGACGGCTCAGGGTCGCCAAGATCGACATCGACAAAAACCCACAAGTTCCTGCCAACTATGGCATCCGCAATATCCCGACCCTTATGCTGTTCAAGGATGGCGATCTCGTTGCCACCAAAGTCGGGCTCCTTTCTAAATCTCAACTGACTTCCTTCATTGACTCCTACATCCAATAACAAGCCGGATCCTACTCCGGCCCGTCCCCGCGGCACGCAACGCACCCGCCGCCGGGGACCTCGGCATCGTGACGGTAATCCTACCTACACTGGCCTACCCGCTGACGAAGACTTGATCGACGAGTCTTCGGGCGAATCGGGTACGGACACATCGACCGTTCCGGCGTTACATCTTTCCGAACTCAAGGCGTTGCACGTCAGCGAGTTGCTGGAGATGGCGGTCGCCAACAACATCGAAGGGGCCAACCGGCTACGCAAGCAGGATCTCATCTTTGCCCTGCTGAAAAACCGCGCCCGGAAGGGAGAGCCGATTTGTGCCTATGGCGCGCTCGAAGTCCTGTCCGACGGTTTCGGTTTCCTGCGTTCGCCCGACACCTCCTATCTTGCGGGAACCGACGACATTTACGTCTCGCCCTCGCAGATACGGCGCTTCAATTTGCGCACCGGCGATACTATCGAAGGAGAGATCCGCACGCCGAAAGATGGCGAGCGTTACCTCGCGCTCACCAAGTTCGACAAGATCAACGGACGCCCGCCGGACGAGTGCAAGAACAAGATCCTGTTTGAAAACCTCACCCCGTTGCATCCGGACGAGTGCCTGCGGCTCGAACGCGACATGCGTGGCGAGGAGAACATTACCAGCCGGGTCATCGACATGATCGCGCCCGTCGGCAAGGGTCAGCGCGGCTTGATTGTTGCTCCGCCTAAGACCGGCAAGACCGTGATGCTGCAACACATTGCGCATGCCATCACGGCCAACCATCCCGATGTCGAGCTTATCGTGCTGCTCATCGACGAGCGTCCCGAGGAAGTTACCGAGATGCAACGTTCGGTCAAGGGTGAAGTTGTTGCTTCCACCTTTGACGAACCGCCGACGCGTCACACCCAAGTGGCCGAAATGGTGATCGAAAAGGCCAAGCGCCTCACCGAACACAAAAAAGATGTCGTTATCCTGCTCGATTCGCTGACTAGGCTCGCCCGCGCTTATAACACCGTCGTTCCGGCTTCCGGCAAGGTGCTTACCGGCGGCGTGGATGCCAACGCCCTGCAAAAGCCCAAGCGGTTCTTTGGTGCAGCGCGCAACATCGAAGAAGGCGGCTCCCTCACTATCCTTGCTACCACGTTGATCGATACCGGCAGCCATATGGATGACGTGATCTATGAGGAGTTCAAAGGGACCGGCAACCTGGAGCTGCATCTCGACCGTCGCATGGCGGAAAAACGCGTCTATCCGGCAATCAACGTCAACCGCTCCGGAACCCGCCGCGAAGAATTGTTGATGAAGCCGGATGTCCTGCAAAAAGTGTGGATACTGCGCAAGCTCCTCTACGGCATGGACGAAGTTGATGCGATGGAATTCCTGCTCGACAAAGTGCGCGCTACCAAGAGCAACGCCGAGTTCTTCGACGCCATGCGATCCGGATACTGAACGTTTGCACTGCATCGACCTGCCGTTTATGGCGGGTTGATGCTTTTTCAAGTTCCGGATACAGTAGCCACCTATTAGAGCGATTTTACTTTGTTCATGGATTGCTTCGTCGCTTGGCTCCTCGCAATGACAGGGTAGGTTCGTCATTGCGAGCGTAGCGAAGCAATCCAGTTTGTACGGACTTGAATCAAAAACGCTCTAGGGTACTGTTATGACGCTCAACTCAACACAGCGGTTTTCTGGCCGCGTTGCTGATTACATCCGTTACCGCCCAGGTTATCCGGTGGAATTGGTTGCTTTCCTGCACGAAACTTGCGGCATTCCGACTCAGGCTCGGGTTGCTGATATAGGTGCAGGCACCGGAATTTCGAGCAAGCTGTTGCTTGATGCCGGATATCTGGTCATTGCTGTCGAACCAAACGACGATATGCGCGAGGCCGCGGATCAATTGCTGTCCGGCTACCCCAATTACTCAAGTATTGCCGCGCCCGCCGAACAGACCACATTGCCCGATGCCAACGTTGACTTGGTCATTGCCGCACAAGCCTTTCACTGGTTCGATCGTGACCTTGTACGCCGCGAATTCGCCCGCATCCTGCGTCCTGGTGGCCTGGTTGCCTTGTTATGGAACGCCCGCCTGCTCGATGGCAGCGATTTTTTGCGTGGCTACGAGGCGCTGTTGCGGACACATAGCGTTGATTACGGCGCGGTGGCCGAGCGCTACAGCGACGACGCCGATATGCAGGGCTGGTTCGGATCGGGTCTGCGGCACATTGGGCATTTTCATCATGTGGTCAAAATGAATTTCGACGGTTTACGGGGTCGGACGTTGTCTTCTTCGTTTATGCCCCAGGCCGGACATCCGGGCTACGAGCCTACGTTGCAAGCGCTCAAATCCTTGTTTGATGCCACATCCCGGCAGGGATATGTCGATTTTGAATACGATGCCCGAATTTATGTTGGAACCGTATAGTTGGGTCTCAAGTCCTGCCAATATTTACCTTCCTCTGCTTCCAATACTGGATCAGCCTGTTCCCGCTCTCGGCCTCGCGGCCTGCATTGACATCCCCATGCTTCCATGCTTTCCAGGCCGCGTAGATTGCACGGTAATACTGATCGGGGTCGTATGAGACTAAGATCATGTCCACCCCCGCATCCAATGCCGCAACTGCTGCCTGACCAATGCCATCGTCGTACACCGCCCCCATGTTAAGGTCATCGGTGATGAGTAACCCCTGATAGTTCCAGCCGTCACCGTCTTTCTTGCGCAGCACATCTTGCACGACGACGCGGGAGAGCGATACAGGCCTATCCGGGTCGATATCGGGCAGCCGCACATGCGAGAGCATCATCGCTGCGCCGGTATGGGTAGTGACTTCGCGGAAAGGTAGCCAGTCAGCGGCCTGCTCCACAACATCGGGCATGAGGGATGCCTTGACGAAATGCGTGTCGGCCTTGACACGGCCTAATCCGGGGAAATGCTTGACGGTCGGCTGTATGCCGCTGGCGGTCAACCCTTCCCCATAGGCTGTGGCAACACGGGATACGATCCACGGGTCGCTGTCGATGGCGCGTCTCCCGATTTGGCTGAACCTATCCGTCCATTGCTCCGCCGATTCGGTCTTTAAATCGACTACTGGCGCGAGATTCATGTTGATACCCATCTCGGCAAGCGCCCGTCCTTGTTGCTCGCCGTAAGCGCGGGCGCGTGATTCCAGGTTTTCCGTACCATTGGCGAGAAGGTTCGACAGCGGTGGCATGCGTTCGATGAGCGGGGACAAGTGCGAGACTTTTCCCCCCTCCTGGTCGGCCATCACAAAAAGCGGCGGTAATCCTGCTTGGGCACGCAGAGCCTGCAATTTACCGATGCGCTCTTTGAGGCTTGCGACGGTTTCGCCCTTCAGGTTGCGTTTGGTGATGTAGATACCGCCGATCAGGCCACGTTCGGCCAGAGGTTTCACATCGTCGAAATCCCGGAACCCCACCACAAAGTGCTGCCCGATGCGGGATAGCGCCGTGCCGCCCCAGAGCACCTGGCATTGCTGCCAGCGGAACCACCCTTCCTGGCCGATCACAAGTACCGCCAGTAACACGCTCAACATCAGCCGTAGCCCCGATTCCACCCTACGGGGCGAACTTGCGGCAAGCCTGCGGGCATGTTGGGCACACCAGCCTCCCATGCAGGCTGCTATGAGCATGGTTGGCGTTTCAAAGGTGCGCCAGAACAGGAAGACCGGATGCTTGAAGTAGCTCCACGCCATGACGGTCATGAACACGAGCACCGCCCACCAGAGCAAGGCCGTCAGCCAGGCATTGAGCAGAAACCGTGGCGGGCTCCACTGGGACAGACGGTAGATTGCTTTTCGGATCATCGTCATTCTCCCGATGCTTCGACTGTTATCTCACCTTGCTTCTTCAACTGATACCAGTTGAAGCGGCGGGTACTCATCATGATGGCGGCAAGTGCTGCGAAGAGGAGGAGGCTTCCCATGAGCAACCCCATGTCTTCCAGTTGCAGGATGTAGAAGAGCATCCCGTAGAGGATGGCAAGCCCGCCGCCAAAGCCCGAAGCCATGCGCCAGGAACCGAAGGCACCGGCAAGGTAGATGGTGATCAGCCCGATACAGGCGGCAGCCCCCGTGAGGTAAGCCAGGGCGAACGGCAGGTGTTCGGAAAGCGCGATCAGGAGCAGGAAGAAGATGGCCAGCGACAGGCCGACCAGTGCGTACTGCATGAGATGCATCGGGCGGCGGCGCAGGGCTTCGCCGATAAAGAAGAACGCGGCAAAGGTCAGCACGATAAAGAGAATGCCGTATTTCACTGCCCGTTCCGCTTGCAGGTAAATGTTGACCGGGTCGATAAACGTGACTTTCAAGACTTCCTCGGTCTCAATGCCCCTTTCACCTTCATAGTACTTTTGCCGTTCAGAGGCTCCATTGAGGGCTTTTTCCCAGTTGCGTGCGAGTTGCGAGATTTCCCATTTCGCGGTAAAACCCGTCTCGTTAACCGTGCGTTCGCGCGGCAAGAAACGTCCCTTGAAACTCGGATGTTTCCAGTCGGAAGCTAGTTCGACGATGTTGTTTTCCGCCGTGGGTGAAATGGAAAGTGCTTCCGTGCCGGTCAGCTTTAGCGGAAAAGAGAAGGGGATTATGCGAGTGCCGCTCGATGCCCACGCGCCGAGGTCGATCTCCAGCCGGTTGCCCCCCATCGCCCCGTCAAAACGCTTGTCAGTTGGTGGCCTGAAACGCAGCAGCTTTCCGTCGACGAGCACATCCGGGTCAGAGTCGAGGCCGCGCAGGTCGGAGACGCTGAACAGGATCGTAGCTGTTGCTCCGGCGAATAAGCTTCCTTCTGGAATTCGTATTATGTCGGTAGGCACCTCGAACGAACCGTCGGCCTTCGCATCGAGATGGAACAACCTTGCTTGGTAAATACCACGGTAACGGCGCTCGACACTGGCATTGCCCCGAATCGCCAAATTCTTGGCGGGTATGTATTTAACATGGGAGTCGGTGCTGGCCTCTTTAGTGACCATTTTGCCAGATTCTGCGTCGCGGTAGCGCTTCTCGGGCGTTTTCGTCCAGTAATAGATTGCCAGGATCGGCCCGATTACGGTTTGCGACGAAGCAGCAGTGCTGGCGATCTCTGCTGTTACCTGCTCCTGGTACTGGGATCGGGAAGTGATCTGATTTTCGATGAGTCCCAATGGGATCATCAGGCACAGGGTCAGGAAAAACACCCCGATTATTTTCCCCACCGTAAATAGACGGGCACGTGCGGCGACGCTAGGGAACGCCTTTCCGGTTTGTCTTACCGGTGGTTCTTTCATGTGTTCAGAATACGTTTCCATATCATCCTCCGATTTGCGGATGGGTGTACCGGAAAAGGATTTTTCCGACACGCCCGATCGTAAGCGTAGGATGCGCATGTGAACGGCTTAGGAAGACTGTATGAAGCCTATGTGAAGCGTTGCGGTGGCTTCCCATTTTGTTGTGGAAGCACTCGCCATAAACCCACATATGTTTGGGTGTGCGTAGTAACCCCAAATGCATGGGCTGGATCGGACACTATTGAGGAACCTTGGCCTGAAGGCTGGGGTTCCTCAATACGGTTCAGGGGGAGACGATAGTCTCGCTTACCCCGTCGTGAGTGACGGGGATTGCACTTGAGGCGTGTTCATAAATGCTCCCTCATCATTTAACAAACGCCATGAATTTTTCCAGGCTCCCGTTAAATACGTTGAAATCTATATATTTTTCAGATCCAATGTATCCCTTTATCTTATGCCTGTTGGAGAATTGCCAAAACGTCCATGCCCGTCCGTCGCTGAGGCTCGGTGACCTGAATATGTCCCGATACCATATTGGGTGTTTAGCGAACCCGCCGGCAATGTACGTGTCGTATGTTTCCTTCGTTACATAGATAACAGGGGTTTTGCCATAATGCTTGGCCAGGATATCCAGCATGGCAGAAAGTTCCTGTACGGCCTTTTCCCTATCAGGTGGGTTCTTCAATTTATCGCCATAAAACTCAAAGTCCACTACCGGTGGAAGCATGCGCTCATCTATGGGGACGGTTGCAATGAAATGGGCAGCCTGACTGGCTCCTGGGCTGTCAAAGTTGAAAAAGTGGTAGGCCCCGATGTGTAATTTGGTTTGCAGGGCACCCTTCAGGTTCTGCGCAAAGTACCGATCCGTATGTGCGCTGCCTTCGGTTGCTTTAATGAAGGCGAAGGAGATGCCCTGGTTTGCGATTACGTTCCAATCAATGACCCCCTGATAGCGGGAAATATCGATGCCCCTTATTGGGTAATCGCGTATAGACGGATTATTGAAGTGAAGGATACCAAAGAAAAACAGGCCAGCAGTCAAGGCAGCGGCACAGATTGTTATTGTTAAAAACTTGAGTTTATTTGATTTTGTGGGCATCTTTTTCCTTTTGACGTTGGTCGTTTGAGGTTTGAGGTTTGAGATGCGAGGTTCGGGCAACCGTCACTTGACCCTAGTGCTCATAGGACAAGCCTAGGGCACGCATGTGAGTGGCTTGGGAAGGCCGCATGGGGTTTATGTGAAGCGGAAGTGAAGTGTTGCGGGGGCTTCCCATTTTTCCGTGAAACCCCCTACCATAGGCGCCATGAAAATTCTCGTAGTCGATGACGAACAGGCCATTGCCGACACGCTGCTCTATGCGCTGTCAGCTAATGGTTTTGAGGCCGATAGTTGCCAACTCGGCAGCGAAGCGGTTTCCAGGGCAGAGGGCGGGGGCTACGCGCTCATCATCCTCGACGTGGGGCTGCCGGATATGAGCGGGTTCGACGTGTGCCGCGAAGTGCGGCGAAGCTCGGACGTGCCGATCCTTTTCCTTACTGCACGCACCGAGGAAGTCGACCGCATCGTCGGGCTGGAACTGGGCGCGGACGATTACGTCCCCAAACCTTTCAGCCCCCGTGAACTGGTTTCGCGTGTACGCGCAATCCTGAGGCGTGCGCGAAACCATGAACCGGCAAATCCGTCGGGCGTTGCCTCCTCCCGGGTTTTCCAGGTCGACCGCGAAGGCTTGCGTATTGCCTGCAAGGGGCAGTGGCTCAGCCTCACCCGCTACGAAACCCTGCTGCTCATCTGCCTGCTCGAACATCCCGGGCGCGTTTACTCCCGTGCCGTGCTGATGGACAAGGTGTGGACGGACGCCGAAGAAACCGAGGATCGCACCGTCGATACCCACATCAAGACTTTGCGCGCCAAGTTGCGTGCGGCGCTTTCCGGGCATGACCCCATCGTCACCCACCGCGGCCTTGGTTACAGCATCGACCCTTGAATATCTCAGTTAGGTTTTTCCTCGGTTACTTCTTCGTGCTTGGTTTGTCGGCCTGGTTCGTGCTCGACACCGTTGTCGACGAAATCGGGCCAGGGCTGCGTCAGGTACGCGAGGAGACACAAGTCGACACGGCTTACCTGCTCGCAGAGATGGCCGCCCCCGAAATGGCGGGTGGCCATCTTACCGATGGATATTTCAAAAAAGCCTTGCAGGCAACCAAAGGGAAAAATCCAGGTGCGAAGATATTCGATATCCCAAAAGAAACGATCGATTTCCGCGTCTATATTACAGACGCCCGCGGCATAGTGGTTTTTGATTCTGAAGATATGTACACGGGACGCGATTTTTCCCAATGGAACGATGTTGCCCGCGTCCTGCAGGGAAAATATGGAGCGCGTACCTCGCGTGATGACCGTGACGACCCGGCAACCTCCTGGATGTATGTCGCCGCGCCCATCTTCTGGCAGGGGGAGCGTATCGGCGTGCTTTCCTTCGGCAAGCACAGTGTGACGCTCAATCCGTATATCGAACGTATGACTGAACGCATCCGTTCCAGTGGGTTCGTCATGTTGATGATCTCGGCCGTGGTTGGCGTGCTGTTTTCAGCCTGGCTCATTCGCTCGATCAACCGCCTCATCCGTTACGCACGCGATGTCAGCGCTGGGCACAAGACGTCTCCGCCCACTGATGGTGGCAGCCAGTTTTCCGAACTTGCACATGCGCTTGCGGCAATGCGGGAGCGGCTAGAAGGCAAGCAGTACGTTGAAAGGTATGTCCAGAACCTCGCCCACGAAATGAAAAGCCCGCTGACGGCCATCGCTTCGGCTTCCGAATTGCTCGAAGGCGACATGCCCGAAGCAGAACGCCAACGTTTCACCACGCTCATCCAAGAGCAGGCCAATCGCCTCTATCTGGTGATTGAGCGCATGCTGCAACTGGCAAAGGTCGAGCAACTGCAACGTTTGGAAGATCATCAGACGCTTGATCTGGCCGCCCTCGTCGGGCAGGTCGTCGAAGCGCATCGAGCCGCACTGCAAAAGCGGAGCCTCTCCGTTAATGTTGAGACCGAAAGCGCCGCTTCCTGTCATGGTGACGCTTTCCTGCTGCAACAAGCCATTAGCAACCTGCTCGACAACGCCATTGATTTCTCCCCAGCGGGCAGTGTCATCGACATCGCGTTGGAAAAAACTTCCGACAGGTTCATCCTGAAAGTCCGTGATTACGGCGAAGGCGTACCCGAATACGCGTTGCCACGGATATTTGACCGCTTCTATTCGCTACCGCGTCCCGACACCGAACGCAAAAGCACCGGAATTGGGTTGCCCTTCGTGCGTGAGGTTGCGCACCTGCATAGGGGTGAAGTGCGTTTCAGGAACCATCCGGAGGGTGGCGCGGAAGTTGCCATGGAAGTTGTGGCGGGCTAAGCCGCAACGCGTTTGCTACTGCCCCGAGCCGGGCGGTACGGATGGGAAATTTCCCCACTTTCCGACAAAACCAATGATAAACGCTTGTGCTGGCGGTTGCATGGCGCGTGCCGCGTTAGCTTGATGCCGTAGCACTTATTTATTTGTCCCCACTTTCTCCATGTTTCTTGTAGATCGTTCGATATTTAACGTGTTTCATTAAAAAATCCATGTATCAATCTTGATTTATAAAGATTTATGTTTGATGTGAAAAACAGCATGAATATCCATGTGAAAAATGGATTCACTTTTTTTTAGAAATGAACGACAATCGGGTCATAAAGGGGGATATAGTGGGGTTTAGTGGGGCACAGTGTGTTGCCCATGTGTGAACAGGGGGGAACAATGTTCCTAGGGGGTACGGATCTCAAGCTCGATGTCAAGGGGCGCATAGCAATCCCATCCAAGCATCGAGAGGCATTAGTGTCAGACGATGGTGGTGGGCGGATTGTGATAACCGCCCATCCGCAAGGCTGCCTGCTCGTCTACCCCGTGCCAGCCTGGGAGCCGATCCGCGACCAAGTGCTGTGCGCACCCAGCCTCGACCCCCGTGCGGCTCGGTTGAAGCGCCTAATCATCGGTTATGCCCAGGAAGAAGCGCTCGACAGCGCGGGGCGGGTGCTTGTCAGCCCGGAACTGCGTAAATATGCCGGGCTGGAAAAAGATGTCCGCCTGGTTGGTCAGGGCACGCATTTTGAACTGTGGTCGTATGAGAGATGGCAGGTTCAGGAACAGGACATCATGACGCTGACCGCAGACGAGTTGCCCCCGGGTTTCGAGAGACTGGCTTTTTGAGGAGGCGGCCATGCATGTCGCCGTGTTGCTCCATGAAGCGGTTGGTGCCCTGGCAGTCAGGGGGGACGGTATTTACGTCGATGGAACGTTTGGCCGTGGCGGGCATAGCCGTGAGGTGCTTGCCAGGCTGGAAGCGGCGGGCAGGCTCATTGCAATTGACCGCGACCCTGCTGCCATCGCGGCAGGGCGTTCCATCGACGATCCACGCCTGACCCTCGTCCATGCCCCGTTCAGCGAACTGAGTTTGATCTTGGATCGTCTCGGCATCAGTGGGGTCGACGGTGTGCTATTCGACCTCGGTGTCTCTTCGCCCCAATTCGACGACGCGGGCAGAGGGATGAGTTTTCGTTTCGATGCGCCGCTCGACATGCGCATGGATACCAGCCGTGGACAGACTGCGGCGCAGTGGCTGGCGGAGGCCTCCGTCGCCCAAATCACAGAGGTGCTCAAGGAATATGGAGAAGAACGGTTTGCTCATGCGATTGCAAAGGCGATTGCAACTGCTCGGGCAGGGGGGGTTGTTGCAACCACAGGACAACTTGCCGAGATCGTGGAAAAGGCGGTTCGTACACGCGAGCCGGGGCAGCACCCGGCGACACGCAGCTTCCAGGCTTTACGGATTTTCATTAATCAGGAACTCGAAGAGCTGAACCGGGTATTACCCGTGTGCGTGGAACGGTTACGGCCCGGGGGGCGGCTCGTGATCATCAGTTTCCATTCGCTCGAAGACCGCATCGTCAAACGTTTCATGCGTGACGAGGCGAACCCGCCGCGCCTGCCGCCGCGCCTGCCGGTGAAGGCGGCAGACCTGCCACAGCCGCGTCTTGCCTTGGTAGGGCGTGCCCAACGTTCCTGTACGGACGAAGTGGCGAGCAACCCGCGTGCACGCAGTGCGGTAATGCGGGTGGCGGAACGTTGCGGTGGACGAAGGGAGAAGGCGGTATGATCCGGCTCGATGCCCTGTTCATTGCATTGCTCGTCGTGCTGGCTACTGCTAGTGCTTTGGGGGTGATTTCCTCGCGGCACGAAGCCCGCAAGCTGCGTTCTGCGATCGAGCACGAACAAACACGCATGCAAAACCTGGAAGTGGAATGGGGGCGGTTGCAAATCGAACAAAGCACACTGGCTGCTCACCGCCGGGTTGAGGACATTGCACGCGGACGTTTGGGGATGATGCCCCCGGATGCCGGACAAATCATTGTGCTGGAGGGCAACAGGCCATGAGCCGGGTCGGGAAGGCTGTTACCTTCAATCACAACCCGTTGCTTCAGCTTGGGCTGTCGCAATGGCGCGCCCGTTTGGTGCTGGTTGTGCTGCTTATGGGCATGGCCGCGCTGTTGGGGCGCTCAATCTATCTACAGGGTATCCATAACGAATTTCTGCAAGCCAAAGGTGAATCGCGTTATGCACGGGTACTCGAAGTGCCCGCTACACGTGGGCGCATTGCCGACCGCAATGGCAACCTGCTAGCGGTCAGTACGCCGGTCAGCTCAATTTGGGCGTTTCCGTCCGACGCCAGCCAGCTTGACCCAGGGCAATTGCGGCAACTCGCGCAGTTACTTGATATGAACGTTGCTGAACTCAATGCCCGTATTGCAGGCGGGCGTGATTTCGTTTTTCTCAAGCGCCAAGTTTCTCCAGAAATTGCGAGCAAGGTTGCAGCGCTCAACCTATCCGGTATTTACCAACAGAAAGAGTACCGGCGCTATTACCCGAGCGGTGAAGTCATGGCGCATGTGCTTGGGTTCACCAGCGTTGAAGACCATGGGCAGGAAGGCATCGAATTGGCTTT
Organism: Betaproteobacteria bacterium; assembly: GCA_009781085.1. Lineage (GTDB taxonomy): Bacteria > Pseudomonadota > Gammaproteobacteria > Burkholderiales > Rhodocyclaceae > WRNU01. The sequence goes on from WQYV01000008.1 coordinate 19,753, forward strand.
CGAGAGCTTGCTTGCCGGACAGCCGGGTTCCCGGCGGGTCATCAAGGACAGGCGCGGGCAGGTTGTGGAGGATGTGGGATCCATCCGTCTGCCGCGTGACGGAGAAGACGTGGCGTTGGCAATGGATGCCAGGATTCAATATCTGGCGTATTCCACCCTGCGCGAAGCGGTGCAACAGCACCATGCCAAAGCTGGTTCGGTAGTGGTGATCGACGTTCGCACTGGGGAGATACTGGCACTGGTCAATGCGCCTGCTTTCAATCCCAATAACCGCACCCATCTCAGTGGGGAACAGCTGCGTAACCGGGTATTTACTGACGCTTTTGAACCTGGTTCGATCATGAAGCCCTTTGTTGCGGCGATGGCGATCGAGAGCGGCAAGTTCCGTGCCTCGACACCGATCGATACCAGCAGTTTCAAAATAGGCGACCGCACGATCCACGATGTGCATTCCGAGCGCACGCTTACGGTAGCCGAGGTCATCCAGAAATCTTCCAACATCGGTGCGGCACGGCTGGGGCTGGCGTTTGAGCCGGAACAGATGTGGGCGCTTTATGACCGGCTTGGTTTCGGTTCTCCGACGGGGCTGGGTTTCCCCGGTGAGGTCGGTGGCAAGCTGCGTCCAGCCAAAGATTGGAAACCGGTCGAACAGGCAACGATGTCCTACGGACACGGTATTTCAGTTTCACTGATCCAGATGGCTCGCGCCTATCTTGCGTTTGCGCGTAATGGCGACATCGTGCCGCTGTCGCTGACCCGCGTCGATGAGCCGCCGGTTGGTGTGCAGGTATTTTCGTCGCGGGTGGCGCACGAAATGAGGCAGATCATGGAAACGGTCGTGAGCCCAGGCGGCACGGCCGTCCGCGCCCAAGTTACGGGATACCGCGTGGCGGGCAAGACCGGAACCGCCAACAAGATTGAAAACGGGCGCTACGTCAATAAATACGTTTCGTCCTTCGTCGGCCTTGCGCCAGTATCAAATCCGAGGCTGATTGTCGCGGTGATGATCGACGAACCCTCGGCCAATCAGCATTTTGGCGGCATGGTGGCAGCACCGGTGTTTGCGCAAGTGACAGAAGGTGCCTTGCGCGCATTGGGCGTGGCTCCTGATTCATCGCTTGCACCCTTGCAGTTGACGGCGATGGGTAATGAAGAACGCGGGTCGGCTGGGGGAGGCATGTGATGATGCGCGCCGCCGAAGTACTTGCGTTGCTTGTTAGGGCCGGCGTGCGGCCGCGTGGCATAGCCGTGGATTCGCGCTGCATCGGGGAGGGTGATGTGTTCGTTGCTTGGCCGGGTACGGCAGATGACGGGCGGCGGCATATCAAGGATGCTTTGTCTCGTGGCGCGGCGGCGGTGCTCTATGAAAGCGGTGACGGTTTCCGTTTGCCCGAAATGGGGCGGCCTGCATTCGCGGTCGAAGGCTTGCGCGCGCTGGCCGGAACCCTAGCGGATGAAATTTACGGTAGACCCTCGGAAAAGCTGTGGCTGGCTGGGGTCACGGGAACCAATGGCAAGACCACTGTCAGCCAGTGGATTGGCAGCATGCTCGGAACTTTGGGCTGCCCCTGCGGGGTTATCGGCACGTTGGGTAGCGGTTTTCCGGGTGCGCTTACCGCCAGCCTCAACACTACGCCGGAGGCATCCGACCTGCACCGGTTGCTTGCGGGTTTTGTTGCTTCTGGCGCACGTGCGGCAGCGATGGAGGTTTCCTCGATTGGCATCGATCAAGGGCGGGTCAATGGTGCACGGTTCGACGTGGCAGCCTTTACCAACCTCACACGCGACCACATCGATTATCACGGGTCGATGCAAGCCTATGCCGAGGCCAAGGCGCAGTTCTTCGGTTTGCCGAGAGTGGGTGCGGCGGTCATTAACCTTGATGACGGTTTTGGTATGGAACTAGCCAAGCGTTTGGCGGCACGCGGCATGCGAGTAATTGGTTTCAGCCTGGCGGATCATGCTGGGATACTGCCGGGGATACAAAAGCTCGCTGGTGCGGGTTTGCGCGCCAGCCCAACAGGATTGTGCTTCGACGTGCTCTGGGAAGGTCACCGGGTAGCGCTGGATATGCGGCTTGCGGGACTATTCAATGCTTCCAACTTGCTCGCGGTCATTGGCGCGCTGTTGTTGCATGGTGATGCACTAGATGACATTGTTGGGGCCGCGAAAACACTGGCCCCACCCCCCGGCAGGATGCAACTTGTGGGTGGCAACGATGAGCCGCTGGTGATCGTAGACTATGCTCATACGCCAGACGCGCTTGCCAAGGCGCTAGAAGCGTCGCGTGAAACCGCATTGGCGCGTGGGGGTCGGCTGGTCTGTGTGTTCGGTTGTGGGGGTAACCGTGATGCGGGCAAGCGCCCGTTGATGGGAGAGGTGGCGGTGAAGTCCGCCGACCGGGTGGTCGTTACGAGCGACAATCCGCGTGACGAAGAGCCGCAGAAAATTATCGATGACATTCTCAAAGGTGCAGGCCTGGCAGCCGAGGTCGTGACTGGGCGCGCGGAAGCGATTTATGCTGCAGTGAATATGGCCGGGAACGACGACGTGATTCTCGTCGCAGGCAAGGGGCATGAGCCCTACCAGGAAATTCGTGGCAAGCGGTATCCGTTTTCCGATTGTGAGCAAGCAGAGCAAGCTCTTGCGGTGCGCGGGAGGGTATCGTCATGATGACGCTTGCCGAAGCAGCCGCCTTGCTGGCTTCACGCGGGATGCACACGGCGCGCGCAGTGGGCGGGGTGCGGATCGAAGCAGTGGGAACCGACAGCAGGGCCATTGTGCCCGGTCAGTTGTTTGTTGCCCTGCGTGGTGAACGGTTCGATGGCCACGATTTTGTCGAAACGGCACTAACCACCGGTGCGGCGGCGGTGATGGTCGATGCGCGTTGGGAGGCGGAACATGCGCAGAGCGATATAGTGCGTCTCGTGGTCGACGATACCCGTTTTGCGCTTGGCACGCTGGCCGCGGGCTGGCGTGAACGCTTCAATATTCCGCTAATCGGCATTACCGGCAGCAACGGCAAGACCACGGTCAAGGAAATGTGCGCATCGATCCTGCGTGCCTGGTTTGGGAAGGATGATGCCGTTCTCGCCACGCAGGGTAATCTCAATAACGACATTGGCCTACCATTGACCCTTCTTGGCCTGCGTGCACATCACAGGGCAGCCGTGATCGAAATGGGGATGAACCATCCTGGCGAGATTGCTATGCTCACCGGGTTGGCGCGCCCGACGGTGGCGCTGGTCAATAACGCACAGCGCGCCCACCTCGAAGGGATGGGTTCTCTAGACGGTGTTGCACGCGAGAAAGGCCACATTTACGACGGGCTGGGCGACGGTGGTGTGGCCGTGGTCAATGCTGACGACGCGCATGCCGATAAGTGGCTGGCGGAAAACGAACATGCACATCGCAAGACGGTGAGTTTCGGCATGAAAAAACCGGCGACGGTGCGTGGGCATTGTGAACTGCGCGACCTGGAATCGGCGCTCCGGTTCGATACCCCTTGGGGGCAGGCTGAATGTGTGCTGCGGATGCCGGGTATCCATAACGCCCTCAATGCTTTGGCCGCCGCTACAGCATGCCTGTCTGCTGGTGCACCGCTCGCAGCGGTGATGGCGGGGCTTTCTGGCTGCTGCAGTGCGCATGGCCGGTTGCAACGGCGCGTGGGTCCACAAGGGGCTTTGCTGTTCGACGACACTTACAACGCCAATCCGGATTCGGTACGTGCGGGCATCGATGTGCTCGCACGCATGCCGGGTAGGACTATCCTCGTTTTCGGCGACATGGGCGAGGTGGGAGAAACCAGTGCACAGGCACATGCCGAGGTGGGTGCTTATGCAAAAGATAAAGGGGTTGATTGTTTGTATACGCTTGGAATTATGAGCGAAAATGCTATAAGCAAATTCGGTTTGGGTGGTTTGCATTTTTCTTCGGTTGAAGTATTGGTGGAGGCACTTGCGCCCAGTATCGCTGCCAGCGATACGGTGCTGGTGAAAGGCTCGCGCTTCATGCGTATGGAACGGGTGGTCGAGGCACTGACGGCGCCTGTCGGCTCCGTTTCACGTCCGGGGGGAGAAAGCTGATGTTGCTTAAATTGGCTCAATGGATTGGGCAAGACATCCGCGTTTTCAATGTGTTTGCTTACATCACGCTACGCACGGTGCTGGCGATGATGACGGCGTTCTTTTTATCGCTTGCCTTCGGGCCGCGGGTAATCCGCTGGCTGGCGGCAAAAAAAATTGGGCAGGCGGTACGCACCAATGGGCCGCAGACACACCTGATCAAATCCGGCACGCCTACGATGGGTGGCATCCTGATCCTGATCGCGGTGGGGCTGACGACGCTTCTATGGGGCAACCTTACTAACCGTTACGTTTGGACGGTACTCGTGGTTACGCTCGGTTTCGGCATCGTCGGTTGGTACGACGACTGGAGAAAGGTGGTGTTCCGCGACCCGAACGGGCTGGCGTCGCGCTGGAAATTCTTCTGGCAATCGGTGCTTGGCGCAGGTGCGGCGGTGTTTCTTGCTTTCTCGTCTGATAGTCTGGCACAGACAGAACTCATCGTGCCGTTCTTCAAGAACGTCGCGTATCCGATGGGGGTGGTTGGGTTCGTCATACTTACTTATTTCGTGATCGTTGGCTCTTCCAATGCGGTTAATTTGACTGACGGGTTGGACGGTCTTGCCATCATGCCAACGGTAATGGTGGCCGGGGGGTTAGGTTTCATTGCCTACGCGAGTGGTCACGCTGAGTGGTCCAAATATTTATTCATCCCTTCCGTATCCGGTGCGGATGAATTGTGCATCATCCTTGGCGCAATCATCGGGGCGGGGTTGGGCTTCCTATGGTTCAACGCCTATCCGGCGGAAGTGTTCATGGGGGACGTTGGGGCGCTTGCCTTGGGGGCGGCGCTGGGGTGCGTGGCAGTCATCGTGCGCCAGGAAATTGTGCTCTTCATCATGGGAGGGCTGTTCGTTGTGGAGACGCTCTCGGTCATGATCCAGGTCTCCTGGTTCAAGTACACCAAGAAAAGATACGGGGAGGGGCGGCGCATCCTGCTCATGGCTCCGCTGCATCACCATTTTGAGCAAAGGGGTTGGAAGGAAACACAGGTGGTGGTGCGCTTCTGGATTATCACCATCATGTTGGTGCTTTTCGGTCTGGCGACCTTGAAGTTGAGATGAGGATGGAAATGGGACTGGCGGGTAAACGCTTCCTCGTGGTGGGTCTGGGCGAATCTGGGCTGGCGATGGCGAAATGGCTGCACAGGCAAGGTGCTGCTGTGCGTGTCGCCGACAGCCGCGAGAACCCGCCTAACCGCGCAGCGTTGGCAGCGTTTGCACCGGACATCGAAGTCGCCACCGGGCCGTTCAAGCCGGAAACGTTTGGGGGCATGGAAGCTATCGCGCTTTCGCCGGGTGTGCCCAAAAGTACGCCGGAGATTGCCGCCGCTGCTGTGGAAACGCCGGTTATCTCCGAAGTGGATTTGTTTGCCGATGCAATCAAGGTGTTTACGCCGACATCGAAAGTGTTGGCGATTACTGGTTCGAACGGCAAAACCACGACTACGGCGTTGGTTGCACACTTGTTGAACGGTGTGGGTCTGGGGGCAATTGCCTGCGGCAACATTTCGCCCTCAATGCTTGATGCGCTGATGGCGGCACTGGACGCGGGTCACTTGCCAAACGTCTGGGTACTGGAATTGTCCAGCTTCCAGTTGGAAATCACGCACCGGCTGGCGGCGTATGCCGCGACGGTGCTGAACGTGAGCGAAGACCATCTCGACCGCTATGATTCCATGGACGATTATGTCCAGGCCAAGGCGCGCGTTTTCCAGGATCCAACGACCCTGCGGGTACTCAATCGCGATGATGACCGCAGCTTGGGGCTTGGGGGTTGCGGCTTCGGGTTGGTGACGTTTGGTCTCGGCTCTGCGCCGTGCACCGGACATTACGGTATCGAGTGCGAAGCTATTTATTTCGGTAAAGAACGTTTGATCGGCCTTGACGAGTTGCCCATCAAGGGACTGCACAATGCCGCCAATGTCATGGCTGCGCTGGCCTTGTGCGGAACCATCGGCGTGGATGCCGGGGGAGCGTTGCCTGCGCTCAGGACGTTCAGGGGTTTGCCGCACCGGGTCGAACCGGTCGCGGAAATCGACGGGGTGCTCTACGTCGATGATTCCAAAGGGACAAACGTCGGGGCAACGCTTGCTGCCATCGAAGGCATGGGACGGCCTGTCGCTGTCGTGCTCGGCGGGGACGGCAAAGGGCAGGATTTCGCACCATTGAAGGATGCGCTCAAGCGCTATGGCCGTGCCGTGGCTTTGATTGGCCGGGACGGCTCACTTATCGGGGATGCCATTACAGGTTGCGATTTGCCTGTGGAATCTTTCGCCTGCTTGGAAGAATCTGTGCGCTGGCTCGCGGGACAGGCACAGGCCGGGGACTGCGTGTTGCTCTCGCCAGCCTGTGCAAGTTGGGACATGTTCAAAAACTATGCGCACCGCGCCGAAGTGTTCATCGAAACTGTGCTGGGTTTGCCGGGAGGTAGGTGATGAGACTCGCCGCTGTCTTGACGAAAGGTCTTTTTGGCAAGGCCACTACCCGGGGCGATGACATTGCCGCACGCACGGTCAAACGCTTGGTCAAGCCGCGTGCACCAGTGAGCGAAATCGACCCTGTACTGGCTTGGCCAGCGCTCATCCTGCTCATGCTCGGGCTAGTGATGGTGTATTCGGCTTCAGTCGCCACCGCTGAAGGTAGGCTCTATACCGGCTACCAGGCGAGTTATTTCCTGGTTCGGCACACGCTTTTCCTCGGCGTGGGATTGGTGGCGGGGTTGGCCGTGTTCCGCGTCCCAATGGAAGTGTGGCAGCGTTGGGCTCCTTGGTTCTTCCTGCTCGGTGTCGTTTTGTTGGCGCTGACGTTGATTCCGGGCATTGGCCTCCTGAAGGCCGGCGGTGGACGGCGCTGGCTGCCGATGGGGCCGGTGAGTTTGCAGCCTTCCGAGTTGATGAAACTCTTCGCGGCGATTTACGCCGCCGATTACACGGTACGCAAGCTTGATGTTATGAGTAGTTTCAAGCAGGGATTCATGCCGATGATGGGGGTAATCCTCTTTGTTGGCTGCCTGTTGTTGTTCGAGCCGGATTTTGGCGCGTTCGTGGTGGTGGCCACTATTGCGTTCGGTGTGCTGTTCCTTGGTGGAGTCGGCATCCGTGTTTTTTTACTGCTAGGTCTGGCGGCGGTCGCCGGTTTCATTCTCCTAATCCAAATCCAGCCTTACATGCGCGCCCGCATCCTCGGTTTCATGGATCCATGGGCTGACCCATTCAAGGACGGCTATCAACTGACGCATGCGCTGATTGCTTTCGGGCGGGGCGAATTGTTTGGTGTGGGTCTGGGCGGTAGTATTGAGAAACTTTTTTATTTACCCGAATCACATACCGATTTCCTGCTTGCGGTGATTGCCGAAGAACTGGGTTTTGCCGGGGTGTTTGTCGTGGTCGCGCTTTTTGCGCTGCTGGTTCAGCGGGCTTTCGTCATCGGGCGTGAGGCGATCCGGCTCGAACGCTATTTTTCCGGGCTGGTGGCTCAGGCAATCGGTTTGTGGGTCGGGGTACAGGCATTCATCAGCATGGGCGTGAACATGGGGTTGTTGCCGACTAAAGGATTGACCCTGCCACTGATGAGCTATGGTGGTTCTGCCCTGCTCGCCAACTGTATGGCGCTTGGGATTTTGCTGCGTATCGATTGGGAAACGCGGGAGATGAAACGGGGGGGCATCGTATGAAGACGGTGCTGGTGATGGCCGGTGGAACCGGAGGGCACATTTTCCCTGGGATTACCATTGCCGAATGCTTGCGTGTGCGTGGTTGGGATGTGGTCTGGCTGGGTAACCCGGACGGCATGGAGGCGCGGCTCGTACCGCCGCGCGGTTACAAGATGGAATGGTTGCGTTTCGGCGCGTTGCGCGGCAAGGGGTTGCTCCGCAAGCTGATGCTGCCGTTCAATTTACTGAGGGGTGGCTGGCAAGCATGGAAGATATTGTCCCGCGTGCGCCCAGATGTGGTTGTCGGCCTGGGGGGCTATATCACGTTTCCTGCCGGGTTAATGACGGTGCTGATGGGATGCCCGCTAGTGCTGCATGAACAGAATTCCATCGCAGGGCTCACCAACAAGGTATTGGGACGCTTTGCTACTCGTGTGCTCTCGGGCTTTCCGGGGGCGCTGCCAGGGGCACACTGGGTAGGCAACCCGGTGCGCGAAGAGATCATCGCTGTCGCACCGCCTGCGATGCGTTTCGAAGCGCGCGAGGGTCCGCTACGCCTGCTGGTAGTTGGCGGCAGCCTGGGTGCGGCCGTACTCAACGACGTGGTTCCCCGTGCGCTGGCGATGATTCCGGCCGAGCGCCGTCCCATGGTCGTTCACCAGGCCGGTGAGAAACAGATCGATGCGCTATGGGCAGCTTATACCGCAGCCGGGGTCAAAGGCGATTTGCGCCCCTTCATCGATGATATGGCTGCCGCTTATGCAAACGCTGACCTTGTGCTCTGTCGGGCGGGTGCCCTCACCATCGCCGAGTTGACAGCGGTGGGGGTCGCCAGTTTGCTGGTGCCTTTCCCTTACGCGGTGGATGACCATCAGACTACCAATGCGCATTTCCTTTCTTCGAGGGAGGCTGCTTGGTTCATGCCACAGTCGGTTTTGGAGGCCGAGAAACTGGCAGGTCTGCTTTCAGACATCGATCGTTGTCAGTTGTTGCGCATGGCGGAAAACGCCCGGGCGCTAGCAAGGCCGCTTGCCGCTGTGGACGTGGCGGATGTGTGTGAAGAACTGGTAACTCAGGTAAAAGCATGAAGAACAAGGTCAAGAACATCCATTTCGTGGGTATCGGCGGCTCAGGCATGAGCGGCATTGCCGAAGTGCTCGCCAATCTTGGCTACCAGGTTTCGGGTTCCGACCTCTCGGCTTCCGCCGTGACAGAGCGCCTGGCGGGACAGGGCATCCGCATCGCTGTGGGGCACGCAGCGGAGAATATCACTGGCGCACATGCGGTGGTGGTGTCCACTGCGGTCAAGGGTGACAACCCAGAAGTGCAGGCTGCGTACCTGGCTGGCGTTCCCGTGGTTCCGCGTGCGTTGATGCTTGCCGAACTGATGCGTTTGAAGCAGGGCATAGCCATTGCGGGTACGCACGGCAAGACCACCACAACGAGCTTGGTGGCCAGCATCCTCGGCGAAGCCGGCCTCGACCCTACCTTCGTGATCGGTGGGCGGCTTAATGCGGCGGGGGTGAATGCCCGTTTAGGTACGGGCGATTATCTGGTCGCGGAAGCGGACGAGTCGGACGCCTCGTTCCTGTATCTCACGCCGGTGGTTTCGGTCGTCACCAATATCGACGCCGACCACATGGAAACCTACGGGCACGATTTCAACCGGCTGAAACAGACGTTCGTGGAATTTCTCAATCGCCTGCCGTTCTATGGTGTGGCGGTGCTCTGCCAGGACGACCCGTATGTGCGTGAAATCCTGCCACAGGTCTCGAAACAGGTGGTGCGTTACGGCCTATCGGAGGATGCCGATATTTATGCTGAAAACATTCGTGCCGAAGGCGGGCGTATGGTTTTCGACGTAATCAGGCGGGATGTCAGTGGTCGCCTGCCCATTACGCTCAACGCGCCGGGCGTGCACAACGTTCTGAACGCGCTTGCCGCCATCGGCGTGGCCGCCGAAGCGCAAGCGCCGGACGAAGCCATTGTCAAGGCGCTTGCGGAATTCAAGGGTGTGGGTCGGCGCTTCCAGCGGTATGGCGAAATTGCCTTGCCCCAGGGCGGCAGTTTCACGCTCGTCGACGATTATGGCCATCACCCGGCGGAAATGGAGGCCACGCTGGCTGCCGCACGCGGTGCGTTTCCCGGCCGTCGGCTGGTGCTGGCCTTCCAGCCGCATCGTTATACCCGCACGCGCGACTGTTTCGAGGACTTCGTCAGGGTGCTCTCCGGGGTTGATGTGTTGTTGCTGGCCGATGTTTACGCGGCGGGGGAAATGCCCATTGTCGCTGCTGACGCCCGTGCGCTGGCACGTGCGCTCAGGGTGGCGGGCAAGGTGGAGCCAGTATTTGTTGAGAACATTGCCGACATGCCGTTGCGTGTATTGGAAATCGCGTGCGATGGCGATGTGGTGGTTACGATGGGCGCGGGTTCCATTGGTGGTGTCCCTCAGAAGATTGTTCAAATTTCGGGCGGGTGAGTGGCATTGAACAGGATTTCGGCAAGGTTGCAGTATTGATGGGTGGCGTTTCCGGCGAGCGCGAGGTGTCCCTGAACAGCGGCAAGGGCGTACTGGTGGCTTTGAGGAACCAGGGGGTCGACGCGCATGCCTTCGATCCGGCCAGCGAACCGCTGGATGCGCTCAAGGCGTTCCAGCGCGTGTTCATCGCCTTGCATGGTGGTTACGGCGAAAACGGTGCGATTCAGGGAGCGCTGGAAATCATGGGGATTCCCTATACCGGTTCTGGCGTGATGGCCTCGGGAATTGGTATGGACAAGTTCCGCACCAAACTCATTTGGCAGGGAGCGGGGCTGCCAGTGCCGGAATACGCGATGCTCGATGACGGTTCAGATTTCGATGCCGTGGAAAAGTGCCTCGGCCTGCCGATTTTCGTCAAACCGGCGTGCGATGGTTCTTCTATCGGCGTTTTCATGGTGAAAAGGCCCGGTGAATTGAAATCTGCCTACGAATCGGCTTGCCAGTACGGCGATTTGATCATGTCAGAAAAAGGCATTATAGGAGGTGAATATACGGTAGGCATCCTCGGGGACAAAACCCTGCCCATCGTCAAGATCGAACCAGCGACGGCATTTTACGACTACGAAGCCAAATATCTGCGCGACGATACCTGCTACATCTGCCCCGCTGATTTGCCGCCGGAGAAGGTTGCCGAAATCCAGGCAGGCGCGAAAAAAGCATTCGATGCCATCGGCGCAACGGGATGGGGTCGGGTGGATTTCCTGATGGACGAGGCTGGGCGGCATTACTTCCTGGAAGTCAATACCGCACCGGGTATGACCTCACATTCGCTGGTGCCAATGTCGGCGCGCCAGGCTGGGTTGTCGTTCGAGACATTGTGTATGAAGATACTTGAGGGCGCGCGCTGTGGCTGAACGTCGCGCCTCCCCCGCCCCCACTTCTACGCGCGTGGTCCCCGCCCGTGCGGAGAAACGCGGCGGGTTATGGCATCGTCCGCAGTTGCTCAACCTAGCATCAAACGTGTTGCTGCTTCTTGCTGCGGTTATGCTGGGGTGGACGCTGGTGTCCTGGACGTTCTCAAAGTCGCTTTTCCCTCTGCGCGAGTTGGTGTTGAGCGCCCCGCCTTCGCAGGTGACGAAGGCGCAGCTCGAATACGTTGCCCGTACCGCGATTCAAGGTAATTTTTTCACCGCAAAACTCGAAAATGTCCGCGTGGCCTTCGAGAAACTGCCTTGGGTACGGCACGCCGAAGTACGCCGTCTCTGGCCGGATGGGCTTGCATTGAGCCTGGAAGAGCATGAGGCGGTTGCTTATTGGAAGGACATCGGCGATGGCGGCGGGGATGTGCGGCTGATTAACCGCCAGGGCGAGGTGTTTGCTGCATCAAGCGATGCTGCTATGCCCGAATTTTCCGGCCCGCAAGGTTCGGCTGCCGCTATGTTGGAGCGTTACGGGACGTATTCAAAGATATTGCAACCGTTACAGGCGAAGCTTGTGCGGATGGATTTGTCGGCGCGTGGTACTTGGCGGTTGTGGCTGGACAGCGGTTTATCCATCGTGCTTGACCGTGAACAGGAACATTCGTTGGGCGGGACGCGGTTGGAAAGTTTCGTTGTGGCTTTGCCGCATTTGCAGGACAGGCTCGGGGTACGGATTGCGCGTGCTGACTTGTGCTACCCAAATGGCTTCGCACTTACCCCGGTCAAATTACAGAACAAGGCCGCTGTTGCTGGCTCGAATAGGTACAGAAAATGAGTAAGGAATATAAGGATTTAGTCGTTGGCCTTGACATTGGTACCACGAAAGTTACTTGCATGGTGGCCGAAGTGAGGCCGGATGGGCGCTTGTCCGTCGTTGGCTTGGGTACGCAACCAACCAGCGGCTTAAAGCGCGGCGTGGTGGTCAACATCGAGGCGACCGTCGACGCGATCTCGCGCGTGGTACAGGAAGTCGAACTGATGGCTGACTGCAAGATTCACGATCTTTACACGGGTATCGCAGGTAGCCATATCAAGAGTTTCAATTCTAATGGCATGGTTGCAATCAAAGATAAGGAAGTTACGCAGTTCGATGTCGAGCGTGTCATCGAAGTCGCACGCGCAATGCCGATCCCAGCAGAGCAGCAGGTTCTGCACATTCTCACCCAGGAATTCATCATCGACGGGCAAGGGGGAGTCAGTGAACCGATTGGCATGAGCGGCGTCAAGCTCGAAGTGAAGGTGCACATCGTTACTGGTGCGGTGTCGGCGGCACAAAACGTGGTCAAGTGTGTGCGCCGTTGCGGGCTTGAGGTCATGGATTTGATCCTGCAACCGTTGGCTTCCAGTTACGCAGTGCTTACCGAGGACGAAAAGAAATTGGGCGTGTGCATGATCGACATTGGTGGCGGCACGGCTGACATGGCCGTTTTCACCCAGGGTGCGATTCGCCACACCGCAGTCATTCCGGTAGCGGGGGACTTGGTAACGAACGATATCGCCATGACCCTGCGCACGCCGACTGCCGAGGCCGAGGAACTCAAGACGCGCTGCGGCGTTGCCATGCATTCATTGGTGGATCCCGCGGAGATGATCGAAGTACCCAGCGTGGGGGATCGCCCGTCGAGGTTGCTGACGCGCCAAACGCTGGCCGATGTCATCGAACCCCGGGTTTCGGAAATTTTTGATCTCGTGGTGGCCGAGCTGCGCCGTAGCGGTTACGAGGAACTGTTGTCCTCGGGGATCGTCCTGACTGGGGGTGCGGCGCTGATGCCGGGCATGGCCGAGTTGGGTGAGGACATTTTCCATATGCCGGTACGGGTGGGTTCTCCGCTCTATGAAGGCGCGCTGGCCGATGTCATTCGCTATCCGCAGTATGCAGCGGCAATGGGGCTGGTGATCGAAGGGGCGGCACAACGGCGGCGTGGTATCCAAGCTCGCGATACTAGCGGGATGAAACAGTTTTGGGGGCGCTTGAAGAACTGGTTCGGGCGCAATTTCTGAAAATTTATCCGGTAGATGGGGCATACCTGCCGGAAGCGTCGCAACGTCAAAGGGGATGAAAATTGCGAAAATGGAACATGGTTTTTGTGTAGTAATGTAATGCTGTTGCATTACACCATGCATTACATTGTGCTGTTGCAGCGGGGCAGCAGCCGGGGGTTTCCCAAGGTTTGACTTTCTTTCCAGGAGCTGATGCAATGTTTGAAATCATCGAAAAAGAACAACGGTCACTGAGTGGCAGAACCATCATCAAGGTGATCGGTGTGGGGGGAGCGGGCGGCAACGCTGTTGACCATATGGTGCGTGAAGGGGTGCAGGGCGTCGATTTCATCGCTGCCAACACCGACGCGCAGGCGTTGGCGCGGTGTCTCGCACCGGTCAGGATCCAACTTGGTACAAGCGGGCTGGGTGCAGGGTCGAAGCCGGAAGCGGGTCGCGCTGCCGCGCAGGAATCGCATGACACCATTGCCGCAGCGCTGGCCGATGCACACATGGTTTTCATTACAGGTGGCATGGGCGGCGGAACCGGAACCGGCGCCGCGCCCGTAGTGGCCGAAATCGCCAAGGAACTGGGCATCCTTTGCGTGGCGGTCGTGACCAAGCCCTTCGATTTCGAGAACCGTTTGCGGGTTGCCGAGAGCGGTATCGAAGAATTGAGCCGCTACGTCGACTCGCTCATCGTCGTGCTCAATGATAAATTGCTCGAAGTCTATGGCGACGATGCTACTTTTGACGAATGCTTCCGTGCCTCGGACAACGTGCTCTGCAAGGCAGTCGGGGGCATTTCCGAAATCATCAACGCACCGGGCTTGGTCAACGTCGACTTCCAGGACGTTCGCACGGCGATGGGGGAAATGGGTCGCGCCATGATGGGCTCGGCAGAAGCTGCTGGGTTGGATCGTGCGCGGATTGCTGCCGAACAGGCTGTAGGTAGCCCGCTGCTTGAAGGTACCGAGTTGTCAGGTGCGCGTTGCGTGCTCATCAATATCACCGCTGCCAAAGGTTCGCTGAAATTGGCCGAAGTAAAGGAAGCCGTGCATACCGTACAGGCTTTTGCTGCACAGGAAGCTTTCGTCAAGTACGGAACCGTGTTCGACGATAGTATGGAAGACCGTTTGCGTGTCACCGTGGTAGCGACGGGTCTGGGTTCCCCGCGAACTACGCGGCAACCGGAACCACAGACGAAGATTCATGTCGTGCGCGAAGTCATGCGCGGTACAGGGACGCATGGCCCGATCAGTATTGGCCCGAACGGCGATTATGGCGATGGCAGCAATTTCCTTACACCGACGGTTTTCCGCAATAATCGCCGTAGCCGCGTCGAACCAACGGTAGGCAGCGTTGTCAGGAGTGGCAGTACCAATACCGGCGCTAGCGCAAGCGGCTACGACATTCCTGCTTTCTTGCGCCGTCAGGCTGACTGAACTTCGATCCGCCGGTTCCTGGAAACGCATGCTGCCATCTTGGTGAAGGCGGAAGGCTCATCCCCCTTGGGCCTTTCCTGCCAGGATGGCGGCAGGTGTCCCCGTAAAGGAATACTTGCTGGGCTGCTCGTGATAAGCTCTTATAGCTTTACGAAAAGAAACAGGAACGTGATCAGGCAGCGTACTCTCAAATCAGTTGTTACCACGACAGGCGTGGGCTTGCATGGTGGGCGTAAGGTCAATCTTGCTTTGCGCCCCGCGGAAGTGAATACTGGTATCGTCTTTCACCGCGTTGATATCCGGCCGCCCGTCGACCTACCCGTTGACCCGTATAAGGTCTGTGACACCCGGATGTGTTCCGGGTTGGAAAGGGACGGTTGCAAGGTCGGCACAGTTGAACACTTGATGTCGGCTCTGGCCGGGCTTGGCATCGATAATCTTCATGTCGATGTCGACGCGCCGGAGATACCGATCCTGGACGGTAGCGCTGGGCCTTTCGTCTTTCTGCTCCAGTCGGCGGGTATCGAAGAACAGTCGGCTCCCAAAAAATTCCTGCGCGTTAGAAAAAACGTTGAATACCGCGAAGACGACAAATTCGTGCGCCTGTCGCCTTACGACGGCTTTCGCTTGAAGTTTTCCATCGTCTTCGATCATCCAGCGATAGACTCAACCTCTACTGAAGTGGAAGTCGACTTTGCCAAGCACTCCTATGTGCGCGATGTTTCGCGCGCACGTACATTTGGCTTCATGCAGGACGTGGAGTTTATGCGAGCCAATGGGCTTGCCTTGGGTGGGAGCTTGGAGAATGCGATTGTGATGGACGAATATCGCGTCCTTAATTCTGAAGGGTTGCGCTATGCTGACGAATTTGTCAAGCATAAGGTGCTCGATGCCATCGGCGACCTCTACGTTTGTGGCTTTCCGATGTTGGCGGCCTATACGGCTCACAAGGCTGGTCACGCGCTCAACAACCGCCTATTGCGGGTGTTGCTCGAAGATGCTTCGGCCTGGGAAATCGTCAGCTTTGACGACACCGTGCCTGTGCCCCCAGCGGTCGTCCACCAACTTGCCGAACCGATGCCGGTGTTTTAGGAGGGTGCAATGCTGCTGGCGCGGATTATAGGCGTGTTGCTGTGCCTGGGGATTGGCGCTTCGCTGATTCTGTGGATGCTGACCGGGCAGTCCCGATACAGGGCATGGGCCTGGAACCTTCTTCGCGTTGGCGTAGTTGCGGCCTTCATCATCTTGGCGCTTTTCGCGCTTGAGCGGGTACTGATAGCCGTTTGAATCAGTTGTTAGTTTTCAGTAAGTCTGTCCTCCACTGACAACTGGTCAATAGGCGTTCCGATCCCTCGCGATGATCAACGCAGTTTTGATGATGATCCAGAAGTCCAAGCTCAATGACCAATTACGCAGGTATTCGAGGTCATACTCAATGCGCTTTTCCATTTTGTCGATGGTTTCCGTTTCACCCCGATAGCCATTGACCTGTGCCCATCCAGTGATACCCGGTTTGACCTTGTGGCGGATCATGTAGCCCTTGATCGCTCTCCGGTAAGTCTCGTTGTGCGCGACCGCGTGCGGGCGCGGGCCGACGATGCTCATCCTGCCCTGGAGTACATTGACGAACTGTGGCAGTTCGTCCAGTGACGTTTTACGGATAAACGCGCCAAATCGCGTAATGCGT
Organism: Betaproteobacteria bacterium; assembly: GCA_009781085.1. Lineage (GTDB taxonomy): Bacteria > Pseudomonadota > Gammaproteobacteria > Burkholderiales > Rhodocyclaceae > WRNU01. The sequence goes on from WQYV01000008.1 coordinate 36,102, forward strand.
GCATCGTCCTTCGTGGCCTGTTTGACGACCGCACCATCGTCGCAGGCTGTCATTGAACGGAATTTGTAAACGAGGATTTCCTTGCCGTCGAGGCCATAACGCCTCTGTTTGAAGATGGCTGGCCCTGGAGAGGACAGCTTCACGCCAAGAGCCAGCAATAGCATCAACGGAAGCAGCAACAGCAGGATGAGGGACGAGAGCACAATATCTGAGGTGCGCTTGACGAGGCCGTTGAAGCCGGTGAAAGGGGTTTCGCAAACTGCGACGACCGGCATGTTTCCCACGGTATCGAACCGACCCTGGATGAGGTCAGTGATGAAAATGTCCGGGACGAAATAAATCGAGGCGGTCGTGTCCTTGAGGCTGTCGAGCAGGCTGAGGATGTAAGGCTGGGTCGCCATCGGCAGTGCTAGGTAAATGGCTTCGACATGGTTCTGCTTGACGTATTCCGACAGGTCGAGCAGGCTTCCTTTGATTGGGGCAGGGATGCCGGTTGGAAAATCGTCGGGGCTGCGATCATCAAAGAAACCGAGGACATGGGTGCCAAGGTAAGGGTCGCTCTGGAATTGTTCCGCGAGGCAGATACCAATATCGTTGATTCCGGCAATGACGGCGGTTCGCAAATTGCTCGGCGAGGAGATTACGCGCGGGAGCACGAACTTCATGGCGGCGTAAGAAACACCGTATACGACGGGTGTGGCGACAATCCAGGCAAACAGGACGTTTTCCGGGAAATTGATGATGTAGCCCGTGGTGAAGCCAAAGGCTCCCATAATGCAGATGAACAGCAGCCAACTGGTTAGTAGTTTCCTCAGTACCCGGCGCGGCCTTTCATGAAAAGATGTTTCGCCAGGGAAAGTCACGGCAAACGATAGGGTACAGAGGATAACGTAGGACGGGCCGATGTCTTGGCCGTAGTAAGCGGCAACTGCCAGCAGGCAGGCAACGATGATAGAAGGGTAAAGAAAAGCCCCAATGGCCATGCTTAACGTAAAGCTGGCACGTTGGAGCACGTTCCCTTTCAATGGGCGTTTACTGTATCCGTTATATTGAAGCATCCCCCATTATTATACGAAGTGGACTTGAACAGTAAGCAATCTGGCCGGTAGTGAAACAACTTGTGCGTTTTTTGGGTTTGAACCATAAAGCTGGCCGGATGCCCAAAGGCATCCGGCCAGCTTTATGCCTACAGGCTGCGTGAGGCCAGCCTTAACCTTAATTTACATGCATCTTCCGGCGGCGCGCGACCATCCCGACAACGCCCAGACCCGCGAGCAGCATTGCGTATTCGGCGGGTTCGGGAACCGCAGCTGCCATGTTAAGGCCATAGTAACCGTTCCCCGTGTTAGTGCCGGCAAGCAGGAGCGTGTAGCCACCAGTCCAAGCCGGATCAAAAGCGAAGGTTCCGTACAACGTGAGACCGTTGACATATTGATTGACTTGAGTGGGGGTTACATCAGTGAGGTTGTTCAGACCGTTTTGGTTGTTCCCCGTGAATTTACCCTGGTACAGGAAAAATTCCAAACCGTTCACATTGAAACAGCCCCCGCCGTTACAGGTAGTGCTGATCGTGACGGTGGAGTCGGCATTAAGAACAAGGTCGGATACATCAAAGGTATACCAGTCGGCAACATCGGTGCCATTAAAATCATTGCCGCCAGCCAATGTGGTACCTGGGGAAAGCTCGCCAAGATAACCTACGAAGTTAGCTTGCGCGAAAGCGGTACAGCCCAATCCCAGAATGACGGCGACAGCAGTTTTTTTGAGTTGTAGCATGTGGTTCTCCTCGTGAAAAATAACACCGTTGAAACAAAACCATAAAAGCCAGCATGTGAGACCAGCAAAAATCATGCCTATTTTAAAGTACATTTTTTATATATTCATTATTTGCAGTGCCGTACCAACGTGCGGTGGGTGTTGGAAATCGATTTTCACCATCTAGTTGATGTTTAATGAGATTTATTATGAACTGATGTATCAATATAAATAATTGCGACATCGTGATTAAGCATATCCATGCAGCAGGGTTGCGTATGGTTTTCTTTTATCAGTTCCCTTTGCTTTAAGGCAAAGCGCGGAGTCAATGTTGTTTTTGCGGTGCAATGTGAAAAAAGTCGGATGTTTTTACACTTTTTTTTGGGTGTTAAATTTGTCACAAACTTGAGGCAACCAAACAATAACCCTCTCGCCTTCCGCCCGTACAGATACTGCATATGATGGTCAACTCAGTTTTGCGACTGAGCAGATGTCGATAATTTTTACACTTGATAGATACTAGCGTGATGGTTTGAACGTTTTCAACCTGGGTGCGGATATCCGGCCTCATGGCTGACATGGCTACGCACTCTGCGAAAGGCCAAGCCAGCACCAAACAAATTCAACGATTATTTATCTTATCGGTTGTATTTTTGTCTATTCACGACCTATCATGCATGCCGCGCTGGCGCATGATTGGTGGCGGAAGTTGGTTTCGTGGTGTATCTACTTGATAGCTTGGGCTGTTTTCCATAGATTTAGCGTGAAACTGATACAGTTGCAGTGCCTGGATGAAGCATAGGTGCAGCAATTGTCGCGTAAATCATGTATGGTTCTGCCTGGGGCGGTTGTCCGCTTGGCAAACCAAACCGTGGGGTCAAGGCCGTTTTGTGGCGAGGATGGTAGGCGTCGGATGTTCTATACTCTTTCCCGGAGCATGAGTTTTGTCAAACAGAAGTAACAACCCTGTAGGAACCTTACAAATTCCGCCTGCGGATGGGCGCTATGTATGCGGGGCGCATGAACTTTGCCGCCGGGCAGGCGTCGATCATAAATAGTGATTCTTTCTACGATTGAGTCAGAGGTTTTTGTCCATGAACAACGAGAAACAACGCAGGTTTACCGCCATGTCGGTTGGCGGGATGGCTATATTGCTGTTTTTACAGGCGGTTCCGGCTGTCGCGCAGGAAGACGATTCGAGAAACCCGTTCAGTTTCTCGGCTTCGCAGTCTTTTAGTTACGACAGTAACATATACAAGTACCCGGATAACGCGACGCCGAAAGATGGGAGGCGCAATGATTCCTTTTCCATCACTAACCTGGGCGTCAATTTCGACAAAGACTACAGCCGACAGTCTTTCCATGCCGGGCTTTCCTTAGGCAAAACTCTTTACCGCGTCCATTCAGAGCAAAACAACACCTCTGGGAATGGGCGGTTGCTCTGGAACTGGCGGGCAGGGGATCGTTGGAGTGGTGACCTTGGGTATAGCTATAGCGTGGATTCCATCAATTTTGACAGCGTTTACATCGATGCTGACCGTCAAAAGATCATGCGGCATCTTGGCCGTGCTAACGTCAGTGCCGATTTCTGGTGGCATCCGGACTGGGCGACGGGGCTCGCTTTCTCAGATGTCCGTAACAGCTATGCCAATGACGTCATGCAATATGACAAGTACAATTCGCAGAGTGTAAGCCTGAACCTTACTTACCGGCCTTCTACCGGCAACCGCATCGTATTGGGCTACGTCTTCGAACAGGGCGAGTATCCGAACCAGCCAGAGGTTGCCGGATCTTTGCGGGACTGGAACCGGCGTGACCTGCGGCTTTCTGGGCAATGGCGGTTGACGGGCGTCTCGCAATTGAGCGGTTATGTCGGATATACGGAACGCACCTACAGCTTGGCATCCAACCGGGATTTTTCAGGGGTCACAGGTAAGCTTGCGTTCCATTGGACGCCGACCGGAAAGGCACTCATCGATTTATCCTGGCGTCGAGAGATTGGTGCGGAACAGGACCTGATTTCAAATTATGCCGTGTCACAGGGCTGGGCTGTGCAACCGACCTGGGTGTTTACCAGCAAGATTCGGATTGGGGCTAGTTACGAGTATCTGAATCGCGATTATGGGGGAGATCCTGGTATCCTGCCAGGGTGGCTAGTGCCGCCGAGCAACCCAAAAGAAGCCAAAGTAAAGTCTTATGGCCTTAATCTTCAGTATTTGCCCATTCCCAGCGCCAATATTACTCTTGGGTATCGGCGTTATGAGCGCAGCGCGGAACTCAACGGTTACCGTGGGCAGGCTATGTGGCTATCGGGAAACATAACCTTTTGAGGAAAGCGCATTTTTTATCATGTCCCGATATGGCATGATGCTTACTTATTTGGGTGGTACCGGCGGCTGGCCGATACTGTTATAGTGGTTTGCAAGCCTTTCGAGGAAGGCTGCTTTATTTTTGGAACGTGTTTATGACCTCTCCAATACGTTATGTTGCGGCGTCACTTTGTGTCGCTGCATGGATGGCTGGCATGCTTGCCGGCTGCAATGCCAAAGAAGGTTCCGACAAGAAATCATCGCCTTCCCAGGTTGCCGTCAAGGTTAACAAGGAAGAAATCTCCGTTCATCAGGTCAACGACCTGCTTGCGCGCAGCAGCGGCAATGCCAACTTTTCGCCGGAACAGGCTGCAAAGGTGCGTTCATCCGTCGTGGAGCGGCTCATCGACCAGGAATTGTTGCTGGAACAGGCCAAAAACAGCAAACTCGACCGTAATCCGGCCGTGATGCAGATGATCGATTTTGCTCGTCGTGAAATCCTTGCCCGCGCTTATGGCGAGCAGGTCATGGGCAATGTGTTGCAGCCAACTGAAACGCAAATCAACAAGTTTTACGATGACAACCCTGAGTTGTTCTCCAAACGGCGCATCTATAACTTGCAAGAGATCGGTATTCAGGTGGCGCCCGAACGCTTCGACGAAGTGCGTGCGCGCGTTGAAGGTGCAAACGGCAACCTCCAGCAGGTCATGGCATGGTTCAGCGAGCAGAAAATCCCGGTTGCCGTCAACGCAGGCATCAAACCGGCGGAACAGATTCCGCTTGCGATACTCAAGAACCTTGCCCAAATGAAAATAGAGGAGGGCAAGGGAGGGGTGGCTCTTGCACGGACGCCGATGGGGGCAGCTCTTGTTATTGTCACTGCCGCAAGGGATGAACCCGTTGACCGCGCTACGGCGAAACCCGTTATTCAGAGGATACTGCTCAATCAGGCACGCGGCGAAAGTCTTGGCGCCGAAATCAAACGGTTACGTGGCATGGCTTCCATCAATTATGGCGAGGGCTTTGCCGCGCCATCTGCCGAACAACCGCCTGCTGCGGAGCAAGCCCCGGCCACGCAGCCTGATGCTGCCCCTGAAGATTCCATCCACTCGATCCTTGAAAAGGGAGCCGTCAAGCTGAAATAAAAAGACGGTAACGCCAAAAAGCTTCCGCCGGGGCTGCGATCCATGTGGTGTCGCGGCTCCGGCGTCTGTCAAAACGACTGACTTAACGATCACAGGGCAAAACACAAATGATTTCCCGATTCCTTCGTCCCTTGAGCATCCTTGTCCTGGCTGCTCTGGGCTTTGTCGGTGTGGCGCAAGCTGCGGACGAACGTGAATACGTTCTCGGGCCGGGCGATGTTGTTCGCATCACGGTGTTCCAGAATCCGGACCTCACAACCGAGACGCGCGTCTCCGAGAACGGCATGTTGTCTTTTCCGCTGCTCGGCGCGGTTTCCGTAGGTGGCAAGAGCACGTCTGCTGCGGAACAGGAGATTGCTACCCGCCTGAAGGACGGCGGTTTCGTACGCCAGCCGCAAGTCAATGTGTTACCGATACAAATCCGTGGCAACCAGGTTTCCGTGCTTGGGCAGGTCAACAGGCCAGGACGTTTCCCGCTTGAAACTGCGAACCTACGCCTTACCGATATGATTGCCGCCGCTGGTGGAATCGTTGCTGGTGGTATGGGCTCAGGCGGGGCTGATGTCGTGATCTTTGTTGGGATGCGCAACGGTAAACAGGTACGCCGCGAAATCGACATACCATTACTATTCCTCAACGGCGACATGTCGAACGACATGGTAATGGCCGGCGGGGACATCATCTATGTACATCGCGCACCGATGTTCTACATCTATGGGGAAGTCAACCGGCCAGGTGCTTTTCGCCTTGAACGCAACATGAGCGTAATGCAGGGTTTGGCTACAGGCGGGGGAACCACGTCGCGTGGGACCACGCGCGGGCTTCGCATCCATCGGCGCATGCCTGATGGTTCCCTTAAAGTAGTGGAACCCGGACTCGATGACCTCCTGAAAGCAGATGACGTGATCTACGTCAAAGAAAGCTTGTTCTGATCAGTTGCCTATGACGTTTCAACAATTTCTTCTCGTTCTGAAGGCTCGCAGGTGGCTTATCTTCGCCGTCTTGTCCAGCGCGGTGCTTTTAACGCTGGTGATCAGCCTAATATTGCCAAAACAATATACTGCCACCGCTTCGCTGGTGGTTGATATGAAAGCAACTGACCCCTTGTTAGGTGCACCCCAGGCGCTCCAGGGCTACTTGGCGACCCAGATCGACATTATCAATTCTGAACGCGTTGCCCAGCGTGTGGTTGCTTTGACCGGGATGGATCAGATTGGTGATTTTCGGGATCAATGGCGCGAGGAAACGAAAGGGGAGGGAGGAGAAGTAGGGTTCCGGGTTTGGCTGGCCGGAGTGCTTAAGAAGCGGTTGGATGTGCGTCCTTCGACGACGCGGGATAGCAATGTTATTAGCATAAGTTATCAGGCTCCTAACCCAAAATTCGCTGCAGCGATTGCGAACGCTTTTGCCCAAGCGTACATAGAGACCAACGTCGAACTCAAGGTGAATCCCGCGAAGCAGTATAAGGACTGGTTTGATAAACAGACCAAAGAAGTGCGTGATGACCTCGAAACCGCCCAACGCAAACTTTCTGCATACGAGCAGGAAAATGGTGTCCTGGCTGGGGATGGCCGCTTCGATGTCGAAAACACGCGGCTGGCAGATCTCAACAGTCAGCTTTCGTTAGCGCAAGGACAGCGTGCGGAAAGCAGTTCACGCCAAAGTCAGGTTGCCTCTGCTGAATCCCTGCCTGAAGTCATGGCCAATCCGGTGATTGCCAACCTCAAGACGGAACTGACGCAGCTTGAGACGAATCGTAGCCAATTATCCGAACGGTATGGTCCGAATCATCCAACGATACGCGAATTAAATGAGAAAATTGCTGAACAGCGCCAGCGCCTGACAGCGGAAACCCAGCGCGTGGCAAATTCGCTTGGTACGACTTCCCGCATTAGTACGGTACGCATTAAGGAATTGACTGAGGCAGTCGAGAAGCAAAAGGCGATTGTGCTCGAATTCAAGAAACACCGGGACCAAATCGCGGTATTTCAACGCGACATCGAAAACGCTCAAAAAGCATACGATCTCGTTACCCAGCGCCTTGCGCAGACGACTCTCGAAAGCCAGACGCAGCAGACCAATGTTTCGGTTCTGACCCCTGCAACGCCTCCCCTGACGCACTCCAGCCCAAAGCCCTTGCTCAACACGGTAATCGCCACGTTTCTTGGCATCCTGCTTGGTGTTGGCGTAGCGTTATTGCTTGAATTGCACGACCAGCGTGTGCGGGGGATCGAAGACCTCGTGCAGAACATGGATGCTCCCCTCCTCGGGGTCATCCCTGGATTGGATAAGCCACGTTCACGTACCAGTTTCCGTGCTTTCCGTCGTCCGGCTGCTGCTTAGGAAGGATAGGAAAGAAGATGAATGACGAGGCTACTAACGCGCACTTTTCCAATTTGGGTGAACAATCTCTTGGTGAGATTCTGGTATCGATCGGGCGGATTTCTCCTGAAGATGCCGAGCTTATCTACAGGGAGCAAAAAAAACGGAAGTTACGATTTGGCGAGGCGGCAGTTACGCTTGGCCTTGTAACAGAAGAAGATATTCAATTCGCATTGTCTCATCAATTCCGGTATCCCTATTTGCAGCGTGGGGAGAGTAAGGTTTCGGAAACCATTGTAGCGGCATATAACCCGTTTTCCCCCCAAGTGGAAGCGTTGCGCGCAATCCGCAGCCAACTGATGCTGCGCTGGTTCAATGGCACTGGATCTAGGGCGCTTGCGATCGTAAGCCCGGAAAAAGGGGAAGGGCGCTCTTGGTTCGTAGCTAATTTGGCGGTCGTGTTTTCGCAATTGGGTGCGAGGACATTACTGATTGATACGGATCTTCGTGACCCGGGGCTTCACCGCCTTTTTGGGATTAGCAACCGGAACGGGCTTTCATCCATCCTGGGGGGGCGCGCTACCGGCAATGTCGTATTCAAAGTCCCGTCTTTGGTAGATCTTTCCGTTCTCCCTTCCGGTCCGACACCCCCGAACCCCCAAGAATTACTAACTCGTCCCTTGCTGGATCGAATGATTGCGCAGTTGGCCAATAGTTTTGACGTTATCCTCATCGATACTCCTCCCGCTTCCATGTATGCCGAGAGCGTGGCGATTGCATCGCGGGCGGGCGGGGCGTTGATCGTGTGCAGGCAGGATCAAACGCGGGTACGTAACCTCGATGCGCTTTGCGCCAGGCTGCGGGACGCTAATGTCGTGATTGCGGGAAGCGTACTCAATGGCAGCAAGGGTAAATTAGATGCTTTGCGGGTAGAACAGGCAAGAAATCAAGGAGTAACATTTGCATCGCGTTTGGGGTTGGAATGGAAGGCGCTTGGCAACAACAGCCGCACAAAGTTACTTCAACAACGGGATCGCCCAGTTCGAACGGTTTTCCCTGATAACTCAGGCAAAAAGGATACGATGACGGAAGGAGCCGTTGTGTTGGATGCAGACTCCGAGCCGCTTTCCAAATAGCCATAGGGAAAGGCGCTGCTTTTCCCTACGCCTTGCCGAAAATCACAGGTTCCCTCAAAAGGGAGTTATGCCAAATGTTATTCTATCCAGGCATTTCGGCGTACCTGCTGTGTTAACATAAAAAAATTCAAAATTTAATAGGTTTTTGTAGGTAAAAACCAAAATGCGTATTCTAATCAGTAACGATGATGGTTATTTTGCTCCGGGGATTGCTGCGCTGGCAATGGTACTGTCCAAAGTGGCTGATGTCACGGTGGTTGCGCCCGAACGGGATCGCAGCGGGGCGAGCAATTCCTTGACACTTGACCGTCCGTTGACCTTGCGGCGTGCGGCCAACGGTTTTTATTACGTCAATGGCACGCCAAGTGATTGTGTGCATCTCGCGGTAACGGGTATCTTCGATGAATTGCCCGAAATGGTGATTTCTGGCGTCAACCATGGAGCTAACATGGGTGACGACACGATTTATTCCGGCACGGTTGCGGCCGCTACCGAAGGTTACTTACTGGGGATACCCTCGCTCGCGGTATCGCTCGTCAGCCGTGATGCGAGCGATTTTTCAGCGGCGGCGCAGGTGGCAGCCGATTTCGTCCATCGCTTTTTGCAACAGCCGTTCCGGGAACCCGTCTTGCTCAACGTCAATGTGCCGGATTTGCCTTATGAGCGGCTTGGGTCGCCATGCGTGACACGCCTGGGGAGGCGCCACAAGGCAGAGCCGGTGGTGCGGGGGACGACCCCACGTGGCGATACCGTTTATTGGGTAGGTGCGGCAGGTCGCGCAGCCGATGCGGGTGAAGGGACAGATTTTCATGCCGTAGCCAATGGTCTGGTTTCGGTGACGCCGCTCCAGATCGACCTGACCCACACCGCTCAAATTGGTATGGTCATCAACTGGTTGTCGCAATGAGCATGACCCGGTTGATACCCTCCCATACGCCTGCTTTCGATGCGACCCGCGCTAGGGTGCGGATGATCGAACGCCTGCGCACGCAGGGTATTTGTGACGAAAAAGTGCTGGACGCGATGGCAGCAATCCCTCGCCACCTGTTTGTCGAGAAGGGGCTGGCTTTCAGCGCCTACGATGACAGTGCCTTGCCCATTGGTTTGCAGCAGACGATTTCACAGCCTTTCGTCGTTGCACGCATGATAGAAATCCTGTGCGACGAGCGCGAATTGGGTCGCACGCTGGAAGTTGGTGCAGGCTGTGGCTACCAGGCTGCCGTGCTATCGTTGCTGGCAAGCGAAGTCTATGCGGTCGAACGCCTGAAGACATTGCTCGACCGTGCACGGGAGAACTTGCGGCCATTACGTTTGCCTAACCTAAGGTTAAAATGTGCCGATGGTACACTGGGGCTGCCTGAAGCTGCGCCTTTCGATACCATCATCGTTGCAGCAGGAGGGGTGAAGGTGCCACCTGCACTAAAAACGCAGCTTGCACCAGAAGGCAGGTTACTGATTCCGGTGGGGGTGAGCGGCCAGCATTTGCTGTTGATCGAACGGCAAGGAAGTGTTTTCAAGGAAAGTAAGTGTGACCCTCCTGTGCGCTTCGTGCCATTGCTGACGGGGATAGAATGAACAAGGAAGCTTTTGCGAAGCGTTTGGCTTTGCCAGCGGTTTTGCCAATATTGGCAGGTATGCTCGTGTTGTCAGCGGGATGTACCACCCAAAATAGCGGTGCGCCTGTGCGCGATTCCAGGCCCGTACCGGCGACAAGGACAGCGCTTAAACCGCCTGATGCCATTCCGCCTGTCGCTAAACCGGGAGAGCATGTCGTGCGTCGGGGGGAAACTCTGTATGCCGTTTCGCGCCTATATGGCGTCCCGGTGCAAGACCTCATTGCCTGGAACAATCTTTCTAGGCCGGAACAACTCGATGTTGGACAAGTGCTGCGTGTCGCTGCGCCGGAGGCGGTTGCCGAGCCGCTTGCGCCACCGCCTGCGCCGCCCGACGCGGCGAGCCTGCCAGAGATCAAACGCGAACCACGCGGGGGCAAGGAAGCTTGGTCAGAAGAAGCTTGGGCACGCCTGCAGCCGCAAGCGCAAACGGCAGGCAATGAGCTGGATGCGGGCATGCCGGTTGCCACCATCTCGCGTCCGGAACTCAGTGCCCCGGAACCTAGTGCCCCGGAACCTAGCGTCCCAAAATCTAGTGCCCCGGAACCCAGCGCATCGGGAGATTGGATGTGGCCGGTCAAGGGGGCAATCATCAGCCAGTTCGATGACCCCACGGGCAGTGGTGGAAAGTTGCGTAACAAAGGTATCGATATTGCCGGAACACCAGGCACGCCCGTGTTGGCTGCCGCAGGCGGCAAGGTCGCTTATGCGGGTAATGCCGTGCGTGGGTTTGGTAATATGGTAATTGTCAAGCACAATGACGAATATTTAACGGCATATGCGCACAATCGTGTCATACTTGTGAAGGAAGGGGAAGCGGTGAACAAGGGTCAGAAAATCGCCGAACTCGGCAGTTCCGACACTGATCGACCCAAGCTGCATTTTGAATTACGTAAACAAGGTACACCTGTCGATCCGTTGAAATATCTACCCGGTTTGTGACAAAGGACATGGAAGATTCAGACAATTCTGGCAATGTTGAAAGTCAAGAACTGGATCTTCCACCTGAAGCGGAGGCGTTTCAGGAGGATCGCTTCGCTGCGGACGACGAGCATTTCAGCGATGCAACGTATCGCTACCTGAGCGAGATCGCTGCCAACCCCTTGTTAAGTGCGCAAGAGGAAGCCACGTTAACCCGTAGGGTGCGCGCTGGTGATTTCAAAGCGCGCCAGACCATGATCGAGAGCAATCTGCGGCTGGTGGTGAATATTGCCAAGCGTTACCTCAACCGTGGCATTCCGCTCCTCGATTTGGTCGAAGACGGCAACCTTGGCCTTATCCATGCCCTGGAAAAATTCGAGCCCGAGCGCGGTTTCCGCTTTTCCACCTATGCAACTTGGTGGATCAGGCAAAGTATCGAACACGCAGTCATGAACCAGGGTCGCACGGTTCGTTTGCCGGTGCATGTCAACAAAGAACTCAACCAGGTCATGCGTGTCCGGCGGCGGATCGAAGCCAACCCTCAGGGCAATTGCCTCGCTTCCGAGATTGCTTCCTGTCTCGACAAACCCGTCGATGAGGTACGTGCTATCCTGGCTCTTGATGAGCGCGCCGTTTCGCTCGATGCGCCGCTCGACATTGACCCTACTTTGTCCGTGGGGGAATCGCTTGCCGATGAAACCATCAAGCCGCCGGATCTGCAAATACAGAACAACGAAATTGAAGCGCTGCTGCGGCGCTGGATCGATACCCTGACTGACAAACAACGTACAGTCATTCGACACCGCTATGGCATCAATGATTGTGATGTCCTGACCCTCGAAGAACTTTCCAGTCAACTCGGTATTACCCGCGAGCGGGTACGCCAGATACAGATTGAAGCGCTGGGGCAGCTTCGGAAGATACTCAAGCGGCGGGGGATTACCAGGGAGACGCTGCTTTAGAAAAGACTCTTTCTTTATTTGTGAAGAACAATCAGAATAATTGGAGTCAGAACTTGTTTGCACATGAGAGAAGGTTGTTAGAATGTTAGGAAAAACAGTCAAATGGGGGGCAACGCTTTTTGGAGTTTTTCTTATTCTCCAGGGGTTAGTGCCCACACTTTTAATAGCACATACCGTTTCGATTAATTTTCCGTTAATCTTTGGTATCATAGTAATTGTGCTAGTGTGGGGTGTTAAAAAAGCGGTTAGCTGGTTAAAAAGGAGTAGATGGAAAAAGTTAAGATATGTTATTTATGGAACGATGGGGGTGTTTGCAGCCTCTTTTGTTTTTGTGGAAAGCCTGATCATTTTTCATCGAACACAAGAGCCTTCTCCTTCGGATGTCGTTATTGTTCTGGGAGCTGGATTGATAGGGGGTAAGCCTACATGGATTTTGGTGAACCGTTTGGAGTGTGCTGCTGAGTATTTAGATACGTATCCAAATGCAATTGCTGTGGTTTCAGGTGGGTTAGGTTCACGAGAAACGTTGACGGAAGCTTCTGTTATGAAACAGTATCTTGTGGAGAAAGGGATTGCTCCAGAGCGGATTATTATGGAAGATAGGTCTACAACGACGTTAGAGAATTTTGAGTTGTCGAAGAAAATTCTGGATGAAAAGTTGGGGAATACCTATAGCGTTTCGTATATTACTAATAAGTTTCATGTATACAGGGCAGGGTTTATTGCGAAAAGAAAGGGGTTGACGGCTTCAGGGGTTGCAGCGAAAGATGATTATGCAACAATAGTCAGTAGCTATTGCAGGGAGTATTTTGCATTGGTGAAGTATTTTTTGTTTAATTAAAAAAGATGCCGCTTTCAAGGCGGCATCTTTTTCAGTCACCCGACGATGATTGATTACATCCCCTGATAAATCGGCCCTTCGCCACCTTGAGGCGTGACCCATTCGATGTTCTGCATCGGGTCTTTGATGTCGCAGGTCTTGCAGTGCAGGCAGTTTTGGCCGTTGATCTGGAGCCGCGGTTTGCCGTTTTCGCCGTCATTCACGATCTCGTAAACCCCCGCCGGACAGTAACGCACCTCGGGTGAATCGTAGACTTCCAGGTTGACGGAAATGGCGGCTTCGGGGTTCTTGAGCTTCAGGTGGCAGGGCTGGTTTTCTTCGTGATTGGTGTTGGAGAGGTAGACCGAGGATAGACGGTCAAAGGTCAGCACACCATCGGGCTTGGGATAGTCGATCTTCTGGCATTCGGCAGCGGGCTTGAGCTTGTCGTGATCGTTGTGGTTGTGTAGCGTCCAAGGAGCCTTGCCGAAGAAGAGCTTTTGATCCATGCCGAAGAGGACGGAGCCGACCCAGAAGGATTTCTTCATCATCGGCTTAAAGTTGCGCGTCTTGTATAGCTCGGTATAGAGCCACGATTTGCGGAAAGCGATGGGGAAGGCGGTGAGGGTGTCGCGCTGGCGGCCAGCAGCGATGGCATCGAACGCGGCTTCGGCGGCGAGCATGCCCGATTTGATGGCGGTGTGGTTGCCCTTGATCCGTGCGGTGTTGAGGAAACCCGCGTTGTCGCCGATAAGCGCGCCGCCAGGGAAGATCAGGCGTGGTAGGCTCTGGATGTTACCGGTAGCGATGGCTCGCGCGCCGTAGGCCAAGCGTTTGCCCCCTTCCAGGAATTTACGGATTTCGGGGTGCGTCTTGTAACGCTGCATTTCCTCGAATGGCGACAGGAAAGGGTTGGCGTAGTTGAGGCCAACGACAAAACCAATTTGAATGAGATTGTCATCGAGGTGGTACATGAACGAGCCACCGTAAACATCGCTGGCAAGCGGCCAACCTGCGGTGTGGACGATGAGGACAGGACGGTGATAGGGGTTGTCGGGGACTTCCCAGAGTTCCTTGATACCGCAGCCAAAAACTTGCGGGTCGACGCCTTCGCGCAGGTTGTATTTGGCTTCAAGGCGTTTGCCGAGGTGACCGCGGCAGCCTTCCGCGAAGAAGGTGTATTTGGCGATGAGTTCCATGCCAGGCTGAAAACCCGGGCCGGGCGTACCATCGTGCAGTACGCCCATGTCGCCTGTGACGACGCCCTTGACCGCACCGTTTTCGTCATAGAGAACGTCTGCGCCCGCGAAACCCGGATAGACTTCTACGCCCAGCGCCTCGGCCTGTTCACCCATCCATTTGACGACTTCGCCCATGCGGACGACGTAGTTTCCGTGATTGTTGAAACAATCCGGCATGATGGAAAGCGGGAAAGCATAGGCCTTGGTTTGGGTGAGGTACAGGACGCGGTCTTCTATTGCAGGGGTTTTGACCGGTGCGCCGCGTTCCTTCCAGTCTGGGAAAAGCTCTTCGACGGCTCTGTTGTCAAGAACCGTGCCGGATAAGATGTGTGCGCCGATTTCCGCGCCTTTTTCGATGAGGCATACCGAAACATCGCGATTGCGTTCGGTAGCCAACTGCTTGATTCTGATTGCTGCCCCCAAGCCCGCTGGGCCGCCGCCTACGATCAAGACATCAAACTCCATCGATTCGCGTTCCATCCCTTCCTCCTTTTGGGCTTCGTACTACCTTTACCAAACAGCGTCGTGTGATCTGTGCGGGTCGCGACCCGCCTTATCCTGTTACACAAATGTTGTTCGGAGTGTAGTTTAATACGATAGTGCGTAGCGGTTCCCCCCGTAAGGGCAAAAACGAGGATAAAAAAAGGGTTATTCGAGGGATTTCGTCTCGACATGAAAGAAAAGTGCGGTTTAAGGGAAACGGGGTAGGGCGAAGGGCAACGTATAATTAAAAATCTCCAGCGGATTCCCCCGCCGTTTTTGAGTCCCCCGTTTTGACAACCTGGAATTGCGTTCGACCTTGACACCTATTCATCGTTGCCCTGCCCATTTCCTGATCGCCATGTCCCTCCATATCCTCCAGCTTCGCGGCACGCCCGCGTTTTCCCGTCCCCGCCTTGAACGCATTGCCCGCAGCCTCGACGTACGGGGGCTCAATGGCTTAGTGGCGGAAGCCTGGTATTTCATCGAGGTGACCGACGCGCTTTCCGGTGAAGAGCAGGCACGGTT
The DNA here is from genome assembly GCA_009781085.1 of Betaproteobacteria bacterium. Lineage (GTDB taxonomy): Bacteria > Pseudomonadota > Gammaproteobacteria > Burkholderiales > Rhodocyclaceae > WRNU01. The sequence goes on from WQYV01000008.1 coordinate 51,334, forward strand.
TGGCGAACTGCTGGATGCCCGCGTACCGGGCGGCAAACTTCCTCCCGGCGTTTTGCGGCTGGTGACGCCCCGGCTCGGCACGATTTCGCCCTGGTCGTCGAAAGCCACGGACATCGCACGCCAGTGCGGTTTCGGCAAGGTGGCGCGCATCGAACGCGGCATTGCGTATTTCATCGATTCCGCCAGCACGCCGGTGGCCGCGCCCGCTGCGCTGCACGACCGCATGACCGAATCGGTGCTGGCAACGTTTGATGAGGCGGCGGCGCTGTTCAATCACTACGCGCCCAGGCCGTTCGCGACGGTCGACGTCATGGGGGCAGGGCGCGCGGCGCTGGAATTGGCCAACGCGGAACTGGGGTTGGCGCTCTCCACCGACGAGGTGGACTATCTGGTCGAAAACTTCACCCGCATGGGACGCAATCCCACGGACGTGGAATTGACGATGTTCGCGCAGGCCAA
>WQYV01000009.1 GCA_009781085.1 Betaproteobacteria bacterium
CACGCCGCGATGACGCCGGCCCAGCAGGCGGTATTGATCGCGCGTCTTGAGCTTGAGCGTGGCCGCATCGGGCACCGGCAACTGGGCGGCGGCTTCGGCCAGCGCGCCGTAGGTGGCGCTTTTACCGCTGGCGGCGTGGGTCAGCACCGAATCCCTGGCAGTGATTTCCGCCGGGTTCACGCCCCACTGCCGGGCAGCGGCGGCGACCAGCATGGCCTTGGCGGCTGCGCCCGCCTGCCGCAGTTGATCCCAGGCGCGGGGAATGGTGGTAGAGCCACCTGCGCCCTGGTAGCCGTAGGCTTTGGCGTCGATGGGCGCCTGCTCGACCACGGTGCGGCTCCAATCGGCGTCCAACTCTTCGGCAATGATGAGGCCGAGCGCGGTCTTGATGCCTTGGCCGATTTCCGGCGCCTTGGAATAGACAGTGACGGTGTTGTCGGGCGCGACGCGCACGAAGGCGTTGAAGGCGGGCGAGCGGCTGGCGGAAGCAGCAGCCTGCGGCGTTTCGCTGTCGGCGCGGGCGTTAACGGGCAGGTAAAAACCCAGTACCAACCCTGCCCCGGCCAGTTTGAGAAAGCCCCGGCGGTCCAGCGGCAGGGTGGCGCTGACGGACGGGTTGCTAATTTTGCCAACCCCGGCGTTCATCAAGTCGCGGAGGTAGGCGTCGGATTCGATGAAACTGGAAGCAGTGTTGGACATGGTTGTCTCCTCACTTCGCCGCGTTCTTGATCGCCTGACGCAGCCGCACATAGGTGCCGCAGCGGCAAAGCGTGCCCGCCATGGCCGCATCGATGTCAGCATCGCTGGGGTTGGGCGTGTGGTTCAGCAGCGCCGTGGCCGTCATGATCTGGCCAGCCTGGCAGTAGCCGCATTGCGCCACTTTGGCATCGACCCAGGCTTCCTGAACCTTGGTGCCGACGGGCGTATCGCCGATGGCCTCGATGGTGGTGACGGCCTGCTTGCCGACCGAACCCACGTCCACCATGCAGGAGTGCGCTGGCTCTCCGTCCAGATGTACGGTGCAGGCACCGCAGCGGCCGACGCCGCAGCCGTATTTGGTGCCCGTCAGCCCGAGCAGGTCGCGCAAGACCCAGAGCAGCGGCATGTCGTCGGGTGCGTCCACGGTGTGAGACTGACCGTTGATTTGAAGCGTGATCATCGTGTATAACCTCGCTGAAAGTGCTGGCAAAACAACTCACGGCAACGCAGCTACCCCGTAACTTGCTGCAGGAAGCGCAGGTTCGTGAATTTGGGTTTGATCAATAAAGCCTTGTTGAAATCGTGCACGGGCTTGTTAGTGACGCCATCGGGGACGATCCAACCTATAGTGCTTGCCCATTCATCTCCCGTTATTTGCAGGTGCAACGTCAGTTCATATAGACGCCGCCGTTGACGTTGATCGTCTGGCCTGTAATGAAACCGTTCCGTGCCAACATGACCACCGCTTCGGCCACTTCCTCGACGTGGCCAAAGCGGCCGAGTGGGATTTTTTCTGGCCGGGCGCGGTCGTTGCTACGGATCATGTCAGTGTCGATCATCGCTGGCGCGACGACATTGGCGGTGATGCCCTCGCCCGCGAGCAGTGAGGCATAACCGTGGGTCATGCCGATCATGCCCGCTTTCGAGGCAGCGTAATGCGGTCCGACGATTCCGCCGATCTGCGCAGCAGTCGAAGAGATGTTGATGATACGACCCCAGCGTCGTGCGCGCATACTTGGCAGGGCTGCCTGCGTCACCAGGAAGGCCGAGGTGAGGTTAATTGCGATGGTGCTGTCCCACAACGACATATCGAGCGTATCGAGCGTCACCGGCCAGGCGACACCGGCATTGTTGACGAGGATCTCGACTGATCCAAGCGCCAACTCGACGGTGGCCATTAACCTCTTCACTTCCTCCGCCGAGGCGACATCCGCAGCAAGCGCCACCGCCCGCCGCCCGCCCCTCCTGATCTCGGATGCGACTACCTCCGCGTCGGCTCGGCGTTCACGGTAATTGATAGCGATGTCGGCACCAGCCGCTGCCAGCGCAAAGGCAATGGCGCGCCCGATGCCGCGACTGCCGCCGGTGACGAGGGCACACCTACCAGTGAGATCGTCCATGTTGCCGCTCCTCATTCAAAAGCCGGAACCCGCACGTTATTTGGAATTTCGCCAACCCGCGTTAAATTTACAATAAAAACAATCCAAAAGTCATTAAGAAAGAGAGGAACCACAATGAAAGCATCGTGCCCTCTGTTGCCCATCTCCTGCCCTCCCCTATCCCAGCGCCGATGTGCAGTACGGGCAACGGGTAGCAGCCAGGGAAACCTGGCTACAGCAGTATGGGCACTCTTTGGTGGTGGTTACGGGTGCAACGCCTTCCACTGGCGCACGCAACTTGTTGATGCCCCGCACCAACATGAACACTGCGAAGGAAACGATAAGGAAGCTGATCACCATGTTGAGGAACAGCCCCACATTCAGGGTCACGGCTCCGGCTTGCTGAGCCAGCACCAAACTGGGGTAGGGGCCTGGCGTTTTGCCTTCGGTCAAGACCAGAAACAGGTTGGAAAAATCCACCTTACCCAACAGCATACCCAATGGAGGCATCATGATGTCCTTGACGAGAGAATCGACGATTTTCCCGAACGCTGCGCCAACCACGATACCGACAGCCATGTCCACGGCGTTGCCTCTGATAGCGAATTCCTTAAATTCCTTCCACATAGCAGCCTCCAAATAAACATCAACAGGACACCAACCCCACCAAATCCCGGGGCTAAACACCTAATAACTAACTCCCAATATTCTGCCCTACCCAATAAGTCTCAACGCCCTTTCATGCGCAACCGCAACATTCGGCACGTAACGAACTAGCCGCCGTGACAAACCCGCTGACAAGAGCGAGCGGATCACTGCCCGCGAGGCTCCGGCAACGAACATCGGCGCGCCGCGCTTATGGGTTTTCTCGGCGAAGGCAACCAAGATATGCGCCCCGGAGTTATCGGCAAACGGCACGGCAGAGAGGTCGAGGATGACCGCTCGCGGCTCCTCTCCCAGCCGCGACAACACGGCAGAGACGGATCCAGCTGCCCCGAAAAAGAATGGCCCGGCGATTTGAAAAGTCAGGATGCCATCGTCTGCGAATGCCCCATGTGCTGCCGCTGCGTCGCTGTCGCCATTCTCCACCGTCGCATCGCTGAACAATTTCGTCTGCGTCGTTACTTCAACAAATTGCGCCATTCGATGCATAAACAGGATCGCACCCAGGACGATGCCTACGGCAAGCCCCTCGATCAGGTTCCTGAGACAGGTAAGCAGCAGCGTTGACAACAGCACAACAGTTTCGCCGCGACTAGATCGCAAAATGGCTCGTACCTGATCAAACTCAATCATATTCCAAGCAACCGTGAGGAGCACAGCGGCCAGCACGGCCAGTGGGATATGGTAGGCCAGCGGTGCGGCAATCAGGACGAATACCAGCACAAACAGGGCATGCAACATACCCGAAACCGGCCCATGTGCATGGGCACGGATATTGGTGGCAGTGCGGGCAATTGCGCCGGTGGCGCATAATCCGCCGAACAACGCGCTGGCAATATTGGCCCAACCTTGCGCAATCAGTTCGCAATTGGATCTGTGCCGCCGCCCGCTCATGCCATCCGCTACCACTGCTGACAGAAGCGACTCGAAACCGCCCAACACCGCAATCGCAATGGCGGAGGGGATGAGGTCAATCAGCTTAGAGAAGGCCACATCCGGCAAACTCGGTTTAGGCAGACTCGAAGGAACGCCGCCGAATTTCGTTCCAATCGTCTCGACCGGTAGGTTGAACACCCAGGTGATGAAGCCCGTGAGGACGACGACGATGAGCAGGCTGGGGAGGCGCGGCGCCAACCACCGCATCATGAAAATGGCTATCAGGCTGGTGAGGCCAAGTGCCGTCGCTGACCCGTCGATCGTCGGCAGGGCTTCGAACAGTGCTGGAACCTTCGCGATGAGCGCCGCTGGTTCATGCTTGATCGACAGGCCGAGAAAATCCTTGATCTCGCCAGCACCGATGATGATAGCGATGCCAGCGGTGAAACCCACCACCACCGGATGTGGGATGAACTTGATATAGGAACCGAGCCGTAAATAGCCGATCAGCAATAACAGCACCCCCGCCATGATCGTCGCGGCCAGAAAACCGGAGTAACCGAACTGTTGAATTGTCGTGGCGACCAGAACGATGAACGCGCCCGCTGGCCCGCCAATCTGGAAACGGCTACCGCCAAACGCCGAAATGATGAACCCCGCGACAATCGACGCATAAAGCCCTTGTTCCGGTTTGGCACCGGAGCCAATGGCAATAGCCATCGATAATGGCAAGGCAACGATAGCAACCGTTAACCCCGCAACAGCGTCGGCCCGCAGGTTCGCAAGGCTATAACCCTCGCGCCAAACAGTCACCAGCTTGGGTATAAACGAATCCGTGTGATCCGGCTGCGGGTGGGAAGGGTCGGCGAAAGTCATTGGTTTATGTTTCCATTTATTAATTTTCCCATAAGTATGTCATATGGGCACTCTGGCTAACGGAAGAAGTGTTTCACCAGTTGGGGGATTTCTGGATCCGGCGTAAGCATCAAAGGTCAGTTTCTTCATTTCATCCTTGCTTTGCGCCAGTTGTATTGTATCACTGTTATGACAATACTTATGCAAAAGTTAGTAACAGGATATTTTGTGCTTTTGGCACACCACTCCTGAAGTCGGCATTTTTCACGATCTAATCCTTACCGAACTGGAATGCTTTGCATAAGTGTTTCCACTCATGACATATTGCCCACGAAGCTGACATTCCTGGCGGTAGGATTCCTTAAAAATCGTAAAATAAACGAATGACATATGTGATTCGTACAGCAGTTGGCATGAGTTAGAGCAATTTTGCTTTGGATGCGTACCTTCATGGATTGCTTCGTCGCTTGGCTCCTCGCAATGACGGGGCAGGTTCGTCATTGCGAGCGTAGCGAAGCAATCCAGTTTGTACGGACTTGAATCAAAAATGCTCTAATCATACAGCTTGAGACATTTTCAACCTGAACCCGCCGTGCAAGACCCTTTATGCAATGTGTTAAGTATTTGTTTTTCAACATTAAGTGAGATACCCGGCGTGGGGCTCTTGACTGGGCGTACTACGCTGGGCAAGCAGGCGGAAGTATCGCCCGTATCCGCCAGAGCGCCAGTCAAGTTACGATGGCCACCACCACCATTTCAAATGCGCTGACAGAGCAAACGGCAGCAATTGCCATCATTTCCCGCAATGTTGAAAAAGTTGCCACGATAGCAGACCAGAACAACCAAACTGCGAAAGAATCGGCGCAATGCGCGTTGGAATTGGAACAATTGGCGCACACGCTACGAGAACATGTTTCGCACTTCAGCATTTAATGTGGGCATGAGATCAATAGCGCGTTCCCAACCCCATCATCCCAGCCAGGAAGAACAAGGCAAAACCGCTCCAGAACAACATCAGAGCATATCTTTTACGCACGAACAGCCCATATCCCATCAGGCAGGATGAGGTCATGACGCATAGCAAAATCCCCGGCATGGGTAGCCCAAGCCATATCCCCAAGGTAATCGTCAAAATAACAAAAGCACCCGCATCTGCAAAATCGGGTGTCTGGGAAAAACGCCACAGGAAAAACAGTCCCAGGATCAGCGCGGAACCGACAATCAGTCTGCGATAGTAAATTTTATGTGCGAGCATAATTTTCTATCCCTTTCTACTGCTACTTTGCACCGCCCCCTTCAGGGCAAGAGGGTGTACCGGATTCCCGGCAAGGCTGGGTTCCCTTGCAAGGCATCCAAACCATCCCCGATTTGTGGTTTCGGTAGCAAAGTATTGAAACCAACAAAAAAACCGGGGATACATACAATGTTATAAGCCCTAACGACGGCCTGTGTTTCGTCAGAGACACAGGAAAACGAAAACGGAAAATCCGGGCGCTCGTCGAAAGTCAACATGAGAGGCGTGTCCCTTGGTTACCGTAAACAAAGAGGGCATGGACACAGCCCAGGCTTTGCAGGACAGGACAGGGCGAGGACGCTTTGTACACGGTCTCAAGGAGCTCTTCTGGCATTACACCCACCTATCCCAGTGGTATGGAATGACCGAGTGTACCCCTATCAGTTATCTGTTTGTGAATTATTTCACAGAGTTTTTTTCATATATTACTGAAACCGCAAACCGACGGTTTCCGGAAACCGATTGCCCTGGCAAGGAACGGGGAAAGCTTCAGCGTTCTTCCTGGTCGATCAGGTTGAGGTCGAGTTGTGCCCCCCCCCCTCCGATCTCGGTCGCTATACCGAAATCTTCATCATTTCCCTGGTTCTCGACCCCGGAAAGATATTCGGCGGTAATATCACCGGTGATATAGCAGCCATCGAAACAGGAGGTCTCGAAGGACTGAAGCGCGGGGTTGATCGCACGCACGGATACCCTAAGGTCGTCAAGGCTTTGGTAAAGCAGGCCATCCGCTCCAATCTCCCGGCAAACCTCGGTTTCGTCGCGGTCATTAGCGATGAGTTCGCTACGAGTCGGCATGTCGATACCGTAAACATTCGCGTAACGGACTGGTGGTGCAGCAGAAGCCATATATACCCTGGCTGCCCCCGCTTCGCGCGCCATATTGATGATCTCCTTACTCGTCGTACCGCGTACGATGGAATCGTCGACCAGTAGCACACTCTTTCCCCTAAACTCCTGGTGGATGGTGTTGAGCTTCTGGCGCACGGATTTCTTGCGTAGTGATTGACCCGGCATGATGAAGGTTCGACCAATGTAACGGTTCTTGACGAATCCTTCACGATACGGCAAACCCAACCGCAGTGCCATTTCCTGTGCCGAAGGACGACTCGAATCAGGAATCGGGATCACGACATCGATGCCTGCACGCGGCATGGTGCGTTTCATTTTTTCCGCCAGGAATTCGCCCATTTTCAGGCGCGCTTCGTATACCGATACGCCGTCCATGATGGAATCAGGCCTCGCAAGATAAACGTACTCAAACATACACGGCGCGTTTACGGTCTTTGACGCGCACTCGCGGCTGCGGAAATTGCCCTCCGTGTCGACCAACACCGCCTCGCCCGGTGCAAGGTCGCGCAAAAGCTTGAAACCCAAGGTATCGAGTGCAACGGATTCGGAGGCAACCAACCATTCGTTTGTGCCGTTCGGTAACTCGTTTTTGCCGATCACGAGGGGACGGATGCCATATGGATCACGGAAGGCAAGCAACCCATAGCCTGCAATCATCACCACGGCTGCGTAAGCACCCTGGCAACGCCGATGCACGCCCGCCACGGCGCGGAATATCGCCGCCTCATCGAGGCGAAGGCCGCTGGCCGCGTCCTCCAACTCATGCGCCAGCACGTTGAGCAGCACTTCGGAATCAGAATTGGTGTTGATATGGCGGCGGTCAGAGAGAAACATCTCCCGCTTGAGCGCTTCCGAATTGGTCAGGTTCCCGTTGTGCGCCAGAAGCAGCCCGAAAGGTGAATTTACGTAGAAAGGTTGCGCCTCGGCAAGGTTGAATGCCGAGCCTGCCGTAGGGTAGCGCACATGCCCGATTCCCCAGTTACCGGCAAGGGCACGCATATTGCGGGTGCGAAAGACATCCCGCACCAATCCAGGCCCCTTGTGCATGAAAAAGCGATCTTTTTCTGCGGTAGCGATGCCCGCCGCATCTTGCCCGCGATGTTGCAATACCAGCAACCCGTCATAAAGCAACTGGTTGACCGGAGAAGTCGCTACAACTCCGAGGATCCCGCACATGGAACACTTTCCTATTTAAAACGAATACTTTCGACTGTCAGGTCAACTTCTGGCAACCGGGACTTAACCTCATTCACCGCCTTTTCCAGCGGCGGCGCAAATAGCGCCTGTTTCCACCACGACTCGTGCGACATACCTACCAGACCACCGACCCAAACCACGATCAAAGCAATCACCAACCCGCGAATAACGCCAAAAACGGTTCCCAAAAGCCTGTCTGTCGCACCCAACCCTACTGCACGCAACAAACGCCGTAAAAAAAGCTTCACCAAAGATACCAACAACAATACGGCGAAAAGGATCAGCGCAAACGCCGCAACTATGCGCCAGCGCGGGTCAGCAATTACGTTTTCAAGCTGAGCCACCGCAGTATCGGCATATCGGCCTGCCACAACCAATGCGAGGATCCAGCCCACCAGCCCCAAAACTTCGCTCGCTACCCCCCGCCACAGCCCCAGTGTAGCCGACAGTCCCAGAACAGCCAGGAACACATAATCAAAAACTGTCATCGCCGGAATTTAGTGTCCAGTATTCAATGTGACGACAACTGCGCCTTATGGCCTTTGGCCTTCAGGCGAGCCACAACCCGCTCGCCCTCGCTTTGGGACAGCGGACCGATGCGAACCCGCGTCACTTTGCCAAACTTTTCAGCGTAAGCGGTGAAGCCCTGTTTTTTTAATTCTTCTACCTGTTTAGTAGCCCCGTCTGCCTTATTGAAGGCTCCAACCTGAATGAAGACTTGGCTTTGAGCCTTGCCCGCTTTTCCGCCTTGATCCGCCCCCTTTGCTGGAGGATTGTCATTGAGCAAGGCAAGCGCCCGTGCGGCCTCAGTTTCCTTTTCGGTAGCACCCGGACGGGACGGCAATTTTTCCTGCCGGGTTTCCCCGGATGGCTGTGCAACAGGCGGGGCCGGGGCGGGTTTTCCCGCCATGGATTGTTCTGGAGTGGGTTGAACCAGGGGCGGGGACGATTGTTCAGCAAGCATCTCGGCAGCACCTGAAACCGCATCCGGCTCTATGTCGTCCGTGGCGGATTCAGCATCGTTTTCAAGCGGTACGGCCTGAGCCTGGTGCAATTCGGGCTCACCGCGTTCGGGAATGGAAACCTGTATTGGCCCAGTACCCGATTCGTCGTTATCCCCCATCGCCGGTCCCAGCAGCAGCAACGCGATCACTGCCAGCAAGGCCAAGACTGTCGCCCCTACAAGGCGGCGGCGCGCCCGTTTCTTGTTTTCGAGGTCATCCATGTCGTTTGCCGGAAAATCGCTCACCTTGAACCCCCTATTGGCGCATCACGCATTAACGGCGGGCCTGGATTGCCGCCAACACATCAGCCACGGTCAGAAAGGAACCAAACGTCACAATTCTATCATCGACCGCCGCACGTTCCTGCGCTTGCGCAAATGCATCGGCAGGTGTTGCAAAACTTCCTACGATTTTGTTCATCTCCACTCCTGCCGTGCGCAGATGTTCAATCAGCGCCTCAGCACCGAGCCCCCTAGAGCCGGACAGGGTACAAGGCAACCAATGGTCGACGCACGAGCCCATGCTCTGCACCACGCCTTCCACGTCCTTATCGGCGAGCATGCCGAAAACCGCCCAGGTTTCAGGGGCAAAACCGAGCTCACTGAGGTTTTCGGCCAGCACGTCCGCTGCTTGCGGGTTATGAGCCACATCGAACACCACTTGAGGACGCCCCGGCAACACCTGGAAGCGCCCGGTAGTTCAACCTGCATCAAGCCCTGCCGGATTGCCTGCATAGACACTGGAATACGTTCCCGCAGAGCATCGAGCGCTGTCATCACTGAGGCAGCATTGAAAAGCTGGTTTGCACCGCGTAAGGCCGGATAGGCCAGCCCGCCACGATTTATTAAGGTATTGTTACGGTGCGCGGACAACAGCGTCTCGCTACGCCAGTAACTCCATTGCTGGCGGTTGCCTTTGAAACCAAAATCATGTCCAGAAACCCAGAGCTCCGCGCCAATCGCCCGCGCGTATTCGACAAGGCTTTGCGGCGGTTGCGGGTCGCCACAAATTGCCGGGCGCTTAGCACGGAAAATACCCGCTTTCTCGAAACCGATGGCCTAGCGTGTATCACCGAGATAACCCATATGATCCAGCGCCACGCTAGAGATGATCGCGCAGTCGGCATCGATGACGTTGACCGCGTCGAGCCGTCCGCCCAGCCCGACTTCGAGAATGATGACATCGAGCCGCGCCATGCAGAACACCTTCCAGGCCGCTAGCGTACCATGCTCGAAATAGGTCAGCGGCACATCGCCGTGCACCGTTTTAACGTCGGCAAAAGCGGCTGCCAGTATTTCGTCAGCAACCTCGACGCCATCGATGCGTACACGTTCGTTGTAGCGAAACAGGTGGGGTGAGGTGTAGCAACCCACGTGATAGCCTTCGGCACGCAGGACGGCTTCGAGCATGGCGCAGGTAGAACCCTTGCCGTTTGTGCCACCCACGGTAATCACTACCGCATCGGTACTGGAGCCAAGCGCGGTAAGCACCTTCGAGACACGTTCCAGCCCGAGGCAAACAGATGCGCCATGCCGCGCTTCCAACAATTCGAGCCAACCGGCCAACGTCGTCGGCAGCAATCCGTGGCCGCGCAAATCAGGCATGGACAGCCGGCTGCCGATTGAGCAGGTTGATGAGTTCAGCCAAGCGACCCCGCAACTGCCGACGATCAACGATCATGTCGATAGCACCCTTCTTAAGCAGGAACTCAGAACGTTGAAAACCTTCCGGCAACTTTTCGCGCACGGTCTGTTCAATCACTCGCGGCCCGGCAAAACCGATTAGCGCACCCGGTTCTGCAATCACCACATCGCCCATAAAGGCAAAACTCGCCGACACCCCGCCCATTGTCGGGTCAGTCAGCACAGTGATGAACGGCAACCCGCGCTGGCCGAGCTGGGTGATTGCCGCCGTAGTTTTGGCCATCTGCATCAGCGAGAACAAACCTTCCTGCATCCTCGCCCCGCCGGAAGCCGTAATACAAATGAACGGCAGATGCTGGTCGAGCGCAATGCGGATGCCCCGCACGAAACGTTCCCCCACCACCGAACCCATCGAACCACCAAGAAAATCGAATTCAAAACAAGCCACGACCAACGGCACACCAAGTACCGTACCTTGCATGACCAACATCGCCTCAGTTTCGCTCGTCCCACTTGCCGCCGCTGTCAGGCGTTCCGTATATTTGCGCGAATCCTTGAACTTGAGCGGATCGACAGAGGTAACTTCATTGCCGATTTCGTGACGGCCCTCGGCATCAAGCAGCAGATCGAGCCGGATGCGCGCATAGACACGCAGGTGGTGCCCGCACTTGGGGCAGACGTGCAGGTTGCTCTCAAGGTCGGAGTGATAAAGCACCGCCTCGCAGGCCGGACATTTGTTCCATAACCCCTCGGGGATCGACTTGTTACGTACCGCACCTTCATCGCGCTTGATCCGGGGTGGGAGCAGTTTTTGCAGCCAACTCATAAATGTGCTCCGGCAAGTTCATCGAGCGCAACACGAACCCCGCGCACGAATGTTTCAATATTGTCACAAACCCGCTCACGCGAGCCCTCTTCAATTTCCTGGACGATGCGGCTGCCGATCACCACCGCGTCAGCTACTGTACCGATTCTTTTCGCAACTTCAGCATCACGTATACCAAAACCAACCCCCACCGGCATCCCCGCTACGGCGCGGATGCGCGGAATTCGGCTGGCAACTTCGTCGAAGTCAAGGCGCGCCGCGCCAGTCACGCCCTTGAGGGAAACATAATAAAGATAGCCACTGCCCGCCTGTGCAACATCGCGGAAACGCTGGTCGGAAGAAGTCGGCGCAAGCAGGAAAATCTGATCGAGCCCTGCAACTCGCAAACATGAGGTAAATTCCACGCATTCTTCAGGCGGATAATCGATCACCAGCACGCCGTCAACGCCCACCTGCTTAGCAACATCGACAAAAACGGCAGACCCCATCGCCTCGATGGGATTGGCGTAACCCATCAGTACAACTGGGGTGGTTGCGTTTTCCGCACGGAAGGTGCGAATGATGTCGAACACGCGGGCAAGGCTCATGCCTTTGGCTAATGCCCGTTCCGAAGAACGTTGGATGATTGGCCCATCGGCCATCGGGTCAGAAAACGGTACGCCGAGTTCAATAATGTCGGCTCCGCCCGCAACGAGCGAGCGCATCAGCGGCACGGTCGATTCACCGTCAGGGTCGCCCGCAGTAATGAAAGTAATCAGCGCCTTACGCCCTTCGGCTTGCAACTGCTGGAAAGTAGTCTGAATTCTGGACATAAAATCCTGTTTGCAGGAAGTTCAAAACCGGATGCCCGAACGTTCGGCTACGGTATGCATATCTTTGTCGCCGCGCCCGGAAAGGCAAACCAGCAGGAATTTGTCGCGAGCAAGCGTAGGTGCGACTTTCATGGCTTGCGCCAGGGCATGTGAGGACTCCAGCGCCGGGATGATGCCCTCGAAACGGCAAAGCGCATGAAACGCATCGATCGCCTCGTCATCGGTCACGGCCACGTATTCGGCACGGCCACTATCCTTGAGCCACGCATGTTCCGGCCCCACGCCCGGATAATCAAGTCCCGCGGAAATGGAATGGGTTTCAATGATCTGCCCGCTTTCGTCTTGCATCAGGTAAGTGCGGTTGCCATGCAGGACACCGACCTTGGCATTGGTCGTGAGCGGTGCTGCATGGCGTCCCGTTTCGACCCCCTCCCCAGCCGCCTCGACACCAATCAAGCGCACATCATCAAAGGGGATGTAGGGATGGAAAATGCCTATTGCGTTGGAGCCCCCCCCCACGCAAGCAACCACCATGTCCGGCTGGCGTCCGAAAGTTTCCGTCATCTGCGTCAGGCACTCCTTACCAACCACCGTCTGGAAATCGCGTACCATCATCGGGTAAGGATGCGGGCCTGCCACCGTGCCGATGATATAGAAAGTATCGGAAACATTCGTCACCCAATCGCGCATGGCCTCATTAAGCGCATCCTTGAGCGTCTTCGAGCCAGATTCTACTGGAACCACGGTTGCCCCCAGAAGCTTCATGCGATAAACATTGGCTGCCTGCCGCTTCACGTCCTCAGTGCCCATATAGACCACACACTTGAAACCATAACGAGCCGCCACGGCAGCCGTAGCCACGCCATGTTGCCCCGCGCCGGTTTCGGCAATCACCCTGGGCTTGCCCATACGTTTTGCCAGAAGCGCCTGTCCAATGCAGTTGTTGACTTTGTGCGCGCCCGTGTGGTTGAGGTCTTCACGTTTCAGGAGGATCTGCGCCCCACCCAGATTCTCGGAAAGCCGCTGGGCGTGATAAATTGGGCTTGGCCGCCCAACGTAATAGCGAAGTTCATATTCAAATTCGGCAGTAAAAGCCGCATCCTTGCAGCATGCCTCATAGGCTACGCGCAATTCTTCCAGCGCAGGCATGAGCGTCTCGGCGACGAAAATACCGCCATACGAGCCGAAATGCCCGCGTGCGTCGGGAAGTAAATATTGTTTTTGCATATCAACCATCAGCGCTGCGAACTCCTGCGATAAACGCGACGATCTTTGCCGCGTCCTTGATTCCCTTTGTTACTTCCACCCCGCTCGACACATCGACCGCCCAAGGCCGCAGCCTGCGGACGGCCTCGCCCACGTTGCCGGGGCTGAGCCCTCCCGAAAGCACGATCGGGCGCCCTATTCCCGAAGGGACCAACGACCAGTCGAACGCCCTGCCGCTGCCACCATACCCATCGACGAAAGCGTCGAGCAGCAAACCGCAGGCACCAGGATGGGAAATAGAGGATTTTAGCAGATCAACTCCCGGGTGCATCCGAACCGCTTTGATCCAGGGCAAACGACAATCCGTGCCAGGGATTGCAGACAAGGCCGCGCACCGGGCGTCGCTCTCGTCGCCGTGGAACTGGAGCCATTGTAAGGGCACGCGGCGCAATGCCTCGGCCACGAATTCAGCCTGCGGGTCAACGAACAACCCCACTGCCGTAACAAAAGGTGGTAACAAGCTGGCTAATTCAGCAGCCTGGTCGAACGAAATATTGCGCGGGCTGGGCGGGTAAAACACGAAACCGACCGCATCAACCCCTGCCTCAGCCGCCGCGATAACATCCTGTGACCGGGTGAGGCCGCAAATTTTGATCCGGGTATGCAACATTCAGGCCACGACAAAATAAGGTTTCGTCATGATACGCCCACCTTCCGGCAACGGCCAGTGCGGCGGGTACGACACCCCGCAGAGGTAAAGGCCATCCGGGGCAAAAGTCGGCGCACCCTTTGCCCGCTCGCGAACTGCAAGTAGTTCGCCGACCCATTGCGGTGTCCGCTCGCCCTTACCAACCATCACTAATGCGCCGACAAGGTTGCGCACCATATGATGTAAAAAACCATTGGCACTAAAGTCGAACGTGATGAGGCTGCCTTCTCGCGCCACGCGAGCCTCAGACATGACTCGTATAGGTGTTTTGGCCTGACAGGATGTGGCTCGGAAGGAAGAAAAATCATGCTCACCGCACAATTGCGCGGCGGCGGCAGCCATTTTTTCCACATCGAGTGCCAGATGGAACCAGCCTACCCTCCCGGCCAATACCGCCGGCCTCACTGGTGCGTCATAAAGCAGGTAACGGTAACTGCGTGCATAGGCAAGGTAGCGGGCATGAAAATCCCCGTCGACCTCCACCGCCCAACGAATCGCCACGTCTGGCGGCAACCAGGTATTTGTTCCCCGAACCCAGGCTGGCATGGGACGATATGCCCCAGTATCGAAATGCGCGACTTGGGCGGTAGCATGCACACCGGTATCGGTACGTCCGGCAACGTGCAACCTGACGGGCTCACCGGCAATAATTCCGAGCGCACGCTCGGTGGCATCCTGTACCGTGCGCCCGTGCGGCTGGCTCTGCCAGCCTTCGAAGGCGTTGCCCGCGTATTCGATGCCAAGCGCAATCCTCACCGCAACCACCAAAACGCCAGGAAAATGCATACCATGGCCGGTAAAGCAATGTCCTTGAAACTCAGATGTTCACGCATCAAATGCACGGCCTCGATACCGTTAGCGGCTGGTGGGTTCAACCAAGCCCTCCAATCCCGCCAGTGTCCGTCACCGCGTGCGGCGCTGACATGGCGCAGCACAAGGAGTAGGCGCAAAGCAATACGTTCCGCCGGTAGGCCGAAGACCCTACATGGACGGGCAAGCGCATAAAGTCCGCTCACCAGGCGATCCGTCGGCATACGCCCAACCAAGACTGCCACCCAGCACACCAGCGCCACCAAACGGCCAGCGTGTGTCAGCGCAAACAACAGCCCCTCCCGGCTGGGACCTGCACGCGGCCAATCCATGAAAACCGCTTCCCCTGGCGTAAACCACGCGAACAGCACCAAGATAGCCAGCAGGAAGACGCGAACCCTGGCAAGCAGTTGCATACACTGAACCCGTGCACAGGCAAGCGCCACGGTCAAACTCGCGGCAGTCAATGCGACAAGGCTCCAGCCTTCAGCTTGCTGTACGAAAAGAGCCACCACCACCCACAGGAAAAGAATAGAACCCGCATGCATAAAGAGACGCCGCACGGGACAAACCCGGCGGCGGCAAAATAATCAATGAAAACCCGCTTAACCCAAATTGGCAATCAATGCTTTGGCTTCTGCCTTCTGTGCGGCATTACCCTGAGCGGCAACCTCGCGAAGCAACTCCAGCGCCCCTTCGTTGTCGCCCATATCCCTATAGGCCAGCGCCAATTCGAGCTTGGTATCGATTTCCCCTGCGTTCAGCACATCGGGGTCGCCGGCAAGTATAGATGGCTGCTTGCCTTTGCGATCCTTTGGAGCAATAGAATCCATAGCAGCAGTGCTCGATTTGAGGTCGAGGTCGAGGTCGAGATCAAAATCAAGCGACTTCGGATCGAAGCCAGTTTTTTCAAGATCCATCGCCACTTCATCGTCATGCGCATCACCGTCCCGCACGGATGGCGACACAACAGTCTTTGTCGTGCCATCGGGGACACCCTGGCTTTGCGCAGGCACATCAAAATCGAGCGGCCCAGCCAAGTCATTGTTCGTGACCTTGGACAAGGGTGCCTTGATGCCAGCTTTCCTGGAAACCGTAACCGTAGGGGCGCCTGATTGTTTGGATTGCCTAGGTTGCCTGGATACTGTGACGGAAATAGGCTGCTTGCCCGTTTCGGAAGGAACCGCCTTCGCCTTACCGAGGTCGAAGTCAATGCTGCCCGCAGCCTTCGGCGCGATTTCGACCGGCTCAAACTGAAAATCGACTTCCGTTGCACCATCACCAGCAGACGGCTCGTCCAAAGGTTCAGGTTGCGTATACTCGTCCGAGTCCGTAGGGGCTAGCTGCGTCGTTACCATCATGCCGCTCATCTGCCCCTGCGCTACCGTAGTTTCTTTCAGTTGGGAAGTAGCCGCTGCGGAGGGTTTCACCGCCGGCGAAGTCCCGAAATCCAGATCAGACAAAGCAGGAGAACCGGGGCTGACAGGAGCCGATGGCGTACCCATATCCAGTTTAGAGGGCTCTTCAAGGGTGGGTTCGAGCCCTGGCAATTTTGAAGCTTCACTCCCCCCCCGTTTGGACGGGCTGGCGGAGTAAAGCGGGTTGTTGGGATCGAGCCGACGACCCATTTGCGCTGCCTTCTCCCAATCCCGGCCATGACCTTCCGTGCGAGCAAGGAGTTCGGAAGCCGTAGTTTCAAACTGCGCCAAATCCTGCCTTTGAGCGTAAATTTCGAGCAGCTTAACGTAAATCGCCCCACGCTTCGGGTCAACCTTGAGCGCGTCGTTGAGGATTTCCTCTGCTTGACTGTCACGGCCATAAGCCATGTAAACATCGGCCTCAGCCACCGGGTCAACCCCTTCGTTGGTATCAATCGACAGCCCAGTCTGACTGAAATCGGTATGGATGACGCTGCTGGCAGAGGTATCCACGTTCTGTCCCCCGTTGTCCCCAAAGAACGAGGTAGTTTCATCTGGGAACATGCTGGTCGCATCCTGCGAGAGGGTATCCAACCCAATATCGGAGCGTTTATTCCGCCAAGAACGGAAACCAACGACAACAAACAAAACCGCGACAAACAGCGCAACAGCTCCCCAGACCAGCGGATTGGTCAATATTTCCCATAGAGGGTCTTTGTACTCTTCTGAAGGCTCGTATTCTACCGGTATTGCGGCAGAAGGCTCCTTGACAGGTTCCTTCGCAGTTTCAGAACCGGCTACGACGGGTGGTTCAGCCGGAGTTGGCTCAGGAGTTGCCACTGGTGTTTCGGCTACAGGAGCAGGAGGCGGCACAGCTTCGGCCACGGGGGCAGGAGTAGGAGCGGGAGGCGGTTCGGCCGATACAGTGGCAGAGGGTTTATGTTGCGTCTGCGACTTCGCAACTTCCTGATCCCTTTTCAATCGGAGCCCTTGGATTTCCTCGAGATCCTTGATTTTTCCTTCAGCCTCTTTCAGCGCGCTCTGGGTTCTGGCAAGGTCTTCTTCCAACCTCTGCTTCCGGGCTTCATTACCTTGCCTCGTATTATTCGAGGCAATCAGCAGCCTGTCGCGATCCTGCTCGGTGGGTGGCGGAACCGCGTCAATGTTGCGTGTCCCCCCAGAGCTTCCCTCTGCGGGGCTTGCAGGACGGCCAGCAACATCCGCAGCCAACCGTGTGCGCCATTCGTTAAATTCGCGCGCATGGATACGCACTTCCTTATGTGCCTCGGCTTGGGTGCTGCCTTGTACTTCGTTAGCAGTCGGTATCTTGAGAATGGCTCCGGACTTGAGCCGGTTGATGTTGTTGCCGACAAACGCCATCTGGTTGGCACGGTACAAGGCCATCATCATCTGGTCGAGCGTCGCATCCCCGCCGGGCATGTGGCGGCTGGCAATGGTCCCCAAGGTGTCGCCGGATTTGACGGTGTAATTGCCTGCCGGAGTTTCCTTTTCCCGATAGGTAGGTGTGGGGGATGGTATCGGCAACGGGGCGGCCTGAACCGGTAGCCTTTCAGGCGGTTTGGCAACTGTTTCCGGGGCGGTTTCCGGAACCGGTTCCGAACGGGGCTGATAATTTATAACAACTGGTTCATCTCCCAGATCCAGTTGCTGTGCCGGAGCCGCGGCCGGTTCTGGAACCGGTTCTGGAACCGGAGCCGGGGTTGGAACCGGAGCAGGGGCTTGTGCCTGCACGGGCGGGGTTTGAGCTGGAGGCTGCGCTGGTGGGTTTTCAACCACAAGTGGGGGAGGTGGCGGTGCCGGTTGGGCAACTACTGCAGGTTCGACGGGGGCGGGCGGACGAATGGCCAGGTCGGGTGGGTCGAGCAGGAGATTATAGGTTCGTGCTACGCGTCCTTCGTCCCAATTCAATTGGACGATCAGGCTGGCAACGGCCTCATTGACCGGAGTATCGGTCCTGAGCTTCAGAATGGAACGGTCGCCCCGATTTTCAACTGTGACCCGTACATTGGGCACAAAGCTGGCGTAAGGGATATTCGCCTGCATAAACAAATCGGATGGCGCAATACGAGCCGTCAGCGACTGCAATTCCTGTTGGGATGCATTGATCTGGATTTCGACATCCAGCGGTTGCCCCAGCTTGCTTCGGATAGTGTACTGACCAAGCCCTGCAGCCTGTGCACCAAATGGTAACAAGGAGATCGCTACCGCGATCAGGGATGTTTTAATAATCGGTCTCATCGCCATCCTCAAACCTGCTTCCCTTCATCCACCAAACAAAGGGCGATATATCATGGAATTGACGCCGCAACCCATCATTAACTTGAGATACTTGCAGCAACCGTTTCAGACTAAAAGAGAATACCACCAACGCAGGCGCGAAGAATACTTGTAGTAAAAAGATTTTCCGAATCAGCATGAACCCTCTTCATCTTAGGACATCCCACCAAATTTCATTGCTCCAGCAAGATACGTAACATTCGCCGCAACGGTTCAGCTGCGCCCCATAGCAATTGGTCGCCGACGGTAAACGCCCCGAGGTATTCTGGCCCCATCGCCAATTTGTGAATGCGCCCAACAGGGACGGAAAGCGTCCCTGTCACTGCGGCGGGGGTGAGTTCACGCTCTGAAACCTCGCGTTCGTTGGGTACGACCTTCACCCATTCGTTGGTTGAATCAATAATTTCGGATACCTCGTCAAGCGGCACGTCCTTCTTCAGTTTGATCGTCAATCCCTGCGAGTGGCAACGCATAGCTCCAATACGCACGCACAAGCCATCAACCGGGACGCTGCCCTCCGTGCGGAACGGAGGCTTGCCAAGAATCTTGTTGCACTCAGCCCCCCCTTTCCATTCTTCCTTTGACTGGCCGTGCTCGACCGGGGCGTCGATCCACGGAATGAGGCTGCCCGCCAGTGCCGTGTTGCGGAAGTTTTTGGTCGGAAATGACGGGGAACGCATGGTTTCGGCCACCTTGCGGTCGATGTCGAGAATGGCTGAGGCCGGGTCAGCAAGCAGGCTGGCTACCGAAGCGTGGAGCGCACCCATTTGCGAGATCAGTTCGCGCATGTTTTGCGCCCCTGCGCCGGAGGCAGCCTGGTAGGTCATCGACGATACCCATTCGACGAGGTTGTGTTGGAACAACCCGGCCAGTCCCATCAGCATCAGCGATACTGTGCAATTCCCGCCGATCCAGTTCTTACCGCCCTTCGCAAGCGCATCCTTTATAAGGCTTAAGTTAACCGGGTCGAGGATGATAACTGCGTCATCGTTCATCCTGAGCGCTGACGCGGCGTCGATCCAGTGCCCCTGCCAACCTGCACCGCGCAGTTTTGGAAACACATCCTTCGTATAATCACCGCCCTGGCAAGTAACAACGATGTCGCACGCCTTAAGCATGTCGATATTGGCCGCATCCTGCAAAGGTTGCGAGGCTTGGTTACTGCCAAAAACAGGCACTTGCCCGCCGATATTGGAAGTCGAAAAATAAATAGGTTCAAACCCGGCGAAATCATTTTCTTCCACCATCCGCTGCATGAGCACGGAACCCACCATCCCCCTCCAACCAACCAAACCTACCCGTTTCATGATTTCCTCATGGACTAAATCGAAACAACACTAAAAACTGCGCCCACATGAAATACCACATCGCGCAAAACAGCACGGCTCCTATCAACAATCACCCAAGCTCCGCCAAGACTGCGTCGCCCATTTGTCTCGTACCGACGCGAACCATGCCCTGCTCGTAAATATCGCTTGTGCGCAACCCCTGTGCCAATACTTTCTTGACCGCATTTTCCAGTTTTTTCGCCTCTTCTTCCAGATTGAAGGAATAACGCAACATCATGGCAGTGGAAAGAATGGTCGCCAGGGGGTTGGCCACGCCCTGCCCTGCTATATCCGGTGCGGAACCGTGAGACGGCTCGTAAAGCCCTTTGTTGTTTTCGTCCAGCGAAGCTGAAGGTAACATACCAATGGAGCCGGTCAGCATAGAAGCCTCATCGGAAAGGATGTCGCCAAACATATTGCCGGTCACCATAACGTCGAATTGACGCGGTGCACGCACGAGCTGCATGGCCGCATTGTCCACCAACATATGGGACAGTGCCACATCCGGATATTCCGGTGCAAGTTCACTCATAACATCGCGCCAAAGTTGTGTCGTTTCCAACACATTCATTTTATCGACGGAGCACACTTTTTTATTGCGCTTGCGGGCAGCCTCAAACGCAACTCGGCCAATGCGGCGAATTTCGGACTCTGAATAGTGCATGGTATTGAAACCGAAACGCTCACCATTGCGATTTTCGATACCGCGCGGTTGCCCAAAATAAATATCTCCGGTCAACTCACGCACGATCAGGATATCCAATCCTGAAACGATTTCCGGTTTCAGGGTGGAAGCATTCGCCAGTTCCGGATAAAGCACAGCAGGCCGCAAGTTGGCAAACAGGTTCAGATGCTTGCGAATACCGAGCAGCCCGCGCTCAGGACGCTGCTCGCGGGGCAGCGTATCCCATTTTGGGCCACCCACTGCGCCGAGCAAGACGGCGCCCGCCTCTGCCGCAAGTTTTTGCGTTGCTTCTGGGTACGGGTTGCCAGTCGCGTCGACTGCCGCACCGCCTAGGAGCGCGATTTCCATCTCAAACCCAAGGCTCAAGGCTTCCAGCACGCGTACGGCTTCAGCCGTGATTTCAGGGCCGATGCCATCACCGGGGAGAATACAGATTTTCTTTGTCATGATCCGTCCTTGGCAATCAGGCTACGAACAGCCACGGCGACTCCCGCCTGCGGCGTTCCTCGAATGTGCGTATCTCATCAGCATGGCGCAGCGTCAGGCCGATGTCGTCCCAGCCGTTCAGCAGGCATTCCTTACGAAACGCGTCCACCTGAAATGGGATCACATACCCATCGGGTCGGGTAATCGTTTGCTCCGCCAGGTTCACAGTAAGCGAAAAACCCGGCGTACCTTCGGTAAGGCCGAAAAGCGCGTCGATTTCCGCCTTGGGCAATACCAAGGGCAAGAACCCGTTTTTAAAACAGTTATTAAAAAAAATGTCGGCGAACGATTCGGCCAGGACTACCTTGAAACCGAAATCCGCCAGAGCCCAGGGCGCATGCTCACGGCTCGACCCGCAGCCGAAATTGGCGCGGGAGAGCAATACCGACGCGCCCCGGTAACGCTCTTGGTTAAGCACGAAACCAGGGTTCAGGGGACGGCAGCTGTTGTCCATGCCCGGTTCGCCCTGATCCAGGTAGCGCCACTCATCAAACGCGTTCGGCCCGAACCCGGATCGTTTGATGGATTTCAGAAATTGCTTGGGAATAATCGCATCCGTATCGACGTTGTTACGATCCAGCGGGGCGACGAGGCCCGTAAAAGTAACGAATTTTTCCATGTATGCCCTCGTTTGCGAAACACTTGGCTCAGCCTTGGCCGGGTAAACTTTCCGCTTCCACTTCCAGTTTCAGTGCGCCGCCTTCTGGATGGCCTTGCCCCCCGCCTCAACATCCTTACCAACACCGTGCATGGTATTGCAGGCAGCCAACCCAGAAATAAAAGCAACCAGCAAAACAACGCAAAGCAATGTTTCTCGTTTCATCTTTGTCCCCTACGATTAAAGAATGTCCCGTACATCGGCAAAATGTCCGGCAATAGCAGCAGCAGCGGCCATTGCTGGACTGACCAGATGAGTACGGCCAGCAGTCCCCTGGCGCCCTTCGAAGTTGCGGTTAGAGGTGGAGGCGCAGCGCTCGCCCGGCGAAAGCTTGTCTGCGTTCATGGCAAGGCACATCGAACAACCCGGCTCGCGCCATTCAAATCCAGCGGCGATGAAGATTTCGTGTAACCCTTCAGCTTCCGCCTGACGTTTGACCAAACCCGAACCCGGTACAGCTAGCGCGAGTCTGACGTTCTCCGCTTTCCGGCGACCCTTCAGGACAGCGGCAGCCTGACGCAAATCTTCGATGCGGGAATTGGTGCAAGAGCCGATGAAAACCTTGTCAACCATGATCGACTGGATTGGCATATCCGCTTGCAGCCCCATATAGGCGAGCGCACGTTCCATACCTTCCCGTTTTGCCGCGTCCGGCTCCTTCCGGGGGTCGGGAACTGTGGCAGTCACAGGTATAACCATTTCCGGCGACGTGCCCCAGGTGACTTGGGGCAGGATTTCCGCCGCGTTCAATTCCACGGTGCGGTCGAACACGGCTCCTTCATCTGAATGCAGGGTACGCCAGACTGCCACCGCCTTGTCCCAATCCTCGCCGCGCGGCGAAAAGGGGCGGTTCTTCAAATAATTGACCGTCACGTCGTCGACGGCCACCAGCCCCAACCGCGCCCCGGCCTCGATAGCCATATTGCAAAGCGTCATCCTCCCTTCCATCGAAAGGGAGCGAATGGCAGAACCGGCAAACTCTATCGCGTGTCCCGTGCCAGCCGCCGTGCCAATCTTGCCAATGATGGCAAGCGCCACATCCTTGGCGGTTACGCCCTTGCCCAGACGGCCCTCGACCCGGACTAACATAGTTTTCGATTTTTTCTGCACCAGGCATTGCGTCGCCGGCACGTGCTCGACTTCGGAAGTGCCGATACCGTGCGCCATTGCCGCGAACGCGACATGCGTGGACGTATGTGAATCGCCGCAGACAACCGCCATCCCTGGCAGTATCGCACCGTTCTCAGGACCAATCACATGTACGATGCCCTGACGCGCATCCCTGAACGGAAAATAGGCCAGTGCGCCGGTTTCACGGATATTGGCATCCAGCGTTTCCACTTGCTGGCGGGAAACCGGGTCGTGAATACCCTCGTCCCAGTGGTCAGTCGGCGTATTATGGTCAGCCGTCGCCACGATGGAAGAAACGCGCCAAGGCTTGCGCCTCGCAAGCTTCAACCCTTCAAAAGCTTGCGGGCTGGTGACTTCATGCACCAGATGACGGTCGATATAAATCAGCGCCGTGCCGTCCGGCTCTTCACGGACGACATGATCCGCCCACAGTTTTTCGTATAGTGTCCTGATGCTCATCAAATATCCCAACCATTCGGAGGCAAAGAATGTTGATTATTTCACATCAATTGCCAGTTATCAGCTCCCAGTAAAGGCAAAAAACCGAAACTTGCATACCGGCAATTGGATCATCGCGGTGAAGGCTGCCGTACGAATGCTCCTGGAGCCAGCGCCGCGACTTTGGGCGTGTCCGTGCGCACGTCGCCGCACTGGGCACGATAGCGCAAGGCGTGGTCGATCAGCACCAGGGTCAGCATAGCCTCAGCCACGGGAATAGCGCGAATGCCCACGCAGGGGTCATGGCGCCCTTCCGTGCTCACCGTTACCGCCTTACCGGCAAGATTGATCGAACGCTTTTCACGGCGAATGCTGGAAGCCGGTTTCACCGCTATGCTCACCACGATGTCCTGCCCCGACGACACACCACCAAGCACCCCACCCGCATTGTTCGACAAAAAACCCTCTGGTGTGATCTCATCGCCGTGTTCTGAGCCGCGCTGGCTCACCGACGCAAAACCCGCGCCGATCTCGACCCCCTTCACCGCATTGATGCCCATCATCGCATAGGCGATGTCAGCATCCAGCCGGTCGAACACCGGCTCCCCCCAGCCCACCGGCACACCAGCGGCCACCACGTTGATGCGCGCACCGATCGAATCCCCGGCGCGGCGCAGGTTATCCATATACATTTCGAGTTCGGGCTGAAGCGAAACGTTGGGCGCAAAGAAAGGGCTACCCGCAACGACATCCCAAGACTCAAAAGGAATGGGAATCTCGCCAAGCTGAGCCAAATAGCCGCGGGTCACAATGCCAAATTTTTCGGCCAACCATTTACGCGCAATGGCTCCCGCCGCCACCCGTACCGCCGTCTCGCGCGCTGAAGCCCGCCCGCCGCCACGGTAATCGCGCACGCCGTACTTCTGCCAGTGGGAGTAATCGGCATGGCCTGGGCGGAAAAGCCCGGCGATGTCACTGTAATCCTTTGAACGTTGATCCTGATTGCGGATCAGCATGGCAATAGGCGCACCCGTCGTCAGCCCCTCGAAAACCCCGGAGAGGATTTCCACCTGATCCAACTCGCGCCGCTGGGTGACATGGCGCGAAGTCCCAGGCTTGCGGCGGTCAAGATCGGCCTGGATATCCGCCTCTGCAAGCGGCAGCCCCGGCGGGCAACCGTCAACCACGCAGCCGATGGCTGAACCATGGGACTCACCAAATGAAGTGACACAGAAAAGGGTGCCGAAAGTATTGCCGGACATGGGAACGCCTACTGTGGAAAAGGGAAATGTTAAGTTTAGCATCATGTCTTCCCTCACCCGCGCAGCGACTACCGTAGGCATAGGGCAATCGCATCAGACGGGCGTGGCCCAGTAGTCGCACGCAGTAACCATCGCTGGTGGAAGCGAGCATGCAGCGAGCCTTGATGCCGCCTTTGCGCGAGCCGTCGAAACGAAACCGAGCCTAACTTGTGAGGCTGACGGAGAGAAGATAAGGAAATCCGTATCCCGCAGAAAGCTGCGCACGACTTCACCGTCATCCGGCGGCAATGATCCGAGTCCGGACGAACGGGGAGCATAGTACAAACCTTGCGCAAGTTTTTTCAACCACCCTTCAGAGATCAGTTGCTGCAAATGGCGATCTACAACCATCGACAAACGAGCCAAATCTTCGCGGCGGTACACGTTCCCCGCTCGCAACTTCTGAGCAAGCTGTCCCGCAACGCCGCCAAAATGCGCCCTGTGATCGAATGTAACGGCTTGCGGTATTACATGAATCTTCGTTGACATTTCATGCAAATTCTAACTGTTACTCCATGTTGTCAAACTCACTAAAAATAAGCACATTTTGCAAAAATCTGGTTTTTATTGAAAAATAGCCGCAGAAATATGGTTATTTTTCTTGAGCTTCCCACTCCTGACAACCTGTCCCAGCCGAAAAACCGCTATTGAGAGATGGATAATCTTCCCAAAATAGAAGTACACGGACGTTTCTGGATTGAGCGCGGCCCTCGCGCCTTTCTTGGGCGTGGCCGTGTCGATCTTCTCGAAAAGATCAACGCCAGCAACTCGATTGCCGAAGCCGCACGGCAACTTGGCATGAGCTACAAAACCGCTTGGGACATGGTCAATGCCATGAACAACCTCGCCGATCAGCCGCTGGTGGTGCGCGTCAAAGGCGGTCGCCAGGGAGGCGGCACCTTATTGACCGATTACGGGCAACAGGTCATCGCCAATTACCGTGCGATGGAACAGGAATACGAAACGATGCTAGCGGCGCTTGAACGGCGTTATCCTGATTTTGGACTGTTGCAGGCACTTGATCGCCGCTTGCAGTTATATACCAGCGCCCGCAATCAACTCGCCGCGACAATATGTGAATTGCATTCACACGGCCAGCGCATCATCGCTGATCTTGGTCTCGGCAACGAAACGTTTCTACAGGCACAACTGACACGCGCCAGTGCCGAGGCGCTTGGTCTGCATCCTGGACGCCAGGTCATTGCGCTGATCAAGGCACCCATGATGACTCTGAGCACTTCCCCCGTCGCCGATATGCAATCCCTGCGTGGCACCGTCTGCCACATTGAAACCGATGGCGAAGGCCACGCTGAAATCACCCTTGTATTGCCCAGTAACCACCATCTGGTCATCGCGCTCGACCACGTCGCCGAGTGCCCGCCACTTGAAACTGAAGCGTTTGCCGTCATCGACCCACGCCAAGTGATCGTCGCCGTTACTGATTGGCCCTGATTCCCGCCTTCTGCTTTTACCTACAAATTATCATCTTTCGATATATTACAAAAAATATAATATTTGTTAAAACATGGAAGATGATAAAATTATAGTAAACAATGGGTTATAAACTTGTGTGATCTGAGGATTAATTTTATTTTGATTTACATCAAGGATTCAAGGTTGAGGTTACTATAAAAATACGATATGTTTTTTTAAACATATCGAGTTCACCATGACCCTGAAAAACGATGCTATTTCAAGTGTGCTCGCACTGGCTTTGCTGTTCTCTGCTGGGGCAAAGGCTGACGAGAATGATGAAAAACAAACGAATGACGAGCGGCAGACGGAGGAGGAGGTTAGTCAAAAAACTGGGAAATCTGCCGAGAGCAACGTATTCAGACTTGGCCAGATCACGGTGACGGGACAGCGCGAGGATGAGCCGGCCATCGCCACCTCGACACTCAGCAACGAGGAAATTCGGGATTTCAGTAAGGAAAGTTTGAAAGAAGCGCTGGATATCGTTCCCGGTGTCGCGGTTACGACCGGCACAGGCAGCCGCAACGAAGCCGGAATAAGCATTCGCGGCTTCAACCGTTATCAGGTGCCGCTTTATATGGATGGAGTCCGCCTGTATCTGCCGGTAGACGGCCGCACCGACATGGATCGCTTCCTGACAATGGATCTCGCTGAAATTCAGGTTTCCAAAGGCTATGTGTCGGTTTTGAATGGCCCAGATGGGATGGGAGGCGCCATCAATCTGGTTACGCGCAAACCTGTCAAATCGCTCGAAGGGGAACTGAGCGTGTCGGCGAAACTGGGCGAGAGCGGGCAATACGGTGGTTACACAGGCTATGCCAATCTCGGCAGCAAGCAGGATCAGTATTACTGGCAGGTCAGTGTCGAGCAGCGCGATCTCGATAACTGGCGGCTTTCACGTGACTTCGTTCCAACAGTGGCGCAAGGTGCTGGAGAACGCGAAAACACCGGCAAAAAAGACTGGCGCACCAATTTGAAAGCCGGTTTTACGCCGAATGCAACCGATGAGTATTCACTGAACTTCGTCATGCAGGAAGGCGAAAAGCACGGTGTCGGCGCTGTTACCGGCACATCGGCGATCAGTACCTGGGACTGGCCGAAATGGAATACCTGGAGCCTATACTGGCTTTCGCACACGCAACTTGGTGAGAAGAATTACGTTAAGACAAAGGTATATTTCAACAACTTCACGAATGACCTGCTTGCCTACACGAACACGACCTTGAGCACCCGCAACTGGCTCAGCCATTATGACGACAACGCCCAGGGGGTGAGCGTCGAATTCGGCACGACCGCGTTACCGCGACAGACCTTGAAGACGGCATTGCATTTCCGGCGCGACCAGCATAAGGAATGGCAGGATCTTAATCTTGCAACAGCCAATCCATTCACGGAACCGAAGCAAGAGACCCTTGAGGATGGCTATTCCTTTGCGCTCGAAGATACCGTGCACGTCGCCCCAAAGTTCGATCTGGTCGGCGGCGTGAGCCGCGATATCCGCCGTACCAAGAAAGCCCAGGACTACACCCCAGCGACCGGATTGTTCAATTATGAAATCGCCGACCAGTTCGCCACGAACTGGCAGGGAGCCGCCATCTATCGGTATCGTGAAGGCGGCAAAGCGAGTTTCTCGGTCTCAAAGCGCTATCGTTTCCCGACCATGTTCGACCGTTTTAGTTCGCGATTTGGCAGTGCGATGTCGAACCCCTTCCTCAAGCCGGAACACGGATTGAATATTGAGCTTGGAATATCAGATCGGATTCATCCTGGACTATATGTCGAGGGTGCGATCTTCTACAATAGGCTCAAAGATGCCATCAACTGGGCTAATGGTTTCGTAGACCCGGCAGATGGTCTTATCAAGCAAAAAGCGGTCAATCTGGGTGAGGCGACCTACAGGGGCTTCGAACTGGGCTCGCACGCTCAGGTCATGCCAAATCTGGAACTGGGCGGCAATTACACCTACATCGACACAAAGGTCAATGACCCAAATATTCCGGACTACAGACTGACCTCGACGCCGCGTCACAAGGCTTTCTTGTACGCCAAATGGAAGCCGGTCAATGATCTGAAAATCATCCCGAGCATTGAATATGGCGGCATGCGTTGGTCCGACCCGCCGTCCGGCAGCGGCTATGTGCGCATGGGCGACTTCACGCTGTTTAATTTGAAGGTCGAATATCAACTCAACCGCAATTGGGATATCTCGCTCGCGGCACGCAACCTGCTGGACAAGAACTACGAAGTGACCAGCGGTTATCCGGAAGAAGGCCGCAGTTTCCTGCTATCCACACGTTTTCAGTTTTAGTTCTCGAAGCGATGCCTGCCCGGGATTTGAGGTTTTCAGAGTTTGGTCGCTCTTTCAAATCTTGGGCAGGCTCTTTTTTTGCCGACTTGTTCCCCCGGTTCGAGAACCATGCGATCCGACCGTTTCATCTGAATTTCCGGAGGTCTTCATGAATGAATCGACATTGACAAACTGGCTCAAGACAACAGCTCTGGCGATGATCTTCGTATCAGGCCAAGTGCTTGCCGTCGACGGCTTTGAACTTGCGCAAACAAACGGCTGCTTCATATGTCATCAGGCGACGAGCAAACGGGTTGGGCCGGCATTCAGCGATATTGCGAAGAAATACGCCGGGGAAGCCAATGCCGTTGCCCTGCTTGCCGCGCACATCGTCAAGGGAACGGGGCCAACCGGGTTCGGGTGGCAGGCCGAAGGCAGGGCAGAATTGCCTTTCATGCCGCCCAATACCGGCGTGACGCCGGAAAATGGGCTGGTGCTCGCCAAATGGATTTTGACCGAAGCGAGCAAGCCAACCGACAACGCGAAATTCGTCACCAGCAAAATATCCGTTACCGGCCAGGTCAAACAGCCGCTTGAATTGAACGTCGACGATTTGCAGAAATTGCCGGTTCTGCAAATGAAAATGGTGGTGCGCGGGCATCTCCCTAATGAGAAGCCCACCACGGTCATCATCAAGGGCGTGATGTTGCGCGATGTGCTGGAAAAAGCGGCGCTCCAGACCGCCAGTCCCTTTGATGTCAAGAAGAGCGTCATTATCGTCAGCGCTTCCGATGGCTACCGGGTCGTTTTTTCATGGCCCGAAGTGCTTTTTTCGCCCATTGGCGAAGGAGCGATTCTTTTTTTCGAGAGAGATGGAAAACCGCTGGCCGACGACGAGGGAAAAATCGCATTGACCTCGCTGCGCGACAACGGCGGCATTCGTTTCACGAAATGGGTCAAATCCATCGAGGTGCGCACGATAACCGATTGACCGTTATTCGGGATTGCTATGAACGAAAATTTTGAAATTTACGGCTTTCACGTTGCCGCCATCGTTCATTCGGAACATGGCGTGGCCGATAACCTGCTGGCCGATTTTGCCTTCGGTCTGCGCCGGGACGGCTGGCGCGTGCAAGGTCTGGTGCAGCAGGAGATAGGCGGGCATGGCAAGGCGGCGACCATGCTCGTCGATCTCGAAAACGGAATGCGCTATCCGCTGTTCCAGGATCTCGGCCCTGGGTCGACGTCATGCAGTCTCGACCAGAGCAGTCTGGCGGCTGCCAGCATCGCCTTGCGCGAGGCGCTGGTGCAGCAGCCAGACCTTGCCGTTGCCAACCGTTTCGGCGCGGTCGAGGCCGAAGGCAAAGGGCTGATGACCGAAATGCTGGCGCTCATTGCGGATGGCATTCCGCTGATTACGTCCGTAGCGAGCGACTATCTGATGGATTGGCGCATGTTTTGCGGCAATGCCGGAGTTGAACTGCCGCCCGAAATAGATGCGCTGCGAAACTGGTTCGCTGGCATTCAATCCCGGGAGCGGTCGCCATGAAGCGCCGTACTCTGCTTCGCGCCGTGGTTTGCGCGTCCTTGCTGGCTCCGCTTGGCGGTATCAGAGCCGCTGCGCAAATCACAAAATCGGGTCTCATCACGGCATTCGGGCGCATGCCGCCGCCATCAGACATCAAGCGCGTCTATGCTGCCGGCGCCCCGGCCAGCGTGTTGCTGTCGGCACTCGCGCCGCACAAGATGCTCGGCTGGCCGTGGCGGATGTCAGACGAGGCGCTTGGCGCGCTCGGTTCCCCGCTGCGCGACCTGCCCATGCTTGGGCGCTTGTCTGGGCGCGGGAGCACGATGGCCACGGAAGCCCTGCTTGCCCTCAAACCCGACCTGATTCTCGACGCCGGCGATGTCGATGACACCTATCTATCGACCGCGCAGCGCGTCACCGAGCAAACGGGTATTCCCTATGTCGTGATCGAAGGACACCTGGCCGATAGCGCTCGCCAATTGCACGAAACCGGACGAATGCTTGATGTCGAGGCGCGCGGCAACACGTTGGCCGACTACGCCGAGGAAATCCTGTCGAGCGCGGCTCGCATCCGCGAGGCCATGCCGCTGGAAAAACGTCCGCGCGTCTATTACGGACGGGGGCTGGAAGGGCTGGAAACCGGCATGGTCGGATCGCTCCACATGGAGGCCATCGACATCGCCGGCGGCTATAACGTGGCCGCGCAGGGCGGAGACAAAATCGGGCTCGCCCGTGTTTCGCTCGAACAGGTCATTGGCTGGGCGCCCGAGGTCATCATCACCCAGGACAGCAGCTTTGCCAACCGCATACTGGAAGACCCACGCTGGCGCACCATTCCCGCCGTGCGAACAAAACGCGTCTACTGTGCGCCGACCATCCCGTTCGGCTGGTTGGACGTTCCTCCAAGCGTCAACCGCCTTGCCGGTGTGATCTGGCTGCTTGCCCATTTGCACGACGTTGGCAAAGACAGCATGGAGCGCAAGGTAGCCGAGTTTAACCAACTGTTTTACGGCATCGAAAAGCGCGTGCAATGAGTGCGAAAAACGCTGCCCTACCGCCGGTTCCCGCGTATCTGCTCGCGTTGCTGGGTATCGTCGCGATCTTCATGGCCGCCTTTGCCTTCGGAAAATATCCGGTTTCGCCATCTAACTTACTACGCTCCGCCATCGCCCGCCTGACGGGAGGTAGCGCAGGGCTGCCGGAAGCCATCGAGATCGTCATCTGGAACATCCGCCTGCCCCGCGTTGTCGCCGGGATGCTGGTCGGCGCTGCGCTGGCTGCTGCGGGAGCGGCCTACCAGAACATGTTTCGCAACCCGTTGGTGTCGCCGGACATCCTCGGCGTTTCTGCCGGAGCCGGTTTCGGTGCCACGCTTGGGATCTTTTTTGGCTTTTCGCTGGTAGCCATACAAATCACCGCCTTTGTTTTCGGTTTGGCTGCCGTCGGTATCGTCTATGGCATTTCAGGGCTGGTGCGGCGGCACGACCCGGTTCTCGTCCTGGTGCTCGCGGGTGTAACCGTTGGCGCCCTGTTCGGTGCGGGCGTTTCGTTGTTCAAAATCCTCTCGGACCCTCATTCGCAGCAGCTCAGCAGCATCACCTTCTGGTTGCTCGGCAGCCTGAATGGCATCAATTCCCGCGATCTCGCATCGGCTGCGCCGCTTGTCCTCATCGGGCTTGTGCCGATGGTATTGCTGCGTTGGCGCGTCAACCTCCTCAGCCTACCGGACGAAGAAGCCGCGGCCCTCGGTGTCGACGTCGCCCGCTTGCGCCTGGTTCTGATCGTTGCGGCAACATTGGTGACCGCTACCATCGTTTCAATTGCAGGCATCGTCGGGTGGGTCGGCCTCGTCGTTCCGCATGCCGCACGTTTTCTGGTCGGCCCAAACTTTTCCAGGCTGTTGCCCGCATCGCTCCTGCTCGGGGCCGGCTTTGTCGTTGGCACCGATGTTCTGGCGCGGACATTGGTCGTTATCGAGCTGCCGCTCGGCATCGTCACCGCCATGGTCGGCGCCCCGTTCTTCCTTTATCTGCTGGCACATACCGGAAAAACCGAATGAACGTCATCGAAACGCGCGATCTGAGCATCGGTTATGGCCGCAAGACGGTCATGGACTCGCTCGCATTCGATGTCAGAGTCGGCGAAGTGCTTTGCCTGCTCGGGCCGAATGGCGGCGGCA
The DNA here is from genome assembly GCA_009781085.1 of Betaproteobacteria bacterium. Taxonomy (GTDB): domain Bacteria; phylum Pseudomonadota; class Gammaproteobacteria; order Burkholderiales; family Rhodocyclaceae; genus WRNU01. Next base: position 32,036 of record WQYV01000009.1, read on the forward strand.
AGACGACCTTGTTCAAGACCCTGCTCGGCCTGTTGCCGCCGCTGTCGGGCCAAGTGCGCGTGCTTGGGGAAAGCATTACCGGCTGGTCTCGCCTGGCTTTTGCACAGCGCGTCGCCTACATGCCACAAGCGCATGCTGGAGTATTCCCTTTTACCGTCAGCGAAATCGTGTTGATGGGACGCACCGCGCGCATCGGGCGCTTTGCCATCCCTTCCAGGCACGACCGCAAAATTGCCGCAGGCTGCCTGGAGATGCTTGGAATCGCCCATCTGGGCGAGTGCATCTATACGGCGATCAGCGGAGGCGAGCGCCAACTGGCACTGATTGCGCGTGCGCTGGCACAGCAACCGGCAGTGCTGGTGATGGATGAGCCGACCGCCAGCCTCGACTTTGGCAACCAGATTCGCATCCTTGGGCACATCGACCGTTTACGCAATCAGGGAATCACCATCCTGATGTCGACCCATCAGCCGGAACACGCCCTGCGCGTTGCCGACCGCATCGCACTGCTTGCGCCCGGAAGCATCGCGGGGATTGGCGCGCCCAAGGACATCGCCACGCCGGACAAGCTGGCCGCGCTCTACGGCGTCACCGAGGATGAAATCACCGCCTATCTCCCCGCACGCGCCCTGCCCAATTGAGAATGAGAAACCCGCTCCATGACAATCGCCGCCATTGATTTCTCCCGCTTGTATCGCGACCACATGATGATGGCCGGTAAGGCAAAACCAAACAGCGCCTGGGATATACGCGCATCCAGCATGAACCGAAGAGCAAAAAAAGAGCGATATGCGGATGAATTCATCTCGCGCATAGACCTGACCAACGCCCGCACCCTGCTGGATGTTGGCTGTGGCACCGGCGTTATCTGCCTGCCGCTGGCCGCACGGCTTGAGCGCGTCATCGGCCTGGATTACAGCGCGGCCATGCTCGACGAACTGAAAAAAAACATCGCAACGCAGGGCATTGCCAACGCCGACGCCCTGCATCTGGCCTTTGAAGACGACTGGTCGGACGTACCCGAATGCGACATCGTCGTCGCTTCGCGTTCAACCCAAGTGGAGGACATCGGCAACGCGCTGGAAAAACTCAACGCCAAAGCGAAAAAGCGCGTCTACCTCACGCATCTGGTCGGGGGGAACTTCATCGACCAGAAGATTTTCGATGCCATTGGCCGTCGCAAACCGCAGCCAGCGCCCGACTACATCTACTTGCTCAATATCCTGCACAGCCGGAATATCCACCCGAGGCTCGACTACTTCGACAACGAAGGCCCCCTTGATGGCATCACCGACTTCGATGAATTCCTGCAACGCATCACCTGGTCGCTTGGCGAACTCGACACGAACGAATGCGCCCGACTGCAAGCATGGTTTGCTGAGGTCATGGCGAGCGGCGGCCTCAAAACGACCCTGCGCTGGGCTTTCATCTCCTGGGAAAAAACAAACAACGGGTGAACTCATCCCAGCTTTTTGCGACCGTACTTACCAAACGACAGTCCATCGCCATGAACACAACAACCCTGCTATCCGAACTGCACGCCACCGCACTCGAACGGCTTGGCCCGGAGGCCGAAACGCTGAAACTGGAACGAGCGGTGCTCGGCATATTTTTTACCGGCGTCAAACTGAATAACGGCGCTGGCGGGATGTGCGCGACACCGGTCAAAACAGTGCCCGAGGCCGTATGCTGCCCCAGTTCTGCCAATGCCATGCCGACTCCCGGAAAAATATCGGGACTCAGCGTAAAACAGGTTATGGACGACCTTAACCGTCCGCAGGGTTTGCGCCGGGGCTTGGCCATCGCCACGCTCAACGCGGTGGCAGAAACGCTCTGGAAGCGAGACGGTCCGCCAGCCGGTACCATCCAGCTTGAAGGCGACGCCTTCGATGCGCTCATACTCGAGCCCGGCCAGTCTGTTGCGCTGGTTGGCGCATTTCCGCCCTACCTGCGCGAACTGCGTCGGCGCAACCAGCCCTTCAAGGTGCTCGAACTCGACCCGGCCACCCTCAAACCTGAGGAACTGCCTTACTACGTGCCCGCCGAACGAGCCGCCGAGGTGGTCCCATTCGCGGATGTCTTCATCACCACAGGAACCACCCTCATCAACGGCTCGCTCGACGGCCTGCTGCAACTGCTGCGGCCCGGCGCCAAGGCGGCGATCATCGGCCCGACCACGACGCTGATCGCCGAACCCTATGCACGGCGCAACGTCGCGATCATCGGCGGGGCGCGAGTCAAAGCCCCGGACGAATTGCTCGACTTGCTGGCCGAAGGCGGATCCGGCTATCACTTCTTTGATAAAACGGTGGAGCGTGTCACCTTGCGCTTCTCGCCCGGAACATAAGCACCTTGATTTGACATGCTGAGATGAGTTTGCAGGCAAAAGCTCCCCTGTCCGACAGCGCCACCTTGCGCCAACCTCCATCCAGCCCAACCCGCTGGATACGGGTGGCCGTACAGTGGCTTGGCGTCGGGCTGGCGCATGGTGTAGTGCTTGCTGCCGTCCTGCAAGCATCGCCACCACCGCCACGAATCATGCCCAAAGTGATTCAGGCTGGCCTGATTGCGTCGACCTCTTTGCCCGCCGGTCTCTCGGAATATTCATTCCAGGAGGAACGGTTGGAGCCGCCCAAGTTGCCACCAAAACCTCAGCAGCCAAAAAAATCCAAACCTCCAAAGGAAACAAAGCAAAAGCCACCTATCCCCAAAAATCCGAAACCGCTGCTTGCCGCTGCATCCGTCAGCGAAGAGGCATCCGCTTCTTCATATGAAGTCGCGCAACCTTCAGTTGAGCCTTCCCAAAGCGTTCCTGCCGCAACAGGCTCAGATTCATCCGCGTCATTGGCACTGGCACCGACATCGGCAGGCAGCCCAGCTACCGGCACGCTAGTAGCGCCCATATTCAATGCCGACTACCTGGAGAATCCGCCCCCAGCCTATCCGCAACTCTCCCGTCGGCGCGGTGAAACCGGGAGCGTCCTGTTGCGTGTCTACGTATCCGCCGATGGGCGTGCCAAGCGCGTCGAAATCGACAAGTCCTCCGGTTTCGAGCGCCTCGACACCGCCGCACGCAATGCAGTTTCCGGATGGCGTTTTGTGCCCGCCCGACGCGGAAGCGAACATGTTGCAGCCTGGGTGCTGGTTCCTATCTCTTTTGTGTTGTGAGTTCTCCCATGAATGATCCCGTCCTTGGTTTCTCCCATTTCCTTTCCCAGGCAGACAATGTTGCACGGTTCATCCTCGCTTTGATGCTGATTGCCTCGCTGCTAACTTGGGGAATCGTCACCGACCGCTTGGTCAACCACTGGCTGCTCAGACGCCGCAGCAAAAACTTTTTTGCCCGGTTTCTGCGTATCGATTCCTTTACCGAATTGATGAAAAACAGTGAATTTGACCAGAACGATCCCTATTCTCGGCTCACGCGCAATACCGTTGACACAGCCCGTCATTACGCCGCATGCGATGCCAGCCATGTCAATGCCGCGGGTGAGCCATCCGAATTCTTTACCCGTTCCTTACGGCAAGGCATCGAAAAAGAGACCGAACAGCTCGAACGCGGCCTCACCATGCTGGCCTCGATAGGATCGACAGCGCCATTCGTAGGACTGTTCGGTACGGTCTGGGGCATCTACCACGCCCTGCTCTCCATCGGGTTATCCGGTCAGGGGACGCTCGACAAAATTGCCGGCCCTGTTGGCGAGGCGCTAATCATGACCGCCATCGGCCTTGCTGTCGCAATCCCCGCTGTGCTTGGATACAACGCGCTAGTCCGGCGCAATCGTGTCGTTCTGTCCCGGCTTGATGCCTTCGGCCATGATCTGCTGATCCTTGCCATGACAGGCGCCCCGCTGGAACGCAGCGTGCGTACTCACATACGTGCCGTGCATGTTGCCGGAGACGCATGATGGCACTTGGAACACTAGGTACCACCAACCGCCCGATGGCCGAAATTAATATGATCCCACTGATCGACGTCATGCTGGTATTGCTGGTGATATTTATCGTCACCGCCCCGCTATTGACTCACGCAGTCAAGATCGAACTCCCGAAAGCCGCCAGCCAGCCCAACACCAGCCAGATGGATCACATCGAAGTGGCCGTGCAACGCGACGGGCAGCTTTACTGGAACGGCCAGCCGGTCACGGCTCCGGAACTGGAACGATACGCGGCACAACTGGCTGCCAGTGCATCAACGGCCGAAATTCACCTCAAGGGCGACGACGCCGTTCCTTACGGAAATATGGCACGGGTACTGTCGTTGCTTGCACGGCAGGGTTTGTCTCATATCGGCTTTGTCACCGAACCACCAAAATAATTGTCACTCGACTATCTGATAATGAACATGCTGATGAAAAATGACGGGCGGCTGGGGAGGAATTGGCTCAAGGGGACGCTGGGGGACCGCCTGCACGCGGTGCTGTGCGGGGCCGGACACAACCTGCGCATGATCCTCAGGAAGCTGCGGCTTCTTTTTGCCCTGGTTTTTATCGGGCTACGTGCCGCACGGCAACGCTTCGGATTAGGGAACTTCGCCGTCTGACAGGATGGCTTCTCAAAATAGGCTATTGTTCAAGGCCGACTATTTACCGTAGGCCGAAAAGGTTGCAAAAAAAAGAAGAAAGAAAAACCAACCGAGTTTATTCATAATTCGCAGCTTTTGGTAGCAGAGTTTTCATTTCTCATCCTCATTTTCCGGGAACCGAAACAACCTAATCTCCTGTTCATCCTCAGAACAGAGAGACCCATTATTTGCACAAATCTCCTTAATCCTTGTTTCGTAAGCGGCCTGGACGCAATCGGCGTCTTTGCAGGCATTGCGGCGTTTGAGCCAAGCGCGTTGGGCTAGTTGATCTTTTTCATGGCTTTTAAAATATGGTTTATCAAGAAAGCTGTAAAATCCTGCCAACATTACATCAAGCTGAGAAAGGTATTCATCTGTACAAATTGTTTTTTCAACAGCGGTGTAAGATTTTGTACAGTCAAAACTTGGTTTGAAATCATTTTGATATTTTGCGTACTTTTCTACTGACTCATATGGCCAAATGATTTCACCACGACGATTTTTCAGGACTTCGTGACCGTCAAATTCGTCTATGAGTATAATAATTTCGCCTTTTGTATTGATGTAACCCCATTTTCCATTTTCATCCCTGATTCGTGCAGCGCCATTGGGTTCAAAATACCCTATATCCTTAAACCTCGGATATATCACTATCTTACCCTTGATGTTAATGAAACCATATGCTTCGTTTTCCATGATCTTTGCCAAACCATTTGAAGCAAAATCTTCCGCATCATCAAATCTCGGTGGGATTACTATCCTGCCCTTTGCGTTGATGAAACCAGTTTTTCTGATTCTGACTCTTTCACTATGGGATGCTATTTTACCCTCGGAGTTGGTGTAATATCTCACGCTTATCTCGTCGCTTCCTTCGACAATCCGTGCCAAACCATTAGCGGTAAAATCATATGCATCATCAAACTTTGCCGGAATCACTATTTTGCCATTAGTGTTGATATAGCCCCATTTTCCGTTTTCGTTAACTGCTGCCAAGCCATTGATGGCAAAATCCTTCGCATTATCAAACCTCGGCAAAATTACTACCTTACCCTTGGTGTTGATATATCCCCATTTCTCATTATTTGCGAACTGTGCTAAACCTGTGGTTCCAAAACTCCCTATCCAACCATCAAATTTAGGCGAAATTACTATCTCTCCCTTGGAATTGATGTAACCCAATTTTCCATTTTCTACGATCCGCGCCAAACCATTGGTTTCAAAATCCCTTGCGCTCTCGAACCTTGCCGGAATCACCATATTGCCTTTTGTATTGATGAAACCCCACTTTCCGTTTTTTTCAATCAATGCCAAGCCGTTTGTGGCAAAATTTAACTTATCCTGATTCTCAGACCTTATCGGTATCAACATTTTTCCCTTGGCGTTGATATAACCTCTTTCGTAGTTTCTCTCATAACCTTCACCGACTAGTGCCAAACCATTTTCGTCAAAATCTTCTGCTTCATCAAACCTCGGTTTAATCACTATCTTCCCCTTGGCATTGATGTAACCGTATTTTCCGTCTTTCTTGATCCTCGCCAAACCATTGGCAGTAAAATCACCAGCATTAAAATAAAACCCTGGTGTCTGCTCAAAATACTCAAACTTTGGAGGAATCACCATCTTGCCTTTGGAGTTGATGTAACCCCAGCGCCCATTTTCGTTGACTGCTGCCAAACCATTGGGGGCAAAATCCTTTACATCCTCGAACCTTGGGGGAACCACCATCTCGCCCTTGAGGTTGATGAAACCCCATTTTTCGCCTTCTTTAACCTTGACTGCTGCCAACCCATTGGCAACAAAATTAATTCCACTAGAACCAGCAAATTTAGGTGGAATCACTATCTCGCCTTTGATGTTGATGCAACCCCATTTTTTATCTACCAATATAGGAATAATATTCTCAGCCTTATTTTTCGGTATCTCTGCTGCATTTATCGGTATCCCACAACATAGCCCCCCAATAACTCCCGTCAATACCAGAGCAACCAATCCAAGGCTACATTTTTTCTTACCTCTATCCAGCCCGTTATTCATTTGCTATCTTCATTTAACGGATAACGAAACAAACTAATCTCCTGTTCATCCTCTTCGGAACAGAGAGATTCACGTTTCGCACATAGTTCTTTGATCCGTGTTTCGTAAGCGGCCTGGATGCAATCGGCGTCTTTGCAGGTATTGCGGCGTTTGAGCCAAGCGCGTTGCTCTGGAGCGAGTCGCTCCTTATCTTCGTAATCGTAAACAATCTCTTGGTAAAACCCTGCCAGTATTACATCAAGCTGCGAAAGGTATTCATCTGCGCAAATGGTTTTTTCCACAAAGGTGCGAGATTTTGTGCAGTCAAAACTTGGTTTGAAATCGGTTTTCTTGTTTGCGCTTTTTTTAATGGGTTCGCCTTTTAATATTTTGATAGATGCTATAATTTTATGTATCATTTCTCGCTGTTTTTCATTGTCAAGCTCTAGGCTATAATTAGAACCAACAGTAAACGAAACGCCATATGGAGAGTCAACGAGAGCGCTGTAACATAATTGCGGCACAAAACCTGGAAAAGGAGCCCCAGTAAAAGCGTCGACTTTTTCATAAATATCAAAATTTCCGATAGAACCCATTTTAACCGCTTTCCAAACTTTTCCCATTGGAGAAAGGTATGCCAAAACACCCGGTGGAAGTTTTCTGTTATTATCAGGGTTTTTATCTAAAAAATTTGATTGTTTGATTGTTTCAGAAAATTCCTTACCTGAGTCAAAACATATCGTCAGTTCAAACTTGTGACTTGTTATTAATACACATGTTTTATTTTGGTTATGTTCAGACTTTTTCAATTTTTTGTAATTATATGGAATAATAATCTCGGCCTGCCCAACTATTAATACTTGTTCTTCGGCTTTGGCACTGCTCGTACTAATTAAAATAAAAGGTAAAATCAATAAATGAAATTTGTATTTCATGAGTCATTCTCCATTCATAAGAATATTGAATATTCTTTTCGTATTATCTTTACGCTCTTCAAGTCCATTAGGATCACCGGTATTAGAGTTGACACCGTTTATGGCTATGGATACACCACGCACATCAGCTTCAATATCTTTAACTCTTTCAGATTCGGTAATTTTAGAATTTATTGGTGTTGGCCTGCCTGCTGTCCAATACCAACAACCAGCATCAATAGTTAGATAATCCTCCATACCAACTATTTGTGGATTATCTATTTCGGCAGCTTTCTTTTTGGAATTATCCCACCAATGCCAATCATAATCCCCCTTTTCTCCATAGCTCTTCTGCTCTCTCAGCCATCCACGATAATTCCAATAATCGGCATAATTTGACCTGCCGGTAAGTTGTTTCATTCCACGGTCTCTGAATTTTATGGCGTCCTCTTTTCCTAAGTTGCCATTATTATTACTATATCCCATTTTGACATAATAATCATCATCTGGGTTATTGTACCATCCACCGACTTCCGATTGCAGACTTGCCCTATACCGTTCTCCTGATGAGGATGCTTCAACCATTTTACCTAAGCATTCAGACTCTACAGCGCCTTGCCCAAAGAAATGCGACATTCTTGCTGGTGTTATTATCAGATGTTTCAGCATCAGTTTGTTCAGTATTCCCCGATACCTTTCCCGAATTGCGTCCGGAGTAGTTCCTGATATCCAATTATTTTGGATATTACGCGGATAGTATTCGTCATCCGAATATATCCTCGCTAGTTCCACGCGATCCAGCCATGTGCACTTGCCCATGTGCGCAATAAACATCACCTTGCTCTTTCAGGACAGACAAAGGTTGAACAGATTTACAATTTTTCTCATTTATCACTTTCTGGAAAACGAAACAACTCAATCTCACGCTCATCCTCCTCAGAACAGGGGGATTCATTTTCTTTGCAGATTTCCTTAATTCGTATTTCATAAGCAGCCTGAATGCAATCAGCGTCTTTACAGGCATTACGGCGTTTGAACCAAGCGCGTTGCGCTAGTTGATCTTTTTCATGGCTTTTAAAATATGGTTTATCAAGAAAGCTGTAATAACCCGACAGCATTACATCAAGCTGCGAAAGGTATTCGTCTGCGCAAATGGTTTTTTCTACAAAGGTGCGAGATTTTGTGCAGTCAAAACTGGGTTTGAAATCGGTTTTGTTGTTTGCGGTTTTTTTAATTGGTTCTCCTTTCAGAATTTGGATGGATTTTATAATTTTGTGTATCCATTCGCGTTGCTGATTTGGAGAAACTCTGTAAATAGATATTACAGAAAATGAAACTCCGTAAGGTGAATCCACTAGAGCGTAGTAACACATAGCGCGAGATTGGTTTTTGTCATTTTCCGTGCAAAGATAGTTAGTATTTTCATAGATGCCAAATTTTCCGATGGAAATTTTCTTAATGGGTATCCAAACATTACTTAGCTGTCCGAGCCCCGCCAAAACACTCGGCGGTAACTTTTTGTTGTTATCTGGATTTCTGTCCGAAAAAGAGCCTGAATCAGTACCGAATTCCTCAGAAAATTCTTTTCCTGTAGTAAAGCATATTATCATCTCTAATTTGCGTTCCAGTATCACTATGCATGTTGCCTTTGAAGAATATGATCCATTCGAGAGATACTGGGTTCGTTTTAGCAACTGATAATTCATTGGAACTAGAATTTCAGATTTTCCAATGGTGAAGATTTGCTCTTCAGCCTTCGCACTTATAGTAAGAAATGGTAGAAGGATAAAAATAATAATATATTTCATTTCTTACTCTCTGCGCATGAGAACCTTGTCGGCTCTCTTCGTGACAGTTTGCCGATCATCCAGTCCGTTAACAGCGCCATTGATAGCCCTTGTTACAGACTCAATGAGGGAATCGGAAACATTATTACCTTCAGTGATGCGCTTGTTAATTGTGGCAGACCTACCCCCTATCCAATACCAGCAACTAGCGTCAATGGCTTCATAATCATTGACGGATATTCTTTGCGGATCATCAATTACGGCTGGCTTTTTCTTGCTATTATCCCACCAATGCCAGTCGTAATCCATTCTTTCTCGCAGCCATCCTCGATAATTCCAATAACCCGCGTAATTCGACCTGCCGGTGACTTGTTTAAATCCACGCCCTCGAAATTTTATCGAATCACGCACAATAACTTTAACCCCATTTTGTTCTTTCTCATGGGTTCCTTGGTTTCCATTTGAGAATCTATAATCTTGCTTAGATTTCTTAGGAACATCAATGCCATCAAAATAAATGTCTGCCGGGTCGTTATACCACCCTCCGGTTTCCGGTTGTACACTCGCTTTTCCCTTATTAGTTCTTTCCAGCATCACGCCCATACGCGAGGACTCATGGCCACCTTGCCCCAAGAAATGCGCCATACGGGTTGGTGTCACCACCATGTATTTCTGCATGAGTTTATTCAATATCTTCCGGTATCTTTCCCGAATTTTGTTTGGGGAGTCTTTTATATACCCATCTTTTATATTCCCTGAATAATCTCTATCCAGATATATCTCTGCCAATTCCCTCCGATCCAACCACATACACTTGCGCATGTGCATGATGAACATCCTCGGCGGCAGATGCCAACAGTCCGATGGGTTGATGGTAAACGGCACCTGGGGCGCGGGCGGCAACAGGGTATCTTTTGGATATTCTGGTTTCTCCGGTTTCCTTGGCGCTTTAGGCGGGTCGCCGGGCATGGCAACAGCCTCCGGGACTGGCCCTTCCTTTTTATATATTGCTTTTATGTAATTCTCGTAATCCTTGACATGCTTATTGTGTTGCTTCAACTTCTCATTGTATTCTTTTTCGTCTATTTCGTATTGCTTCATTGCTTCACTATGGGTGCGATTTGACTCCGCCCAATTTTGAATCGTCTCGTTGTATTTCTTATACTCTGTTTCCAGTTGTTGAATCTTTATGTTCGCTTTCTCATTACCTTGCTTCAATTCCTCCCAAAAAGCCATCTTCTTGTTATGCTCCTGGAGCCTTCTGTAGTTCTCCTCCGTCATTGGCGCGGCCAACCCTGAATCGAGCGCCTCTTGCGTCTTCAACCAGCCCCAACGCTGATCCACCGTGCCCGCATCCCAATCCGCTGGTATCCGCAGGAATACTTTTCCAATCCGGCGCATAAAGAAAGGGTGATCCAGCCTGCTTTCGCGCTGCTTCAGTTTTTCTCCCTTGCTCAACCGGGTTTTTTCGATGGGTTCACCAAAGTCTTCCAGCCAATGAAATACTTTCGGCGAATCGCACCGGCTGTTCCCGTCATTGTCGTCCTGGATGACGTTCCACCCACAAAACTCCGGAAAATCCGCATCGCTATAGACCGTGACCTTGCCCGGATCATTCAGGTTGATATAGCCCGTATCACCATTCATATTATAGACGATTTCCCGGAAGTGTTTGATCTTTTCTGGCTCCCGTAGCTGATCCGGGCCTACGACAACCCGCCCGAAGCGCAGCAACTCATAGACGGCGCTGATGGATTGCCATTTTTTCTTTTGTCCGGGTACATATTTCGTATTCTTGTAGAGGTTTTCTTCATATGCACTAACAATTTTTTTTGCATCATTCATGAGGGTATATTCGTATCCCTTCGCCGTGACGATGGAATCTTTTGGCTCTTTCGTGATCGGGAACCAATCCCCCCTATACGGCCAGAATTCCCTGGTCGTCTCCATAATACAGTCGCCGTTCTCAAAACGCATGGTGACAACCAAATCCTGTGCGGTCTTGAACACACGCTCCGGTTTCTTAAAAACGATCACTGCCTTTGGTACAATATTTCCTTTTTTATCCCTGATCCAGTCAAATTTCAGACTATCCCCATCCATCATCGCTGTGACGTATTTAGCATTTCTGTGATTGCTGCCCTTCTTCTTCCAGTTCATGAATTCGGGCAATGACGCGCCATGCTTCCCGGCAACGCTCTCCGGGGTATCCCCTGCCTGGATGGCGTAGGTGTCTTCTTTAATATCCTTTGCGTCGAATACCTCTGCCCCTGCCTTGATATAGAAGTGGGTATCCCCATACACGGCATCCGTCCGCCCGTTACTGCCGGTTTTCAGCTTTTCGCCGGGTTTGCGCCCAAGCAGTTTAGTCAGGTTCTCCGTGTCGCAGACCAGCTCGAAGTGCGTCTGGTAGGTCTGCCCATAAATGTGTCCTGGCATGCCGAGTTTCGTATTACGGGGCACGATTTCCCCCAGGGAGTATTGCTCAGGCTTACCAGCCTCCTTGTACAAGGCCAGTTTGTCAAGATGCATGGCAATGGAGTAGAAGGTGATATTCGTTGCATTGTCGCCTTCCCCAATCTCTATGGTATGCCGCAATACCACGCAGCCATTGTCCGTTGCCCCCATATAGCGCAGGGGGGCATTTTTGTCATCTGCCCTGCTTTTACTCAGTTCCGATTCCCGGCTGTAGACCAGTACACCGTCCGCAATGGCTTGCAGTTCTGTACTGTTCCCCGCGCTCGCCCTGAGATGAACGCCACTGTGCCAGCACATTTTGCGGCTGACGCCCCAAGCCCCATTGCCCGGTAGCCCTTCGATCATGCCCTGGACAAGTTTGTCCCGGCTGTCGACAGCTTTTTGCACCCTTTCCAGTGCCTCTTCTTCGGTTTTCTCTTTTTCTGCAATTTCGTCAGGCGTATGCGTTACAACAACGACGGGCATAGATGTCGCAGCAGCCATGCGAAACACGCTGGCCATCGCTGCGTCTGTCGATAGAGGGGCGAACATTGGGTCTAGCGAAACATCCAATGGCATGATTGGCGGTGCCATCGCGGGAGTGGTCTTTGGGTAGGCATCCTCCAGCTCATGTATTGCTTTCCGTAAGGCATCTGCCTCCTTACCAATTTCCTTTTCGGCCTGCTCTACCTCCTTTTCGGCTTCCGCGCCCGCATCCAGATCTTCCTTAATCTTGGTATCAGTGTATGTGCTCGGGAAAGGCGGGCTGAAAAGCATGATGAACCTCTTTTTATTGATTTATGCTAAACGGTTGAATGGATGGCTTAAAGGGAGAGCGGCGAGTTGTCTTCTACTTCGGTGTCGAAATTGGAATCCGGGAACTGCGGCATGTACACGTTCATGCTGGCCGGACCGTCAAAACTGATGTTTGCAGCCTTCATGGAAAGTTTTCCGGGGCTGCGGATGTCTATTTTTCCGTCCTTGAGCCGGATGTACGCACCCGCACAGGTGAGCAGCATCTCTTCCCCGGCGACAGCGGTAAGTTTGCCCTTGTTGGCGTGAATGCGTACATTCTGGTCGCCCACGATTTCCACGTCGCCCGATTGGGCTTGCAGTTGAGCATGCCCCTTGGCGGCGATGAGTTTCAGGTTCACCTTGTCACGGACGCCGTGCACGAAGAGGCTGATCTTCTTGCCCACGTTGTGAATCCATCTTCTCGCCGTGGTTTGCTGCGTGTCACGCTGGCTGATGGTGTCAAGGTTCCCCCTGCTCGTGAGTACCATCTCCTGCGGCGTGACAAGGCCGATGCCCTCTACGCCGCTCATCAGGAGCACAGCTTGGCGGCCGGGCTGGCTGCCCGTCGCGCTGTTGTGATTCGGGTCGGTGTTGGTTCCGGCTTCCCAGGCCTTGATGGCTTCAACCAGGTGGTCGAGATGCCTGCTCCCAAGCGTCTGGCCTTTCCTGCCTTCTTCATCAAGCCCTTCGGAGCCGATCTCTAGCTTGTCCGCGTTCTGATGTTCAGCGGTGTCGGAGAGCGTCTGTGCCGTTTGGCGCGCAGACTCCAGTTGCGCCTGTGCGCCTTCCCGTGCAAGTTGTTTTCCGGTGGCCCCCGGTTGGGCTTCGGTGGTAATCAGTAACCCTTCTGTCGCCCGGATTGCCCCGTGGTGGTCGGTTCTGAGTTCAACCCCGTCCCCCCTCGGCTCGGCTTCACCCTCCGTCCGGGGATGCGTGAGGAAACCCATGTTCAACTGCGTCTTGCCGTGCTCGCTGGAGAGTTTGGTACGTACCTGATTCTGCGTGTCGTCGAACAGAAGTTCGTTGTACTGCTGGCCATGATGCTCTTTCGACTTGATGCCCGTGAGCGCCCGGTTGGCGGGCAGGCTCCCAACCCCGCTGAACCACGGGTTCGGTTGCCGCCCGTTATGCACCACGCCGGAGATATAGGGCCGGTCGATGTCCCCTTCGAGGAAGCTCACCAGCACTTCCTGTCCGATCCTTGGAATGGACTGGTGTCCCCAACCCTGACCCGCCGAAGGGGATGCGGCACGTATCCAGCAAGAGGAATTTTCATCGAAGTTTGCACCGAACCCCGGATGTTCCTTGGGCCGTTGCCAGTGGAACTGGATTTTGATGCGGCCAAACTCGTCCGTATAAACCTCCTCCCCTTCGGGGCCGGTGACGATGGCCGATTGCAGCCCCCGCGCGGTTGGTTTGGCGTGCGCCGTGTGCGCGTAGGCAGGCGTCAAGGGCAGCCCGCGTTTTCGGGCGCTGATCTTGACCCAATAGGGCGGCGGCGGGGCAGTGTCTTCACACTCCCGTTTCAGATGCTTGGTGAGGCTTTGGGGCAGGTTATTGTGGGCGGAAAATTCCAGCTTGCAGGCCACGAATTCGCGCTCCCCGTCATCATTGAAACGATCAAACCAGGGATGGCCTTTCAACTGGAACCATTGCCCGGCAGTGAGGTCGCGCAGGTTGCCTTCCCCATGATGCCCGCCCTTCATCCGGTCGTGCACGTCTTGGCGCAGCGTGGCGTAGCGGTGCAGTTCCTCACTATCCGGGGCGTAGTAGAGCGTCTGCGCGTCAAAATCTTCCAGGCTCGACTCGGCGGGAATGTTCCTGACTTCCCCGTCCCGTTCTTCCCAACCGCTGTCCCAGAACGCCTCATCGACGCGTACGCTCTTGTAGTCGTAGCTCGTGAGTCTCGTCGCGCCCGGCCCGATGCGCTTCGTCTTCGTCCAGACAGTGAGGCTGTCCTCCGGTTCGGTCGCATCGGCCCGGTGAAACCGCACCGTGCCCTGGCCCGCCTGCGCCAACCCCCAGGGATCGTCGAAGGCAACGAACCGGCACGTTGCCACATCCCCGGACTCGTGCTCCCAACGGTAAGCAATACCTTCCTCGAACAGCAGCCGCTCGATAAAGGCCAAGTCCGTTTCCCGATACTGGATGCAGTAGGAACGCACCGGGTACTGCTTCGTCAGGCCGAACTTCAGTTTTAGCGTTCTGCCGATGGCACGGTTGGCGTTGAGGTGCTCGGCAAGTACCTGCTCCACGATGTCGGGAACGTTCTTTTCCTGAAAGACGCGGCTCGTCGTGCGGTAGCGCAGAAACGCCACCGGCGGCTCGATGGTGAGGAGGTATTTTGCAAAACCGCCGTCGGAGGGCAGCGCCTTGACGGCGGAAATCAGGCCGCAGCGGGTGATCTGCCCAACCTCGCCGTTGATGAGGATGTCGATCTGCGCGTCCAGCCCGAGCAGGCCGTCGAGCGGGATGAAGGCGTCTGCCGAGAGACAGGTTATTTCGTATCGAAAGTTCTCGGAGAGGGCCTCACTGCCTTCGAGGGATTGAGGCAGGAGCCGGTCATCATAGGTTTTACCGTCGCCGATCTGGAGCGTGAAGAGGCGGTTATTTTGCGTAAAGGCGCTGGCAAAGTCGGCCAGCATGTCCTCCAGCGCGGGAAACGGCAGATCGGGAAGCGCCGCCGAGAGCTTTTCCAGCGGAGTTCTCAGACTGTTGATGCTGTTTTTAACGGCAGGTCTGAAGTCCATGATTTCCTGTCCACAAAAAGTTTTTCCGTCATAGGCTGTTTGAACATCAAGAATGTCGTAGATACTCAAACATTTATAGATTATAAATGATAATCACAGAATTTTAACTAATCACCTGTGATGTTATTGATTCTGTTGCATCCAACGATCATGACTGCCATTCAACGATCAATCAGTCATGATCAAACGTTATCACTCTGCGCTGGCACACCGCTTGGGACGGAACCTTGCTTACTATCGCAAGCGCGCCAAACTCACTCAGGAGCAGTTGGCGGAAGCAATCCAGGTGGAGGTGCTGACCATTTCCCGGTACGAGACGGGGGCTAACTTACCGTCGCTGGTTACGCTGGAAGCTGTGTCGATGTCATTGCGTGTTTCGATCACCGATCTGCTTTCGGAAAAGGCGCTTCCTCGGTCGAATGAGGAGGAACAATGTCTGGTGATGCTGAAATCGCTTTCGCCCGATGAGCGTTCTACTGCAATGAATGTGTTGTCGGCACTGGTTGATTCCCTGCGCGAACAAAGGAAAAAACCTCGCACGAAAAAGAAGTCCAGGGTGGATTCGCAAAATCTGGATCAATGACGATTCCTGCCCTTCGGTTGCCGCAACTTCGCGCAGCAGGCCCGGTATCGGGGAGATGAGGAATTTGGGGAGGTCAAACGGCGCTTTTTCGGGCATGAGCGAGAGCAGATACGTAGCGCACGGCGTCATCAGTCGATTGAATGCCCGTAGCCTCGCGTGACAATTTTGTGACTCGCACTCATTGTCCCATGTCATCCATTGCCGTTTCTGTCGTCCATTGCGTGGAATCGGATAACGTAAGCTATTGATTTAACGAAAACTACAACTTCATTCTGTCCCTCGCAATGACGGGGTAGGTTCGTCATTGCGAGCGTAGCGAAGCAATCCAGTTTGTACGGACTTGAATCAAAAATGCTCTAGCCCGGTATTAGCCAGCCCGAATCGGGATAGGGGCGGCTAGGAAACCTAGCCGATCCCCTCCCACACCACCCGGCATGCGGGTCCGCACCGGGCGGTTCGAGCAGTTGAGGTCATGAGAGCCGGGGAACACCCAGCCGGTCG
>WQYV01000010.1 GCA_009781085.1 Betaproteobacteria bacterium
GCGACAGGCCAGCAATGCGACAGGCGCACGTGATCGACAGCCTGGCTTGCACCAACTCCTCGGCCACCTCGCGCCTGGCCGGCGGCGTCAGGATTTTCGGCTTAGGACTTCCTTGACCGCCGAATTCTCCAAGGCCACAGGAAGGTATGCATATAGGCCAAGAAGAGTGCCCCATCCATTGACCCGTTCGCAACCATCGGTACCGTCACAGC
Organism: Betaproteobacteria bacterium; assembly: GCA_009781085.1. Taxonomy (GTDB): domain Bacteria; phylum Pseudomonadota; class Gammaproteobacteria; order Burkholderiales; family Rhodocyclaceae; genus WRNU01. The sequence continues at coordinate 213 of WQYV01000010.1, forward strand.
ATCACCGCGCGAGGCTGCGATGGAGGTGGTCACCTTCTAACGCCCATAGGGCACTGGTGCAACACAGCGTTGCCCGCGTAGGGAACGCCCCCGCACAGGCGGCGTTCAAAAAGCATTGCTTAAAACTAAAATGCGATGAATGAACAGGTTAAGCGTGGTTCCAAGCATCTCCAATGTCTTCGAGAAGCGCTTCGTTTTCCGGTTGAACCTCGCAAGGTTGTCACGGATGCTGCTGTTTGAGCTCCCTATAAGATGCGTCTACGCTTTTGTCATTGTGTGCGGCTCTTCGGCTTTCATCTGGACAAACGCAGCGGCATAACAGCTATTCGCATCAGTATGCCTCTTAAGATACCGCTCTTGCGCGTCTTTTCGCGCAAGATAGTAACGTTGGAGTTCTGAGCCTACCCACACCCCTCAATCCCGAAAGTTCCCATACTGTAACGGAAAATCGGTGACGTTCTTTTTCACGAGCGCGATGGCTTCCTGTAACACGTCACGCTTGGCTCCGGAGACACGCACAGAGTCTCCCTGAATGGATGCCTGTACCTTGAGCTTGGCGTCTTTCACGAATTTGACGATTTTCTTTGCCAGTTCCTGCTCGACCCCAACCCGCACCTGGACTTCCTGCTTGACCTTGTTACCGGAGATTTTTTGCAGGTCGCCGTAGTCGAGGCAGCGCACATCAACCTTTTTTGAGGTCATCTCGGGCAGAAGGATGTCCTTCATCTGCCCGAGCTGGAAATCGCTGTCACCGTACAGGGTGAGCAATTTGTCGTTCTGCTCGACTCTGGCATCGGTTCCCTTAAAGTCGTAACGGTTGCCGATTTTGCGGTTGGCCATGTCGACGGCGTTACGCAAGGCGACTAGGTCGACTTCGGAAAGAATATCAAATGAGGGCATGACAGGTTCCTTCGCCGGGGTTTTTACCTTCCCCGCTTGGCGCGGGTATTAGCGGCGATGCGCATACGCAGGGCGTTGAGCCGGATGAAACCCTCGGCGTCTTTCTGGTTGTACGCGCCCTGATCGTCTTCAAAGGTAGCGATGCCGGAATCGAAGAGCGAGTCGGTTTTCGAGTCGCGTGCAACGACGATGGTGTTGCCTTTGTAGAGTTTGATCCGCGCCCAGCCGTTGACGACCTGTTGGGTGTGGTCGATGAGGGCTTGCAGGGCGAGCCGCTCGGGGCTCCACCAGTAACCGTTGTAAATGAGGCTGGCGTAGCGGGCAAGAAGGTCATCCTTGAGGTGGGCAACTTCCCGATCCAGGGTGACGGACTCGATGGCGCGGTGGGCGCGCAGGAGGATGGTTCCGCCCGGAGTTTCGTAGCAGCCACGGCTCTTCATGCCGACGTAGCGGTTTTCGACGAGATCGAGCCGCCCGATGCCGTGCTTGCCACCCAGTTCGTTGAGCTTGGCAAGCAGTTCATGGGCTTTCATTTTTTGCCCGTTGATGGCGACGAGGTCGCCATTGGCGAATTCGAGGTCGATGTACTCCGGGGCATCGGGAGCTGCTTCCGGGGAAACCGTCCAGCGCCACATGTTTTCTTCGGCTTCGGCAGCGGGGTCTTCGAGATGCCGCCCTTCATAGGAAATGTGCAGCAGGTTAGCATCCATCGAGTAGGGCGAGCCGCCTTCGCGATGCTTGCGCTCGATGGGAATGTCGTGCTTTTCGGCGTAGGCCAGGAGTTTTTCACGCGAGAGCAAGTTCCATTCACGCCAAGGGGCAATGACTTTAATGTTGGGCATGAGAGCGTAGTAGCCCAGTTCAAACCGCACTTGGTCGTTCCCCTTGCCGGTTGCGCCATGCGATACAGCTTCGGCTCCGGTAGCGCGGGCAATTTCGATCTGACGCTTGGCAATCAACGGTCGGGCGATGGAAGTGCCAAGCAAGTATTCGCCTTCGTAAACGGCGTTGCTGCGGAACATGGGAAAGACGAAATCGCGGACGAATTCTTCGCGCAAATCGTCGATGAAAATGTTTTCCGGTTTGATGCCAGCCTTAAGGGCCTTGTGCCGCGCCGGTTCGAGTTCTTCGCCCTGCCCAAGGTCGGCGGTGAAGGTGACGACCTCACATTGGTAGGTGTCCTGCAACCACTTGAGGATTACCGAGGTATCCAACCCGCCCGAGTAGGCGAGCACGACTTTGTTTACGTTGCTCATGGTCATTTCCGTTCTTGTTCAGAGTGGCGGGATTATATTCGCAAGCGAAGAAGTACGCGCACGACGAAATAGGGACGAATAATCATCCGCCCCTACACAGAACCGCAAAAGCCTTTGTATGTTCAGCAGTAGTTCGCCACAGGCCGAACAGTGCCGGTTTGCTCATCGACGCGCCCCAGCACGAGGAATTCCATCAATGCCTTTTGCGCATGCAGGCGATTTTCGGCTTCTTCCCAGACGAGCGACTGTGGGCCGTCGATCACTTCCTGGGTCACCTCTTCGCCTCGGTGTGCGGGCAGGCAGTGCATGAATACGGCATCGGATGCAGCCACGGCCATCATGTCGGAGTCGACGCACCATCCAGTGAAAGCACGACAGCGCGCTTCATTTTCGGCCTCGAATCCCATCGACGTCCACACGTCGGTCGTAACGAGATGCGCACCCCGGCAAGCGTCTTTCGGATCATCAAACACCTGTAAGTGGTCCGTCCCGGCAAGGCCAATCTTTTCCAGCCGGATGCCATAACCCGGCGGCGAGGAAATATGGACGCGAAAGCCCAGCAATTCAGCAGCCTGAAGCCAAGTGTTGCACATGTTGTTGGGATCGCCAATCCAAACGACGGTTTTACCTGCAATGGAGCCACGATGCTCGATGAAAGTGAAAATATCGGCCAGCACCTGACAGGGCTGATAGTCGTTGGTCAGCCCGTTGATGACCGGCACGCGGGAAGCGGCCGCCAGTTGCTCGACTGTGGCCTGCTCGAAAGTTCGGATCATAACGATGTCACACATGCCGGAAAGCACCTGCGCTGTATCGTAGATCGGCTCACCACGCCCGAGCTGCGAATCTTTTGTGTTGAGATAGATCGCCGAGCCACCAAGCTGCTGCATCCCGGCCTCAAACGAAAGGCGCGTGCGCGTGCTGGCTTTTTCGAAAATCATCACCAGCGTGCGGTCGAACAGCGGGTGGTAAGTTTCGTAGCGCTTGAATCTGTCCTTGATCCAGCGCGCACGCCGGAACAGGTATGCGTATTCTTCGACGCTAAAATCCTTAAACTGCAGATAATGTCTAAGTGGTATTGTCATTTGTAGCCTCCCTCCCCCTGTCGCCATCCGTTATGACGACAGAAATTCACGGATCAGCGGTGCGAGCCCTTCAACGAGTGTTTTAACATCGCTGTCGCTAAAAATGAGCGCGGGCAACAGCCGGATCACGTTGTCCGATGTCACGTTGATGAGCAATCCGGCATCGAGCGCACGTGTGACCAACCCTGCGCATGGGCGGTCGAGTTCGATGCCAATCATCAACCCGCGCCCGCGAATTTCCGTCACACCTGCCTCACCTTCAAGCGCCCTTTTGAACCCGATACGAATGGCATCTCCCATGCGCGCCGCATTGTCCATCAACCTCTCTTCGATAATAACGTCGAGCGTGGTGAGCGCTGCCGCGCAGGCCAGCGGGTTGCCGCCAAATGTACATCCGTGGTTGCCCGGTTGGAAAAGGCCAGCAGCCAGCCTGGAAGTCAAGCAAGCCCCGATGGGAACCCCCGAGGCGAGCCCCTTGGCAAGCGTCATGATGTCGGGCTGCACGCCCGCATGTTGCCAGGCAAACCAGTTGCCGGTGCGACCTGTGCCGCATTGCACTTCGTCGACTATCAGGAGCCAGCCGTGCTCGTCACACAGGGTACGCAAAGCCCGCAGATATTCGTCATTCACGAGATTGACACCGCCCTCGCCTTGGAGAACTTCCAGCATGACTGCCACCACATCGCGGCTGCGTGAGGCGATCTGGCGCACTGCATCCATGTTCCCGTAGGGAACCCGGACGAACCCCGGAACCAGCGGTTCGAAACCGGCCTGCGCCTTGCGGTTGGAGGTGGCCGAGAGGGTTGCCAGCGACCGCCCGTGAAAGGCGTGTTCCATAACGATAATCGATGGCAACTCGACGCCCTTTTTCTTATGCCCATAAAAGCGTGCGAGTTTGATCGCCGCTTCGTTAGCTTCCAATCCGGAATTACAGAAAAAGACTTCATCCATTCCAGATATATCTGCAAGCCGCGTGGCCAATTCTTCCTGCGAGGGAATGCGGTAGATATTGGAGGTATGCAACACCCTGCCCGCCTGACGGGAAATCGTTTCCACCAAACGTGGATGGTTGTGACCGAGGGTAGAAACTGCAATACCGGCAAGCGCATCGAGATACCGTCTGCCCGCTTCATCGAAAAGCCATGTGCCTTCGCCGTGCGTAAATGCGACGGGCAGGCGAGCGTAAGTATTCATGACATGAGAGAGCGACATACTGGACTCCGACAGGATGGAGTAAAAACAAAAACGCACACGGCGGCAAAACGCCGCCGTGTAATGATGATTTTTTGATTCTACGCAGAATATTGCCCCATGTACAGGCTACCAGCTGGCATGTCTACAAATCCGGGCAATGCTGAAAACTCATGGCACACATTGCCCCGCCGTGCAGCAGGCAGCCTTCGATCGGGCGGCATTGGGTTTCACTGGTTCCCATCCACAAAACATACCGTTTCAAGATCGGCGTGAACGCGCCCTACGCCACCTCCCCGCGCCAGATGTCCCGGCGGTGCGGGGCTTGCGGATGGAAGGCGCATAACATGTGAGCATAGACGCTTTCGGCGGCGGCGCGGTTGTCGCGGCTGAAATTGCAGACGTAGAGATCGAAGGTGACAGCTTGCCGTTCGGGCCAGGTGTGCAGAGCCAGGTGCGATTCGGCGAGGATCACCGCGCCCGTCGCGCCCAAGGGGGCTTGCGGCGTGCCGAAGGGCAGGAACAGCTTGCCGACCACCGTTAGCCCCGCCTCTTGGCAAGCGGACAGGCAAAGCCGCTCAAGGGCTTCGGCGGAACACATGAGTTCCTGGCCGGCCTGGCATTGCTGGAATTCCGCGAGGATGTGCAAGCCTTCCATGTCAGATCAGTCGCGTCCGCAAGCGGCCCTGAGCCGCCAGTATTTCCTCGGCGGCCCGCACGCCGTGGTAATTGGCTTCTTCAAAAAGGGAAAGGCCGGAAACGTCGGCATGCGCGAAGCGCACCCTGTCCCATCCCGCCGTCAGGCGCTGGCGCCGTGTCGGATCGCGAAAGCCGGGCAGGGGGCGGGCCATCGCATGGCCGTGGCGGAAGATATCCAGTTGGCTGACGCGCTCGCGCAGGCCGCCATGGGCGCGGGACAAATCGTTCAGGATGAATTCCGCCCATTCCTCATGTGAGCGGTCGAGCAGTATTTGCCGGGCGACGGCGGGCGGATATTCCGCGAGGGCGTAATAGTAGGTCAGCACCGTCGGCCCGGGCGCAAGGCGGATGTTCTGGTGCGTCGCCAGCACATAGCCAAGGGCGGGGCTGTCCTGCAACACGTTGTCCCAGGCCACCCCGGCGCCCGCGCCGGTATTGGGCAAAGGCGCATCCAGGGTCAGGTTGGCGACCAGCCAGGGGGCGTGGGTGATGCCGGCAATCGTCTCGACCAGATCGTCCGGCAGCCCGCTCGCCAGATGAGGCAGGAGGAACAGCGGCGCGGACCAGATCACGTGCCGGGCGTGAACGCGCAGGCTGGTTTGGCTCGCCGCGTCCCAGACGTCGGCCTCGCATCCCCCGGCGTCCTGACGCAGCGCGTAAACCGCCTGCTGGGTGCGCAGCCAGCTTGCGCCGGGTGGAAGCGCCCTGGCGATCAAGCCGCGCAGCCCGTCGACCAGCCAGCCGTTGCCTTCTGGCGCGGTCAGCACACCGTCATCGGTCTTTCCTTCCGGCGTCGCCCCCTTGCCCGTGCGGCAGGTGAAATAATGAATACCGGCCCAGGCGGAAACCTGGCGGTAATCGGTGCCGTAATCGTCGCGGCAGGCGTAATTGACGTACCAGTGCAGCGAGGGCGCAGCGAAGCCTTCCTGCATCATCCAGTCGTGCATGCTCAGACGATCCAGCTCCGCCCATGGGGGCGTGTCGCTGCCATAGGCCAGGGGCAGGGCGAACACTTTGCGCCCGACCGCGTCGCGCGCCTCGCGCAACTGCGCCATGCGTGCGAAAAAGCGTTCTTGTTGCGTCAGTTCTGCTCTGGGCACGCCCAGGCGCGGCACGATGCCTTCCTGCCAGATGCCCAGCCGGTAAAGCCGCTCCTGTAGCGGATGACAGAGATAACGCTCGTCGTAGGACGGGGCTTCCCGGTCGGGATCGCCGCCCAGCACGCCCAACTCCGCGAGCAAGGCGCGCACGGCGCGGGCTTCGCAGTTGGGCAGCGGCAGGTAGTGCGCGCCCAGCGGATAGCGGGAAACGGCGTTCTCGCCGTGGCGCGCGTTGCCTCCCGGCGCGTTTTCCAGTTCCAGGACGAGAAAGCGCGGGCGCTCCGGCGGCGCTTCCCGGCTCAGGCGCCAGGCGGCGGAAAGTCCGGCGACGCCCGCGCCGACGATGAGCACGGGAATATCGATGGTCGCCGTCGGCGGCGGGAAATCGGCTTGCCGCAGGCGATGCCCCAAACCGTGGTCGCCGCCGCCCAGTTTGCCGGCAGGCAACGCGTGCACCCGCCGCACGCATCCCGGCAAGGCCGCCGCACAGCCAGCCGCGCCGCAAGCCGCGAGGAAATCCCGTCGCCGCATCAGTGGATGGCCTCCTGCCATTCTTCCTCGAACGCCCGCACCAGCCCCTGGTCGTTGAGGCGATTAGGCGCGGCGGGAACACGGGACATATCGGCGGGAAAGCGGAATAAATCCGGCGTGTTCTCGACCGTGAGAAAGCGCAGCCCCACGGGGTAGGCGGTCGGCATGGCCGGGGTTTCTCCGCCCGCCAGCACATAGCCCCATTCGCCGAAACTGGGTACGAGCGCGTGATAGGGGGCGGTTTTGAACCCGGCCGCCTCAAGCGTGGCGACGATGATCCAGAACGAGCGGCGCGCGTAATAGGGGGAGGTGGATTGCACCACGACGCGACCGCCGGGTGCGAGATGGCGCTTGAGCAAGCGATAAAAGCCCGTCGAATAAAGCTTGCCGAGGGAAAAATTGGACGGGTCGGGAAAATCTGCGACCACGAAATCGAAGACGTCGGCGTGTTCCTCCAGCCAGCGCGCGGCGTCGTCGTTCACGATCGTCAGCCGCGCATCGTTCAGGGCGTTGCCGTTCAGGCGCTGGAGCAATGGCGCGGAGGAAAACAGCCGGGTCATGGCCGGATCGAGGTCGACCAGGGTAATGGATTGAACCTGCGGGTAGCGCAGGATTTCCCGTGCGGCAAAACCGTCCCCGCCGCCCAGAATGAGGATTTTTCGCGCTTGCGGCAAGGCCGCCAGGCCCGGATGCACCAGCGCCTCGTGATAGCGGTATTCGTCGCGCGAGGAAAATTGCAGATTCTGGTTCAGAAACAGGCGGATATCGTCGCGCCAGCGGGTCACGACGATGCGCTGATAAGGCGAGCTTTCGGCATGGATGATGGTGTCGGCGTACAACCAGCTTTCCGCGATGTCGGACACTTTTCCGGCCACGGCGAAGCCGCCCAGCAACAGGCAGAAACAGGCGAGCGTCGCGCCGTATAGTCCGCTCAGGCGGCGGTGCTGCTCGCCGAACAGGCGCAGCGCGTAAAACGCCACCCCCGCGTTGAGCAATCCGAACAGCAGGCCGGTGCGCATCATGCCGAGGTGCGGCGCCAGCAAGACGGGAAAGAGCACCGACACCGCGAGCGCGCCGAGATAATCCACCGCTAGGACGCGGGAAACCAGATCCTTGAAGCGCACCTCCCGCTTCAGAATGCGCATAACGAGGGGAATTTCCAGCCCCACCAGGACGCCAACAGCCAGCACCGCGAGATACAGCAGAAGGCGGAAAGACCCAGTTTGCGCAGCGAAGGCGAGAAAAAGCCCCATCGGGACAAAACCGCCGAGCACGCCCACGGCAAGTTCGATCTGCACGAAGCGCCGCGCCAGGTCGCCCTGGATATGGCGGGAAAGCCAGGAACCCAGCCCCATCGCGAAAAGATACGCACCGATGACCGTGGAAAACTGGGTAATGGAATCGCCGAGGAGATAACTGGCCAGCGCCGCCGTCACCAGCTCATAGGCCAGCCCGCACGAGGCAATGACGAAAACCGACACGAGCAGCGCGTGCTGCATGCGCGCAGGCGCCGGCGATTCTTGCGGCTGCAAGGCGGAAACGTCAGTCAAGGCAAAGCCACCGGAAAGCGTTCTTCAAGATGCCCTCAGTGGATAGCCGACGCGATGATGATGGCAATGCCGATACACATCGCGGCAATGATCGTTGCCAATGGTTGATTCTTTTCATGGACAATTTCTTTCCACAGATCGTAATGCGGAGTCACCTTGTCAATAACAAGAAACGACAGCCAAAACACAATGACTCCGAGCACGGAATACAAGAGTGAATTGACAAGCATCTTCAAATCGATGAGGCCAAGCATCTGCTTCTCCTTATTTGTGAAAAATAGTGCGCGTATCCGTTTGTCCGGTTGTGCGCTCAGTTGCCGATGAATCGAAAATACCGTAGCCGTTGTATTGTGCAAAGATAAATAACACAAACGCCAGGGCAGAGAAAATGTAATAACCTTTCATCAGTCATCATCCTCCTCTAAGGAATCGCTTTCCGCCCAGCGTGCGCTTTCAAATCCGTAAAAGCGAACGGTAAACACGATGGGCCAAATAGCCAGCACCCCCAAAAAAATGAAAAAATTGACCCATGGCGCACGATACGGTCTGACGCTCACGGACACCGGGATATTGCGCGTCGGCTGGGAAGTGCGGGCCTTGTCGGCATTGGCGCCCGACCAACTGGATTCCACGCCATCCACCAGCACCCGCCAGATGCCGGGCGGCACATTCCGGAAAATCAGATCATGATCCAGGCCATTTTCACTCCAGAAGCCATCCTCGTCCCGTCCACTGTAATAGCTGACCTCCACGCTGTCATAGCGGGTTTCGCCATCCGACTCCCGGACGAGCGCCAAGCCCAGTTCCAGCCATTCATTGTCAAGCCCGCGCACGTGAGCCTGCAGTTCCAGGTTGGCTGTTTTAGCCAGATCAAACGGCGCCAGAAGCACGGGATCCGATCCGACGGGGAGGTCGGCTTTCCATTGCGCAATCTCCTTGCCGCCGGAAAGCATTATCTGCACGATGAAAGCCAGTACGGCCAGCGCGACGAAAAGCCGCCAGGCCGACCCGATTTTGCCTTTTAACGGGTTCGGCTGATTGGCATAAACACCGATGGGTGGCATCAGATATTTTAGCTTGAACGCGGTGGCGATTTCCTGCTGCGGTATGTATTCGGCAAGGCTCCAACTGATTTCGTTGGCTGTTCCTTCCAACGTCAGCATGAACGGCGGCGAGACGTAGTCTACGAGCTTTGCCGTGTCTTTGATTTTAACCAACCAAGTGAACTCACCGATCACATAATCTACTACGCCTTCATAGCTTTGAAAATGCCTGAAAGTTTGACCATTATATGCAAAATAGGAAGTTTCTGGATTCGGCATTTTGGGAATGGTTTCCAATACATCCGCCACACTCCAGTGGCCATCGTATTCAACCAAAAAACGATAACCGGGAGAATCGGCGTGAGCCAGCAAATATTCCCGCCAATAATATCTCTTCCCTTCAGAAATCATGTAACGCTGCATGAAACCGATAGCTTCCCATTTAATGCCTCGAAATATCCCGATACTACCTATGGGAATTAACGGCTTCACTTTTCGAGTATCTGCAAGATTGATTTCCTCGATCAATTTCCCTGTTTCGGCATCGACGATGCTGCCGCAGTGGGCGCAGACGGCAGAGACGATGCCCTCGTGCCTGATTTCCAGCGTCCCGCCGCAGTTGCCGCAAAGCAGGGCCTTGGCTTGAACCCTGGGGCCGCTGGGGATTGCGTTGATATCACGCAAATTGCTGCATTTCAGGTCGGAGAAATTCACCGTTTCGCCAACGAAAAGCAGCGGGGTCTTTTCGTCTTCGCTGTAATCCAGCGTGATAAAACCGTTCCCCGCGGCCGGCCGCAAATCCGCGACCGGCGCGGGGTAGCCACCGCCGACGCGGAATGGCAATTCGCCCTGCCCGGCCACGCAGGTGGCGCGCTCGACGTCGGTGATCGTCCATTCGGCATCACCCACCCGCGCGCGGGTTCCGAGGCGCAGGTTGGAAAAGGCCGGAACGGCGGTGTTCAATGGCTTTTGGAAGGAAACCGCGTATTCGCCCGCTGCTTCGGAAAGCCAGCCGGTGCGCTGATCGTCGAACAAGAGGAACCATTCATTCCATAACCCCTGTTCGTACTGCAACTGGATGCGACCCACGACGGCAAAAGGCTGTTGGCGGTAAACGCCTTGCGCCCCGATCTGCAGGCGGGATTGGTCTTGCGCCAGTTCCGCCATCTTGCCCAGATTTTCGATTTTGCCGTCGGCATCGAGCAGCGTTGTCCGGCAGTATTCACAGACCGCCAGAACGGAAACGCCGCTGCGGAACGTGACCGAGGCGCCACAGGATGGGCATTGAGCTGTCCTGGCCATGAAATAATCAGCTCAATTTTTTTAGAAATTCCGCTTTTTTCGCGTCAAATTCGTCCTGGCTCAAGATGCCCTTGCCCACCAGCGCATGCAGTTTCTCCAGCGTCGCGGTGACCTCATCGATCAGTGGGGCGCCGGATGTGGGTGCCTGTGTTGCCACAAGCATGCTCTGCCCCATGATTTGCCCCATCGATATGCCTGCGCCAATGCCAGCCCCTGCGCCTGCCGCGCCGCCTTCGTTTTGGGCTACCAGCGGAATACTGCTTGCGACTTGATACCGGGTATATTGCCCCAGATCGCCAACCAGGCTCATGTTGATACGGGTATCAAGCGCCTTTTCCAGTTCCTCCGGCAGGGAAATGTTCTGTACGACAAAATTGTCCAGTGCCAGTCCGAAACTATCGAACAGTGGCGAGACCTTCTCCTTGAGGGTCTGTCCAAAAAGATCCTGGTTGGCTGCCATATCGAGAAACGGCACGCTCGTTTCACCAAACAGGCCGGCAATATGGCTCACGATCGTGTTGCGCAACTGGCTTTCCAGTTTGTCCACGCTATAACGTTCCAGCGTGCCGGAAACTGAACCATGAAACTTCTTTGCATCGACGATACGGTAAGAATAAATGCCGAACGCACGAAGGCGTACCGCCCCGAATTCCGCATCCCGCACCGTAATCGGATTAGTCGTTCCCCATTTACGGTCAAGCCGTTGGCGCGTGCTGAAAAAATAAACGTCCGATTTGAAGGGCGACTGGAAGAGTTTGTCCCAATTCTTCAAGTAAGTGAGTACTGGAAGGGTATTGGTCGTGAGTTCGTATTTTCCAGGCTCAAATACATCGGCGACCAAGCCTTCATTGACGAATAGCGCCGTTTGCGATTCACGTACCGTGAGTATCGCGCCATTCTGGATTTCCATATCCTGCATTGGAAAACGCCATGCAATTACTTCGTCATCATCTTCCGTACAGTGAATGACATCTATGAACTGCTTTTTAATAAAATCCTTCAACGCCATATCATTCACCTTTTGCCATACCATTAAAGTGAAAAGCATCATAAAACAAAAGGGTTACCATGTCGATACAAAAGATGCCAAAGCGGTTTCGGTTCGATCATTAATGTTTAAAGCATAATTTGCAGACCCTCTAAGGGTGTTTCATGGCTGCTTACCCACAAGATTCACGGAACCGTGCGCTTGATGTGCCAAGCGCGGGGAATGCCCCAGCGTGGTTGCGTAAGCATGGCAAGCGGACGACATTGCAGGCAGGAGGCTACCGTCCCTTCCGGGTTGTGCACCTGGAGCAGGCGCTGCAATCCTGGACAATGCCCGGAAAGGCCGCCATGCTTGCCGCTATGCGTGAAAAGCGGGCAATCCATGCGCCATAAAACCGGACAACCCTAAAAACTCATGACAGCATTCATCCCTGGATGGTTCTGCTAGAATGTGGCAGTACAAACTGCCAGCCGCTGCTCAGAGGGAACAATGATCGACGGATTGGCGCACTTCATGAACCACGATAACCCGCCTATACGGCCACAGCACAAAATGGCTCAAGAAATCAAGAACCTCGTCATCATTGGGCAAACCAAAGACGGGAAAACCTTTCGTCCAAGCGACTGGGCGGAACGCCTGTGCAGCCTCACATCAGCCGTTGGAAACAACAAAAAGCTGAAGTACTCCCAGTTCGTGCGGCCCGGTCACACCCCTGGGGGGATAAAAACTGTCACCGTCAATCCCAGCCTGCACAAACTCGACCCGCTTGCCTGGAAATTTGTGCTCGATTTTGCCAAAGAACATGGCCTGCAATTTGAGGCCATTCCTGCCTCCCCGGCCTACGCTGCCATCGCCGAAGCATTCCGTGCGCGCCACTCCACCCGGAAGTTCTTGCCGACGCCTATTTCCTGCGATGTCATCGCCGAACTGCTGGAGCTGGCTTCGCGGTCGCCCTCGGGAACCAACGCGCAGCCGTGGAAAGTGTACGCCTTGGCTGGAGCCGCACGCGAAGCCCTGTCTGCAGCCTTGCTGGAACGTTTCAACCAAGACGCAACCGAAAAACCGGAATATGACTATTACCCCAATAAATGGGTGGAGCCGTGGCTATCTCGGCGGCGCAAGCTCGGCTTCGACCTATACGGGCTTGTCGGCATCCCCAAGGGCGACAAGCCGCGCATGAAAGAACAGTCCGGGCGCAATTTCCTGTTTTTCGACGCTCCGGTGGGTTTGATCTTCACGCTGGATCGCCACCTCGCACAAGGCATGCTGCTCGACTACGGCATCTTTATCGGGCATCTCATCATCGCCGCGCAGGCACGCGGACTGGCAAGCTGCATGCAGACGGCGTTTGCCGACTACCCGGATACCGTCCGCCATCATCTTGGCATCAGTGAGCAGGAACTGGTCGTGGGTGGGCTCTCCCTTGGCCATCCCGACCCGGAAGCCCCGGAAAACCGCATCGTTACAGAACGGGAACCCGTCGAGGCATTTACGACGTTCCAGGGATTCTGACACCAGTCTCTGCTATCCTTGCGCCCTTCTCGCAGCAAGCGACTTCAGGGCAGCAATGGCAAGCAACGAGCGATACGACGAATCATCCTTCCGCGTCCTCAAAGGGTTGGAGCCGGTACGCGAGCGCCCTGGCATGTACACCCGTACCGACAGCCCTGCGCACATCATTCAGGAAGTCATCGACAACTCTGCCGACGAGGCGCTGGCGGGCTTCGCGAAAGAAATCCACGTCACCCTGCATCTGGACGACTCCGTGAGTGTCTCGGATAATGGGCGCGGCATCCCTGTGGGGCTGCATCCAGAAGAAGGGGTGCCTGTCGTAGTGCTCGCCTACACCCGGCTGCATGCCGGGGGAAAATTCGACAAACGCTCAGGCCAGTCGGCCTATGCCTTTTCCGGTGGGCTGCACGGCGTCGGCGTTTCCGTGACTAACGCGCTCTCTACCCGGCTGGAGGTTGAAATCCGCCGGGAGGGCAAGCTATGGTGCACCGAATTCGCCAACGGCGGTGAAACTGTCAGTGAATTGCGTACGGTAGGCTCCTGTGGCCGCCAGACTGGAACCCGAGTGCGTGTTTGGCCCGATCCCAAATATTTCGAGTCGGCCAAAGTTCCGATTGCCGAAATCGAACGGTTACTACGCAGCAAAGCCGTATTGCTTCCCGGCGTCTCCGTGCGGCTCGATGTCGAACGGGCCGATGGTAGCCTTCAGGGCAAAAGCTGGAGCTACCCTGGAGGTATCCCCGCCTATCTGTCGGAACTGGCTGGCGGGCAGGAACCCGTCGCCCCAATTTTCGCCGGTGAAAAATACGTCACCGAAAACGACTCCACCTTCGCACCCGGCGAGGGTGCAGCCTGGGCATTGGCTTGGTACGGGCAATCCGTCCCAAGCGAATCCTATGTCAACCTCATCCCTACCGTTTCCGGCGGTACGCATGAATCCGGCCTACGCACGGGGCTTTTCGAGGCGCTCAAATCTTTCATCGACCACCACGCCCTGCTACCGCGCGGCGTCAAGTTGCAGCAGGAGGATGTTTGCGCACGGATGGGATTCGTCCTTTCCGCCCGGCTCCTCGACCCCCAGTTCCAAGGCCAGGTCAAAGAAAAGCTCAACTCCCGCGAAGCCGTGCGGCTCGTCTCCGCGCAGGTGCGCGACCCCTTTGAAATCTGGCTCAACAACCACGTCGAAGCCGGACGCACCATTGCCGAGATCGCCATCCGGCAGGCGCTTGCGCGACAAAGGAGCGCCCAGAAAGTCGAAAAGAAAAAATCCTCTGGCGTCGCCGTGCTCCCCGGCAAACTTTCTGACTGCGAATCCAGCAACATCAGCGAAAACGAACTCTTTCTCGTCGAAGGCGATTCCGCTGGCGGTTCCGCCAAAATGGCACGCGACAAGGAAACCCAGGCCATCCTGCCATTACGCGGCAAAGTCCAGAACGCCTGGGAAATCGACGCGGACAGGCTCTTCGCCAATGCCGAAATCCACGACATTGCTGTCGCTCTCGGCGTCGACGCCCACGGTGCAAACGATACTGCCGACCTATCGAGCCTGCGTTACGGGAAGGTCGTCATCATGTCCGATGCCGATGTCGATGGCGCACACATCCAGACCTTGCTGCTCACCCTCTTCTTCCGCCACTTTCCCCGTCTCATCGACGCGGGGCACATCTACGTTGCACAGCCCCCTCTTTACCGCATCGACGTTCCCGCCCAAGGCAAGAAGCGCCCTGCCCGCCGCCTCTACGCCCTCGACGAAGGCGAACTGACCACCATCCGAGAACGACTCACAAAAGAAGGCGTCCGCCCCGAAAGCATCGAAGTAGGCCGTTTCAAGGGACTAGGTGAAATGAACCCCGAACAACTGCGCGAAACTACGATGGATCCCGCTACCCGGCGCGTGCTTCCCGTGCGCGTGCGTGACGATGCACTTACCGAAACGCGCCGCACCTTCACCTTATTGATGGGTAAAGGCGAAGCCGCCGGACGGCGGGCGTGGATGGAAGCAAAAGGGGATACGGTGGAGGCAGACGTCTGAGCGCAGGCACGCAAATAACTACAAAAACAAGAAAACGTTTATTGCACTGGAATTGCGGTATATTTATGGAAACAGAATGTTATGACAGTTTCAGGAAGTGAGCATGGTTGAATTCATCGACATTAAAGTTCCCGATACCATTGAACCTGCCAGCGCATTGGTTGCAGAAGTCCTCGTCAGTCGGGGTGGATGGGTTCAATCTGGCGATGAGGTTATGATACTGTCGTCAGAAGGGAAAAAAATCAACGTGATATCGCCGCACACTGGCGTGGTCATGAAAGTCCTGGCAGCGCAGGGCGATTCGGTGTCACGAAAGGCTGCGCTGATTCACCTGAAAAGCGTGAATAGCGAAAGGCCCCACTTTCTCAAAGCGTGGAAATATTTTTCCCAAGTGAATCTAAGTGTGCCCACCATCGGGAAAATTTTTGGCGCCAAGGTCAAACAAAATATCGAAATATCTAACAAAGAAGATGGGAAATGGACAAACGCGTGTGTCATCCGGATGAGTTATGTGCTGAACAGGACAGGTTTCCCGATTCAATCCGATAAATACGGGGTAGTGAGCGCCAGGGACGGGAAGTGGTATATGTATCGCGTCAGTGACATGCTGCTTCATTTGCAGGATGCTTTTGGTTCCCCTGACATAGAGGTTAACCGTCCCCCTACCCCGAACGACTTCAAAGATATGAAGGGCATCCTTGTTTTTACGGGAGAAGGACGGGGAGACGCGAGAGGCCATATCACCTTATGGGATGGCTTGACGTGTGCCGATATCTGCTACTTTGCGGACAATGATGGCAGCTTCACACCGCGCAAAGCTGCACTGTGGATATTGCCGTGAAGGGCACCCTTTCCCGCCTGGCCCGTCACTCTTCTACCGGAATGGCTCGCTTGTTGCCATGACGATCAAGTGCCACGTAGGTCAATACGGCTTCCGTCACCTTGAGCGCCACCGCGTTTTCCGGGTTGCGTTCCACGTAGACTGCCACGTCGACGGTGACTGAAGTGTTCCCCACCGCCACGACCTCCGAGTAGAAGCTCACCAGGTCGCCCACATAAACGGGTTGCTTGAAAACGAAGGAGTTGACTGCCACCGTCGCAACCCGCGAGCGGGCACGGCGGCGGGCGGCGATTGAACCGGCAATGTCGACCATCGACATGATCCAGCCGCCAAACACGTCGCCCGCCGGATTGGTGTCGGCAGGCAGGGGGACGACCCTTAACGCGGGCTGATGCTCGCATGGTTGCTCCGCTGCGTGGGAAAATATTGGATTTTTGTCACTCATTTTGTCTCCTTACGAAAGATCGCCCTTTCCTTCTGTAGTACCGAGTACCGCCGTCATTCGCAGTACCGATATAATAACTGGCTACTCCAACTCCTATCTCCGCATTTTCCTGTTTTTCTCCATGAGTATCGACCCTAAGGCACTACTGGCCGAACTGATCCGCGTTGCCCTGAAGAGCGTGGCTCCAGAACATTCTGACGCACCCATCCTGCTGGAACGGCCCCGGCAGGCAGGGCATGGCGACTTTGCCACCAATATTGCCATGCAGCTTGCCCGGACGCTCAAGCGCAACCCGCGCGAACTAGCAGGGTTGCTACGCGCCGAATTGCCCCCTTCCAAATGGGTGGAAAAGGTTGAGGTGGCTGGGGCAGGTTTTATCAATTTCACCTTTGCCCCTGCGGTGAAAACAGCGGTGGTGCTCGACGCGCTCGCCCAAGGCACGGACTGGGGGCGCGGCGCGCCCAGGGGCGTAAAGGTGCAGGTCGAGTTCGTATCGGCCAACCCAACCGGGCCGTTGCACGTCGGTCATGGGCGCGGAGCCGCCTACGGCGCTTCTCTCGCCGACGTGCTCGCTTTCGCTGGGTTTGAGGTAAGTCGCGAGTACTACATCAATGATGCCGGGCGGCAGATGGACATCCTGGCTCTGTCGACCTGGCTGCGTTATCTGGCACGGTTCGGCATCGAGGTCGAATTGCCGCCCAACGCCTACCAAGGCGAATACGTCGTCGAAATGGCTCAGGAACTGCGCAACGCGCACGGTGACCGTTTCGCACATGTCGCTGCCGCCGACGTGCTGGACGGCGTGCCGGCATTGCCACCGGCAGAACGCAGCGATGACAAGGAAGCCAAGGCACAGCGCGAACAGCATCTGGATGTGTTGATTGCCAACGCCAAACGCCTACTTGGTGAGGACTACCAATGGGTGCACGGTTTTGCACTCAACGAACAGCTCGGCGACGTGCGTGATGATTTACAGGAATTCGGCGTGCGTTTCGACAAATGGTTCTCGGAACGCAGCCTCTTCGACACGGGGCTGGTCGAGCGCACCGTTTCCTGGCTCGAACACGCAGGCCACATTTACGTGCAAAACGGCGCAAAATGGTTCCGTTCCACCACCTTTGGCGACGAGAAGGATCGTGTCGTACAGCGCGACAACGGCATCTACACCTATTTCGCCTCTGACATTGCATACCACCTCAACAAGTACGAACGCGGGTTTGGCCGCATGATCGATATCTGGGGCGCGGATCATCACGGCTATGCACCGCGCGTCAAGGGGGCGGTCGAGGCCCTCGGGCTCGACCCAGCATTGTTGGACGTAGCGCTGGTGCAGTTCGCCGTGCTTTACCGGAATGGGCAAAAGACCTCGATGTCGACTCGTGCGGGCGAATTTGTCACGCTGCGCGAGTTGCGCAACGAAGTCGGCAAGGACGCTTGCCGCTTTTTCTACGTGCTGCGCAAGAGCGACCAGCACCTTGATTTCGACCTTGACCTTGCCAAGAGCCGGAGCAATGAAAACCCTGTGTACTATGTGCAATACGCGCATGCGCGAACCTGTTCCGCGTTGCGGAAATGGGGAGACGAACCAGCAGGGTTGGCCGAAGCCGATACCAGCGTTTTGAGCAGTGGACATGAACTGGGGCTGTGCACGCGGCTGGCCGCGTTCCCCGAGGTCATACAAACGGCGGCGGACGATTATGCGCCACATCAGATCGCGTTTTATCTCAAGGAACTGGCGGCGGATTTCCATAGCTGGTACAACGCCGAACGCATGCTAGTCGATGATGAGACCGTAAAGCTGGCACGTCTGGCGCTGGCCGGGGCAATCCGCCAGACGTTGGCGAATGGATTGACCCTCCTGGGTGTATCCGCACCCGAATCAATGTAACAATGTAATAAGAGTTAGAGTTGGTGGCGTTGCCGCCGTAAAAATGGAGTTTTTCCAGTGAGTCGAAAAATCAAAATCCCACGTTCTTCCAGACGCCCTTCGCAAAGCCGGGGCGGAACCATTATGGGTGTTTTCGTCGGCATGATCCTAGGAGCCGTCATCGTTACTGCCGCAGTATGGTTCTTCAACCGGAACGATAACCCATTCAGCCAGTCCTCCTCGACAAAACAAGCGGACACTGCCGCGGGCGCACAGCAAACGCCCACGCCGGTAGTCGCGTTGCCGGGCAAACCAGGGGATCGTCCAGCAGAGAAACCGGATTACACCTTTTTCAACACCTTGCCAAATGGAGAAAATGCACCAGTGACGGCGCCTGCCCCTACGGGACAGAAGCAGCCACAACAGCCCCAAGCCGCAACTCCCCCAGCGCAGACGGCTCTCGCGAAGCAGATGTACCTGCAAGTAGCATCTTTCGAGAGAGCGGAACAGGCCGATGACGTCAAAGCACAGTTGTTGCTGATGGGGCTTGACCCCGTCACACAACGGGCGCAATTGCCCGACGGGCGGGTCGTGCACCGCATCCGTATTGGCCCGTTTACTGATCGCGTGGGTATGAAAGCCATGCGCGACCGTCTGGTTTCGAGCGGTTTCAGTGCCGAGGAAGTCTCCAACTGAGGATTGGCCTGAACCGTTTCCGCATTGTTCATTTCATCGATTGATCACACAGGGAGTTTCAATATGAACCGTCGCAATGCCCTGCAACGATTGGGTATGCTCGCTCTGCTTGCCAGTCCGGTGAGCCTTGCCCTGGGTCAGGTGCGCGAAAATTTCCGAACCTTGAAACCCGGAGTCCCTGTCAATACGGTAGGAAAGATCGAAGTATTGGAGTTCTTCCATTACGGCTGCCCGCACTGTCAGGCTTTCGAGCCGCTGGTCGCACAATGGGCTGCTCATTTGCCTGACGACGTGGCTTTCATGGGGGTTCCGGCGGTTTGGGGAAACTTTCTCGAAAGCCTAGCACGCCTATACTACACAATCCTGGCCATGAAGCGGCTAGACCTGCACAAGACGGTGTTTACTGCCGTACAGGAAGAGCAGCTACAGTTCGACGTGCGCGAATGGGCCAAGGCAAACAGGCTGAACGAGTCAGCCTTCATGGACATTTACAACTCGTTCGGGGTAAATACGCAAGTGCAGCGCGCCCGACAGCTTATCAGCAGTTACAAAGTCGACTCCGTACCCATGATGGCGGTAGCCGGACGTTTTCTGACATCGGCAGCCATGGCTGGCAACCATGAGGCTGCTCTCAAAGTCGTCGATAGCCTGATCGACCGTATCCGCAAAGGAGGATGAGCGGAAGCGCATATTTCCGTTACGGATCTGTGAAAAAGACGCCACCGCGGTTGTTTCCGGACGTTCACTCGTTTGACGACCCGTGTGTGTAATTCCCGGTGAAGTTTGAAGCAGGCTGAAACGGTAAAATATATCTTTTCGTTCTCACGGAATTTGCCATGTCCGCCTCACCCCTGCTTGCCCTGTCCCCCCTCGATGGCCGCTATTCCAACAACGTTGATAGGCTACGCGGCCACTTTTCCGAGCATGGGCTGATCCACAACCGGGTACGGGTGGAAATCGCTTGGCTGAAGGCGCTGGCCATTGAGCCAGCATTAGTTGAAATCGCCCCGTTTTCGCCCGCTACCCTGGCCGAACTCGACTCTGTCGTAGCACAGTTCAACGCTGATGACAGCGCGGCGGTAAAGGAAATCGAGGCTACCACCAATCACGATATCAAGGCGATGGAATATTGGCTCAAGAAACGCCTGGGTCATAACGTTGAAGTAATGAAAGCTTCCGAATTCATCCACTTCGCCTGCACTTCGGAAGACATCAATAATACGTCGCACGCCCTGATGCTCAAGGCGGGGCGTAACGAAGTATTGCTGCCCGCGTTCGACAAGATTATTGAACGCCTGCGTGCGCTTGCTCACCAGCATGCTGAACTACCGATGCTCTCCCGTACTCACGGGCAACCTGCCAGCCCTACTACCCTGGGCAAAGAGATGGCCAACATCGCCGCCCGGCTGATCCACGCACGCGACAGGATTGCAATGGTGAGCCTCACCGCAAAGTTCAATGGTGCGGTCGGCAATTACAACGCCCATCTCGCCGCTTGGCCGAATTTTGATTGGGAGGCCTTCAACCGCCGTTTCATCGAATCGTTCGGACTGGAATTTAATCCCTGGACCATCCAGATCGAACCGCATGACGCTATGGCGGAACTGTTTGACGCAATCGCACGTGCCAACACCATTGCTCTCGATGCCTGCCGCGACATCTGGATGTACATCTCGCTGGGCTACTTCAAGCAAAAGCTCAAGGAAGGGGAAATCGGCTCTTCCACCATGCCGCACAAGGTCAACCCCATCGACTTCGAGAACGCCGAAGGCAATTTCGGCCTCGCCAACGCGGTGCTGCGCCACTTCAGCGAAAAACTGCCGATTTCGAGGATGCAGCGCGACCTCACCGACTCCACTGTATTACGCAACATGGGCGTAGGTTTCGGCCATTGCGTCCTTGCCGTTACCAGCATGCTGCGCGGCCTTGGCAAACTCGAAGCCGACCCGGCGCGGCTTGCCGCAGACCTCGACGCCTGTTGGGAAGTGCTCGCCGAACCGGTGCAAACCGTGATGCGCCGCTTCGGCATTGCCAACCCTTACGAACAGCTCAAGGAACTCACACGTGGCAAGGGCATCACGCGTGATGCCTTGCGCACCTTCATCGCAATGCTCGACATCCCCGCAGAAGAACGCAAGCGCCTGAGCGCGATGGCTCCGGCGGACTACATAGGCAAGGCGGCTGAATTGGCGCGGCGGATTTGAAGGGCGGTGCGATGAGTTTTGCCGAAACACTGAAAACCCTGCCCCGCATCTCGCACCTGGCCGCCATGAACCTCCTTGCCGTCGATGGCACGCTGGCGGCCACGATAGAAAACAAGCCCGGCCAGGCAGGGTCGCTTGCCGTCTACAACCACCTTGCCCAACTCTACGGTGCGATTACGCCCGAAGCCGCAAAGAAAGGGCTGGAACTCTACGGCGAGCACAGCGAAGAAGCGCGTTTGAATCCCGGCACGCATCCTAACATCGACCGCCTGCTCGGGCTGGTCGAACGCAATGAAACGCTGCGGGTGAAACAGGTGTTTGCGGTGTAATACCGCGTGAAGCCAGGCAGACTTCAACGCCGCAAAATTTGCCAACGCCCGATATGCTCGCCCTCGCCCGATTCATCCGGTTCGACCTGCCCACAGATCACACGCGTGCAACGCCCGACCCGTAACCAGGCGGCGGCAAGCGTCTGCGCCCGTTGCCAATGAACCGCGGCGTCCCCAGTCCAAGGCTGGTAGAGCGCGTTTTCAATGCAGGGAAAACGCTTTTGCAGGGCAATGGCGGCAACAATAGGCTGTGAGGCAAGAAAATCGAACGGGAATACTGGCTCGCGGACAATTTCGATGCAGGAGACGAGACGGTTCCCGGCTGCGGCAATCCCTGTCTGCGAACCCCACAAGACCACGGTGGGCATGTCGGGCTGTTTGTCGAGAACCGTAGCCAGTCCTACGATGACAAGCTCAACCAGCGGCCCGGCGCGGCGTAACGGCACGCTGGCGTACCGGCGCGCAAGGGCGGAGAGAGTAGCGGTATCAAAGCGGTGTTCGAGCACGGCCCCAGCCCACGGCATGTTCATGGGCAGGCTCCTGGGCAGCGTTCGGCAATCAGGGCAGCGGTGCTGCCGCCAAAACCAACGAAGTTGAACAGCAACCGGTGCGGCAAACCGTGGCTTGCCTGCCAGGCAGGCGTGTCGGTCAAGGCCAGCAGAGCCGTCAGCTCAGTGGAGCCACTGGCACCCAATGTGTGCCCGACTTGGCGCTTGAGGCCGATTTCCGGTGGGCGCCGGGAACCGAAAACGAGGTCGAGCGCGGCGTTTTCAGCCTCGTCGATACCGGGCAGGCCGCTACGGTGCGGTTTGACGAGGTCGATGGACTGCGCGGCCAGCCCGGCTTCGTTGAGCGCAGCAGCAATGTTGGCGGCGATGACGCTCCCATCGGGCGTTGGCAAGGTAGATGAGTAGCCGTCGATGCAGAGCCGGCACGCGGCAATCCGCCAGCCCGGGCCGGGTTGCGCGGTAAGGCGCAGGCCGGTGGCAGCTTCGCCAAGAATCAGCCCACTGCCCTCTTCCGTGCGTGCGAGCAGCTCAAGACTGGCAAAACCGGCAAGCGTCGTCTTGCTGCCGAAATCGACCCCGAGCACCAAGGCTTCGTCAAGTTCACCGCTGGCAATCAGGGTAAAGGCGGCTTCAAGCGCGACCAGCCCGGAAGTGCAGGCAGTGGAAAACATCCACGGCGCAGCCTTGCAGCCAAAGGCAGCGCGAATTTCACCGTCAAGGATGGCAGCATCGTCGCAGGACATATCAGCCACGCCAGTAACGCGGGCAAGAGTTTCAATTTCACCGATTCCGTTTGCGGAGGATCCGATGAAAAGCGGCAGGTCACGAAACGAATCCGGGGGTTCTCCGGCGGTGAATTCAGCCACGAGCAGGCTGAGCGCACGCCGGGTACGGGCCGCCCAGTTTTTTTCCTCGATGGGCAAGGCAAACCAAGGCCAGGATTGGCCAAGCAGGCTGTATTCAGAGAGGTTTTTTTTGCCCGCGAGCAACGATTCGGCGGCTTCAGCGGCGGAGAGCCCAAGAGCCGAAACATGGGCGATGCGGTCGATGTGAACAGGGCGTGCCATGTTCATACAGCCGCTTTGCCCTGCCCTTCCAGCCATGCCGCAAGATTGCCGACGTTGGTGAAAATGCGGCGGGTTTCTTTGCTATCGGTAAGCCGGACACCAAATTTTTTCTGTAGCGCCATCGACAGTTGCAGGGCGTCGAGCGAATCGAGCGCAAGCCGTGTCCCCGCACCGAACAGGGCTTCGTCGTCGGCAATGGAAGCGGGGTCGTAATCCTTGTCGCAGGTACGGACGATCAGGGTTTTGAGGGCAAGTTTCAGTTCGCTCATGTCGAAGCAGTGCAGCGGTTCAGGAAAGCGGTTGCAGCAAGCGCGGCAAGGCCGAAGCATCCCAGCGTGCAGACAGCAGGCAAAACGTCGGCAATGCTACCTTGGCGCAACATGATCTGGTGAAAGCCCTCGAGCGCCCAATTCATTGGCGAGAGTTGCGTCCAGGCTTGCATCGAGGCGGGCATCACGAAACGGGGCACCATGATGCCGCCGATGGCTCCCATCAGGATGTTGCCGACGCCGCCGAGAATGGTGGCCTGTTCGCTGCTGCGCGCAAGGCTGGCGATGAAAAGCGCCCAACCGACCGCCGCGACGCTGACTGCCAGGCTCAGCATCAACAATGCCGCAAGCGCTGCCGCATTGCCGGGAAGGGTCAGCGCCTCGCCGCCAAATAGCGGCACGAGCCAGCGCCCGACGGCAACCATCGCCACTGCCTGTATCTGGTTGACGGCCACAAAAGGCACGAATTTTCCCGCCAGCACGAGGCGAAAAGGAACACGTTGAGCATGGAGCCGTTGCAAAGTCCCACGCTGCCGCTCACCAATGAAAACCGCTGAAATCGGGATGACAACGAAAAACATCGAAAAAATGAGCCAGGCCGGGACTGTTTGCTGCACGGAGGAAGGCAATACGGCAACGGCAGCTTCGTTGCCTTGGCTGCTAACGGCCTCGATTGCGATTTCCGGCGACCCGATATGCTCCGTGGCCTGACGTAGTTCCGGCAGCATCTTGCTTACCCCAAAACGTTCGAGGACATCCGTCAGCCATACCCGGGTAGCCACCGCTTCGACATGCTGGCGGAAGCCGTTGCGTACCATGCTTGGAACAGCAGGGTCTGCCAGAAAACGTAGTCCGGGAGTCTGGTTGGATTCGATCTGGTGGGCAAACCCCTGCGGGATCACGACGGCGAAGGCAATTTCCCCAGCCCGCACCCGCTGGCGGGCATCTTCTTCATCGACCGGGGAAACGGATTTTTTGAGCAGGTCAACGTTGCCCAGCCGCGCATCAAGCGCATGGGAAACCGGGGTATCGTCGAGGTTCAGCACCACGTAAGCAAGAGAGGCTTGTCCGGAAAGCGAATCCGCAAGCGCAAGCGACATGATCAGGATGAAAACCGCGGGCATGATGAAGAGCGCAGCCAGCCCGTGCCGGTCGCGTATGAGCGCCAAGCATTCTTTTTTCCACAGAGCAGCAAGCCGGTTGAACAGTCGGATTCTCCCTTGCCGTATTTAGTCCCGTAGCGAGTGCCCGGTAAGTTCCATGAAAACCTGCTCCAGCGTCCTGCCGCACTTTACTTCCGCAGCTGACCCCGCAAGCAGCACTTTGCCGTGGTCGATGATCGAAACATCAGTGCACACCGCTTCTACTTCTTCCATATAGTGGCTGGTGTAGAGCACGGTGCGCCCGGTCGCGGCGAACTGCCGGACGGCTTCGAGCAGAAAGCGGCGCGACTGCGAATCAACGCCTACGGTTGGTTCGTCGAGCAAAAGAATCTCCGGTTCACCAGTGAGGCCAACCGCCAAGTTCAAGCGTCGCCGCAACCCGCCAGAAAGTTCCCCTGCGCGCTGGTTAGCGACGGTTTCAAGACGGGAAAAAGCCAGCGCCTTAGCACATTGGCACTGCCGCTCCCGGCGAGGCAACCCTTGCACGCCAGCGAAGAACGCGAGGTTTTCGGCCACAGTTAGCATCGGGTAGAAGGCATAGTCCTGCGGAACCAGTGCGATTGCATTGAGCCGTGCAGCCCGCCAATCGTTGAGCGGTTCGCCATCGACAACGATGCACCCCTCCTGTGGCACGAGCAAACCGGCCAGTAACGAAATCAGCGTAGTTTTGCCCGCACCATTCGGGCCGAGCAGGCCGTGAATGCTACCGCGTGCAATACTGACCGAAACGCCATCGAGCGCTAAAGGCACTCCGGGGCGGTAGCGATAGCGGAGATTGTCGAGGCGAATCATGAGAGGCGCACGGCTTTGCCCAGCATGGCGAAAAACGTCTTCTCACGCGCCGCCTGTG
The DNA here is from genome assembly GCA_009781085.1 of Betaproteobacteria bacterium. Classification (GTDB taxonomy): domain Bacteria; phylum Pseudomonadota; class Gammaproteobacteria; order Burkholderiales; family Rhodocyclaceae; genus WRNU01. The sequence continues at coordinate 25,642 of WQYV01000010.1, forward strand.
CATGCAGCAGGGCTGCGAGATGGTTTGGGTTGAGCGGGTCGCGGTCGCGGATCATGCGCGCCGCAGCGAGTGCAAATTCGCGCCAAAGGTCGCCGATTTCGACCATTTGCGCAGCCAATTCGGCAAGCACTGGAAGGGCAACGAGCGTAGCGGCTTCTTCGAGAAAGGCGGCGTACATAAAGCGGAAACCTCCGCCGCCCGTTCCGATTTCTTCCTGCATACGTATCAGATGCCCGATGTAGAGCTTAGCGGCTTGCGGGTCGGCGGCAGCAGGCAGGCGCCCGAATGCCCGTGCAATTCGTGCAATCCCCCTAACGCCGACGAAAGGCAACGGAGCATGGAGCATGGTCCGTGCGGTTTTTTTGATTGCGGCGGGAACCACCCGCTCCCACGCCGGTTCCTGTGGCGCGCTATCCGGGTAATACAGCAATCCCTTTGGTGCGAGCAGGCCACGGGCGAAACGCGCTTTCGCCAAGTCGGCAGGTGCGCAACGCGTAGGCCCTTCCAGCACAGGATCGGAGAGCAGGTAATCCCCATTCGCTTCGTCGCGCCCGTAGGCAAGCAAGTTGTGGGCGTTGAAGTGAAAGCGGAAATTTTGCGGCATGAACGGCAGCCAGAACACGGAAACCTGCAGACCTACTACCCGTCCGGCATCGAGCAATTCATCAAGCCGCGCCGCCCCTTTTTCTGGACGGCGGAACGTTTCGGTGCGCATCGAAAACCGAAGCGGTTTTTGTAGGCCGCGAATGATCGTCCTAGGCGGCATCCGGTAAGATACCAGCGGCAATCCAGAGAGTTTGATGAAGGGCAAAAAGGCAAAGGTCAATGCCGAGGACAAGCCGAAAACCATTGGCTCGGAAAGCGGCAGGCCGTAATGGCGCACGATGGCACTCATGACCCCGCTTTCGCAATGGGACGCGTGCTGGTGGACAAAGCAGGCCGCTGCCATTTCAGCCGACAACGTTCAACTGATCGGGGTCGATACCCAAAGCTCCCGCGTAACGTGCACGCAAAGCCTTCGAGAGACGGGCAAATACCGCCGGACGGAGGTGGCGGCGCACCTGCCAGCGCCAGAGTCCACTTGCCTGCGCGAGCAGGGCGATGTCCATGCGTGCACGGTACATGTGGACTTCGAGCGGGGAACTTTGCCCAGTGCGCACCCGTTCGCATGCGCTGGCAGCCAGTTCCTCAAACGCCTGTACCGCCTGCTGGGTAACAATCTCTTCGACTTCCCATCCGCACGACTGCACAAGCCCAAGCCGGCCATCGCCGGTACGCGCATACAGAGCCTTGAGATGGCCATCGTAAGTAGCGCTGTTTTCCTGAGGAACATCAATAGCGTCCATTCCGAGCCACCTCATGCTACGGTCAAATGCATGAACCCGCTCGAAAAGCGCCCGCTTTCCGGCACGAAGCACAGCAAGCGTTCGCCCGGTGCAAGACGGCCACTGCAACGCAACTCGTCGATCATGATGTAGATCGACGCCGAACCTGTGTTGCCTTTAGTTTCCAGGTTCGTAAACCAGCGATCGGACGGGATGGGTAACCCGATCCGCGCTAGCACATCAGCGAGGGGGGAACGAAAATAATACGACGACATATGCGGTAAAAACCAGTCGATTTCTTCTACCTTAAGCCTATGCCGCGCGATGAGTGCAGATAAGGGGTTTCCCAAGGTCGCTTCGCCAATGTTGCGATCCAGAAGTTTGACGTCCTGTTTAACGGCGAAGACGGATTTTTCCGCCCATTGCCTGGGCGAAAACCGCGCCCAGCCAGTGAGCGTACCGTCAGGGTTGCGTTCGCTCCCCGCATGCATGCATACGGGCAAGCGGTGCGCAGCGGACGATAGCTCAATCCAGTCGATACGGAGGTTGGTTTGCCCAACGCGCGGACGAGGTTCGACAAGAAAAGCACCTGCACCGTCGGAAAGCATCCAACGCAGAAAATCCTTCTCGAACGCGATGCCTGGATGCACAGAAAGTGCCTCGACGCGAGCAGCGCTTTCCACAGAAAAATGTTCTGCCCGCAGAATCGCGGATGACAGCTCAGAACCTGTTGCCACCGCGTTTTCCGCATCTTTTCCTTTTACCGCGAGCCAGGCGTATTTGAGGGCAGTAAGGCCCGACAGGCAGATACCCGCAGTTGAAACGACCTCGCAAGCGGGATTGCCCAGTTCGCCATGAACCATAACACCATGATTGGGCATAATCTGGTCAGGCATGGATGTCCCGGTGACAAGGCAGCGGAGGCTATCGAGCGCGAAACCGCTTTTCTGTGCAAGGGCACGAATTGCCTCGGCGGTCAGGCTGGCGTTGGTGTGCGTCGGCAAACCGCTTGCCGGGTCAATCGCATAATGACGGCTTTTGATACCGTTCTGACGCAGGACAATGAGCCGGGCACGCGAGGGTCTAGCCCCGATTTGACCAAGAACGGTTTCGATGGATTCGTTGTCGACCGGCGCATTGGGTAAAGCCACAGCCGTGGCAGTAATGAAAGCTTCACTCATATGTCATACGTGCGCCATCTGTGCCAGAAGGTTGCCCATAATGGCGAATGGCCGCTGCGATGCGGCGGGCAAACAACGGCGCAGCCAAACGTTGCAAGACGAAATGAAGCGGCACAATGGTGAGGATCGCCGCGGTGAGATAGAGCGCAAACAGTATGAGTGCCGGAACCCGCCTCCATTGTCCGGCGCGCCCACAAAGACGGACGAGTTTCGACCACACCCGGAAAGCACGTCGGCCAGCGCGCTCGGACATGATCAGATGGGGTACGACCTTAACTGCGCACAGCCCGCTCAACATGGACTGCTCGCGTTTTTCTTCATCGTGCGCAAGCGCTTCGGCCAGCGCCACACCGAACCGCGTCACTCCCGCTGTTTGCTGGGCGTTGATTCCGGCAGGCGGCATACCGAGAAAACGGCCGCGCCGCCCGGTCAGCATCCAGCGCGGCGTAGTAATGAACGTTAGCAGCGATGGGGATTCATCCGTCAATGCCACATGATCGACAAGCCGCCCCCCTACTTCCGTGACCAGCGTTTTCAGCGTATCGAACGCGGAAAACCACATATTGCGGCAAACCACCAAACTGACAACCGGCTTCCCTTTGATCAGGCGTTTACCCTCAGCGCTTTGCAGGAAAGCAGTTATGGGTTGCGATGGAGAGAGATACCAGACTGTCCACGCGAGAATGACCAGATCGAACACTGCACCATCCGGCATCGCGAGGGGTTTATTGGGACGTGGGTCGAGGCACACCGACTCCGGGAAAGCGTCGAGAAAAGCAAAAAACGGCCAAGGAAACGGAAAAGCTGTCTGCGGCCGTAGTACTTCATGATGAACCTGGATTCCCCCCGCTTCCAACGGATGCGCCAAGGCAGTGACAATATCAGCGAGCTGCCCACTCTGAGAATAAGAAACGATGAGAACGTTTTTCATCAATCATTCTGTTTATGAAACTTACACCACCGCTTCCTGTTTCTGCACCTTCACCTTAGCGAATTGTTCGCGCGACACGCCAAGCCACATCACGAGCGGGCTGGCAACGAGCACAGAAGAGTAGATGCCGAAGCAGATGCCGATGGTGAGCGCCAGCGCGAAATAATGGAGGGTTTCGCCACCAAACAGCAACATGGAGAGCACCATCGCCTGCGTGGAAGCATGGGTAATGATAGTACGGGAAATGGTGCTGGTAATGGCGTGATTAATGACTTCAGGCGTTTTCATATCGCGCCGTTTGCGGAAGGTTTCGCGCACGCGGTCGAACACGACGACGGATTCATTGACGGAATAACCCAACACAGCCATCACTGCCGCCAGCACTGATAACGAAAATTCCCACTGGAAGCAGGCAAAGAACCCCAGGATGATGACACAGTCGTGCAAGTTGGCAATGATGATCGAAACGGCGAAGCGCCATTCAAAGCGTAGCGTGAGATAAACCACGATACCGACGATGACTAGCAACAGCGCCATTGCACCGTCACTAGCAAGTTCCTTGCCAACCTGCGGGCCAACGAATTCGACCCGGCGCACGGTAGCCTCTGAACCTTCGATTTTTTTAAGCGTGGCCTTTACCCACTCTCCCACTTTGGAGGTTTCAGTGTCGTCACGGTTTGGCAAACGGATCAAAACATCGCGCGTACTGCCGAAGTTCTGCACCTGAGCATCAGGATAACCAGCGTTGGCAAGCGTTTGCCGCAGGGGTTCAAGCGGGACGGTTTCGGCATAGCTGACTTCGACCAGCGTACCGCCAGTAAATTCGACTGACAGGTTCAAGCCACGAAAAGCGATAAAGACTACCGCCACGACAAAGGTCAACAACGAGATGACATTGAAGACCAGCGCATGACGCATGAACGGGATGTCTTTTTTAATACGAAAAAATTCCATGACGGCGAGTCCCTTGTCCTGCCTAGTTGTTGTCCGGTTTCCATATCTGGCCGATGGAGAGCGCGTCGAGTTTGCGGCGGCGGCCATAGATGAAGTTGATGACCATCCGGGAGACGAGGATGGCGCTGAACATCGAGGTGAGGATGCCAAGGCAATGCACCACGGCAAAACCCCGGATCGGGCCAGAGCCGAAAATCAGCAACGCAATCCCTGCAATCAACGTGGTGACGTTTGAGTCGAGAATGGTGTTCCAAGCGCGCTCATAGCCTGCGGTAATGGCCATTTGCGGGGTGCAGCCATTTCGCAGCTCTTCTCGGATGCGTTCGTTGATAAGCACGTTCGAGTCGATAGCCATGCCCAGAGTAAGCGCCATTGCGGCAATACCTGGCAGGGTCAGGGTAGCCTGCAACAACGAGAGCAACGCCACCAGCAACACCAGGTTGAAGGACAGCGCGACGGAGGAAACCAAACCGAAGAGCATGTAATACACGGTCATGAACACGGCAATGGCGACAAACCCCCAGAGCGTAGAGTGGAAACCCTTGCTGATATTGTCGGCTCCGAGGCTCGGGCCAACGGTGCGTTCCTCGATGATTTCCATCGGTGCGGCCAGCGCCCCTGCGCGTAGCAACAAGGCCGTTTTATTGGCTTCGGCAGTGGACATGCTGCCAGAGATTTGTACCCGCCCGCCACCGATTTCAGTGCGGATGACCGGAGCGGTGACGACTTCGCCCTTGCCCTTCTCGACCAGCAGGATAGCCATGTTTCTGCCGACGTTTTGGCGGGTGAGTTCGCGGAACTTACGCGTGCCCGCGCTATCCAGGTTGAGGTGTACCGCTGGTTGGCTATTTTCGTCGAAACCCGGCTGTGCGTCGGTAAGGTTTTCACCAGTCAGTTCGATCTGTTTATTAAGCAGGAGAGGAATGCCAATGATATCGTTCGCGTTTTCCGCTTGTCCGGCCTTGGCGTGGCCACTGCGGAGGCGTTCGATGTACAGTTCCGTTCCATAGGGCGCCTGCGCCCGGCCTGCGGCTACATCGCGTGCCCGTTGGTCGCCGGGCGAGCCTTCGACCATCCGCAGTTCGAGCGTGGCGGTACGGCCCAGGATTTCCTTAGCCACAGTGACGTCCTGTATCCCCGGCAACTGCACGACGATGCGATCCGCACCCTGCTGCTGGATCACGGGCTCAGCTACACCTAACTCGTTGATGCGGTTATGCAGGGTGTTGATGTTCTGCTTGATAGCGAATTCCCGGATGGTCTGCTGAGCCTGCAAGCTCAGGCTAGCAATAAGCCGGAAGTCATCGCTGCCCCCGTCGCGTTCGACCAGTTGCAGGTCTTTGTTGAAAGACTGGATTACGCCACGGGCAGCGGCGCGCTGTGCGGCATCGCGAAAACGGAGAACCACGGTGTTGCCCTCGCGGGCGATGTTCGCGCGCACGTTCTTGTCGCGCAACTGACCACGCAAGTCACCGGCAACCGCTTCCAACCGATGGGTAATCGCACCGGGCATATCGACTTCGAGCAGGAAATGTACCCCGCCGCGCAAATCCAACCCCAGATACATCGGCAAAGCACGGAGCTTTGTGAGCCATTGCGGAGAATTCGACAGTAGGTTGAGCGCCACGGTGTAAGAGGCGTCCTGCTTATCGGGGTTGAATGCCTTCTCGATGACATCCCTGCCGCGTGATTGGGTTTCGAAATCGGCGAAACGCACGCGAACCCCGGTAGCGTCAGAAAAAATGTCCCTGTGCTCGATCCCGGCTGCCGCGAGCGCGTCAGCGATGCGTTTGCTGTCAGCGACGGGATCCATCTCCAGAGTAGCCTTAGCACTCGAAACCTGTACGGCAGGCGCTTGGCCGAGGAGATTCGGCAAAGCATAAAGCAGCCCCCAACACAGTACGACAACGATGAAAATATTTTTCCAGAGGGGATAACGGTTCATGGTCAGCGGTTTGACGAAAAAATGGTGCGTAGCCTGCGTCTCTCTTCGGGTAGTGCGCCTTCCTAGGGCAGAGGGACGGGATCAAAGGGTTTTCAGCGTCCCCTTGGGCAGCACGGCAGTAATGGTTTGTTTTTGTACGGCAACCACGATGTTGGCAGCGATTTCGACCTGGACGAAGTTATCGCCCACTTCCGTGACTTTGCCCGCAATACCGCCACCGGTAATGACTTCATCCCCCTTCCCGAGGGCATCGACCATGGTTTTGTGCTCCTTGGCGCGCTTCATTTGGGGGCGGATCATGATGAAGTACAGCACCGCGAACATCGCGATCAGGGGCAGGAAATTCATCAAACCGTTGCCCGCAACGGTTTGGCTGGCATCGGCAGCCTGGGCGTAGGCGTTGGAAATCAACACGTCGTTACTCCAAAATTTGCGTTAACCGGTTGATTATATCAGCACTATGCCAAAATCCGACGTTTTATCCAGGCGGCTGGACGGGAATACAGTACGAACCTCTGCCCTTCTGCCGGCAAAGCAACGGACTGCCGTAACGCTCACGGAAACCGCGCCCTGTCCAAGCCAACTATAGTTGGCAGCGATAGTCACCGTGGTTTGCATCCGCGAACAGAAATCATTGGCGGCTGGGACAGGTCAAGTGTACCCGATTGCACGTTTTCAAGATGCCGTTCAATTTCGTGATCTGTTGCGATGCCATTACTTAACAGATCGTTTCGAATCATTCTTATCGTCGCAATTTCCAATGATATGCATTCGGGCAAGGCGATCGGAAAATACGCCTCAGCAGCTATGTTCGCCATGTTGGCCTGTCGAAACATTCGTGGCAGTTTTCTTCCAAAAAACAAGTCCACGCCCCGAGCCGATAACAGCGTTCTGAACCCCTGCCTGATCCGGTTAGCGAGTTCCTGTTCTGGGCCATATGCATCGATGCAACTTAACGGCTGGAGTGCGGGGTCGGCATCCTCTATCACCAGCCAACCGCCAGGTTTCAATGCAGAAACCATGTTCTGGAATGCAAGTTCCCGTTCCGGAACGTGCACCAAAACCAGCCGGGCGTGTACTAGATCAAATAATTCACTGGGAGGAGGATCGCGGGCTACGTCATGTTTACGCACTTCTACATTCGGCGACGCGGCTTCTTTTACCCAAGAATCATCAATATCCGTTGCTAGGATACGCCCAGCATGTCCAACGCGCTCAGCGACCGCTTGAACTAGCGCGACCCCCCCTGCCCCCACTTCCCAGCAATGCCACCCAGAAGCCATGCAACAAGCATCGAATTGCCGGAGCGTGACCGGATCAAACAAAGCGGATAGTGCAGCGAACCGTTGAACTGCTTCTGCCTTTCGGTTTTCCAGGAGATAGTTAGAAGAATTCCCGGGCTCAGGGATACCCCAAAAAATCCCGACGGAACCAGCCATACAACGCTCCTAGAACTCGTAAGATGGGTACCTGGCAGGTGATGAGCGAGTACTGTCGGTCCGTAGATAGCCCATACTATATGACCTTTTCTTCTCTCAGCATGGCTTCGACCTTGTCCCAACAGATATGTGGGCTTCCGCCGTCTGCTGGAATGGTTAAAGGTGCGCCGAGCGCGGCGTCATCTATGTATAGATTCCCGTATGCCTTGGGGCTGGAAGTCCAACTGCTTTGGTCGGGGTTATGGTTAATCCCGTATATAGGGATACCTCTTTCTTCAAACCAATCTACGGCATCCTGTAACTCTTTACCGCTTCTCATCGTCCACAAGATTATCAAGTGTCCTTTTGCATCCAACCTCTTCAGAATACGTTCAGCGCCCAAATCCCTCCCTACTTCTGGGTATTCATGCGTTACAACTGTTCCGTCAAAGTCCACACAAATATACATACCAATACCATCTCTACAAAAACCACTTGTCCCAGCCATATCAGTAACGATGCTTTTGAACAAGTTCAGGGTGTAGCCCAACCTAAAACCCGCCCTTCCCCCACGAATCCTTCAGCGAAACCGTGCGGTTGAATACCGGGGAGCCTTCAGCGGAATCGCGGCGGTCGGCGACGAAATAGCCATGCCGCTCGAACTGGAAGCGTTCTTCCGGTTTGGCCGCCCTGAGAGCTGGTTCCAGCAGCGCATTGATGACGCAGACTGAATGCGGATTGATGTCGGCGAGAAAGTCGCGTTCCATGCTTTCGGAGCCGTCTTCGCGGCGCTGCCCCGGATGTGGGTGGGCAAACAGACGGTCGTAGAGCCTCACTTCGGCGCGGTAGGCGTGTGCAGCGCTGACCCAGTGCAGGTTGCCCTTGACCTTGTAATTGTCAGACCCCGGTGTGCCGGATTTTGAATCCGGGAAGTACTCGGCGAAAACGGTCATAACCCTGCCGTCGGTATCCTTCTCGCATCCGGTGCATTTTACTACGTAGCCGTAGCGCAGGCGAACCGTGTTGCCGGGGGTGAGGCGATGGAACCCTTTAAGCGGCGTTTCCATGAAATCTTCGCGTTCGATCCACAACTCGCGACCCAAAGGCATATCGCGCTTGCCCAGTTCGGGCTTGAGCGGATGGTTCGGTGCCTGACAGGCTTCGCTCGCACCCTCGGGGTAATTGACGAGGACGAGTTTCAGCGGGTCGAGCACGGCGATGCGCCGGGAAGCAATTTCGTTCAAGTGCTCTCGCATACATTCTTCGAGCACGCCCATGTCGATCCAGGAATCGGATTTCGCTACGCCGATTCGTTCGATGAAGCAGCGAAAACCTTCCGGGGTGAAGCCACGCCGCCGCGCACCGGAGAGAGTGGGCAGGCGCGGATCATCCCATCCGGCGACATGCCCCTCGTCGACGAGTTGGATGAGCTTGCGCTTAGAAAGCACCGTATAGGTGAGGTTGAGGCGGGCAAATTCGATCTGCCGTGGCAGTGGCCGGGGAAAGTGCCCGGCATCGGCCAACTCATCAAGCACCCAATCGTAAAACGGGCGCTGGCCCTCGAACTCCAGGGTGCAAATCGAGTGAGTGATGTTCTCGATGGCATCCTCGATGGGATGGGCAAAAGTGTACATCGGATAGATGCACCATCTATTGCCAGTGCGGTGATGGGACGCGTGACGGATGCGGTAAATCGCCGGGTCGCGCATGTTGATGTTGGGGTTTGCCATGTCGATCTTCGCACGCAACACATGCGTCCCATCGGGGAATTCGCCAGCTTTCATGCGGCGAAAAAGATCAAGGTTCTCTTCAATGGCACGCTCGCGGTAGGGACTGTCAGTTCCCGGCTCGGTGAGCGTGCCACGGCGCTTGCGCATCTCCTCTGCGGTTTGCGAATCGACGTAAGCCCTGCCCGCCTTGATCAGCGATTCGGCACAGGCAACCATGATATCGAAATAGTCAGAAGCAAAATACAGATGCTGTTGCCAGTCGAACCCAAGCCATTGCACGGCCTCGATGATGCCGTCGACGTATTCCTGTTCTTCCTTTTCCGGGTTGGTATCGTCGAACCGCAGGTGGCAGATGCCATCGTAAGTTTCGGCCAGCCCGAAATTGAGGCAAATCGCCTTGGCATGACCGTAGTGCAGATAGCCGTTCGGCTCAGGGGGAAAACGCGTCGTTATCCGCCCTCCCCATTTGCCGGAACGGTTGTCCTCGTCGATGACGTTGCGGATGAAGTTGCTGCCAGGGGAGGCAGCAGCGGGAGAGTCAGCAGAAGCCATACTGTCTGAACGTCCTGTTCGTCGATGCCGCGGGGCAGTTTTTGTGAGTCTAGGTCTCGTCCATGGAACCGCGCAAGCCTTCGATTTCCTCTTTGGATAGCTTGGTGATTTCCATGATTACCTCGACCGAGAGGTTCCATTCGAGCAACGTGCGGGCTGCATTGTGCAGCATCTCGCGGCGGCTCTTTTCCACAGCAGATAGCGCCTGGGAAGCGAGGAGTTCTGGTTCCTGTTTCATTTTCAAGCCTAAAACGGCAGTTGCAAGCCGGGCCACACGCCGTCGATGGCTTCGCGGAACGCTTGCTGGATGTGCCCGAGTGCCGTGTCGCTGTCCGCCTCGAAGCGGAGCACGACCACCGGGGTTGTATTGGAAGGACGGGCAAGGCCGAAGCCATCAGCATACTCGACCCGAACGCCATCTAGGGTAATGACCTCGGTAGCGCCCCCAAACGTAGCGCTTTCCCGCAGCCGCCGCACAAGTTCAAAGGGTTCGCCCTCGTTCATCTTGATATTAAGTTCGGGCGTGCAGACTGCGTTGGGCAAGGACTTTAGCACGGCACAGGCGTCGGTGTGCTTTGAAAGGATTTCAAGCAGCCGCGCCCCAGCGTAGAGGCCGTCGTCGAACCCATACCAGCGCTCCTTGAAAAACATGTGGCCGCTCATCTCACCCGCCAGCGGTGCGCCGGTTTCCCGGAGCTTTGCCTTGACGAGCGCGTGGCCAGTATTCCACATCGTCGGCTTGCCGCCCCGTGCGCGTATCCAGCCCGCAAGGTTGCGCGTGCATTTCACGTCGTAAATGATTTCGCCGCCGGGAACCCGTTCGAGCACGTCGGCAGCAAACAGCATCAACTGGCGATCCGGGTAGATAATATCGCCATCTTTCGTCACCACGCCAAGACGGTCGCCATCACCATCGAATGCCAGCCCGAGTTCTACATCGGTTTCAGCGAGGGTACGAATCAGGTCATGGAGGTTTTCCGGCTTGCTCGGGTCGGGATGGTGATTCGGAAAACGCCCATCCACCTCGCAGAACAGTTCTATCACCTCGCAGCCCAACCGGCGAAACAGCATCGGGGCGACCGCGCCTGCCACACCGTTGCCGCAGTCGATAGCGATTTTCATCGGGCGTGCGAGCCTCACGTCACCGACGATGCGGGCGATATAGTCGCCGATGATATCGGCCTCATGGCGGACGCCCGCGCCATGCGTGAGTTCCCCGTCAGCAATGCGCTGGCGGAGCGCAAGGATTTTTTCCCCGAAAAGCGTTTCGCTGCCAAGCACCATCTTCAGGCCATTGTAGTCGGGCGGATTGTGGCTACCGGTAACAGAAACGCAGGAATGCGCGCTGAGATGGTACGCCGCAAAGTACGTGACCGGCGTCGGCACACAGCCGATATCGATGATATCGACCCCGGCGGCAAGGATGCCTTCGGCAAGCGCGTTGGCTAGTTCCAGCCCAGAAAGCCGCCCGTCACGCCCGATGGCAACAGCTTGCTGCCCACGTGCGGCAGCCTCACTGCCAATAGCATGCCCAATAGCCTTCACAGCATCAACAGTGAGCGTCTTGCCGACAATGCCACGAATGTCGTAAGCCTTGAAGATTTCGGCGGCGGGGAGGGGAAGGTTCATCATGTCATGCAATGTGATTTGTGCTTTCCGGCTTCAAACTTTGGCAAGCCAGTGCTTGTATTCGGGGGCGCGGCCATTGACGGCATCGAAGAACTTCGCCTGCAATTTTGCGGTAACCGGCCCACGATAGCCCCCGCCGATGGGGCGGTTGTCGAGTTCGCGGATCGGCGTTATTTCAGCGGCCGTTCCAGTGAAGAACGCTTCGTCGGCCAGATAGATGTCATCGCGGGTCAGGCGGCGGGACAGCACTTCCAACCCCATGGCGTTGGCAATCTGAATGACCGAATCGCGGGTAATGCCAACGAGCGCCGAGGCGATTTCCGGCTCGATCAGCACGCTGTCCTTGACGATGAAGAGGTTTTCGCCAGAACCTTCGGCAACGAACCCCTGCGTGTCGAGCAGGAGCGCCTCCTGATAGCCGTCGCGCGTGGCTTCGAGGTTGGCGAGGATGGAATTGGTGTAAGCACCCGCAACCTTGGCACGTGGCATGGTGACGTTAACGTGGTGGCGTGCGAAGGAGGACGTTTTGACACGGATACCGTGCTCGATGGCTTCCTCGCCGAGATACGCACCCCAGGGCCAGGCAGCAATCGCCACATGCACCGAAGCTCCCACGGTGGAGACTCCCATCTTTTCCGGGCCGTAATAGACGATGGGGCGGATGTAGCATTCCCTGAGCTTGTTGGCGCGCACGACTTCCTTTTGCGCTTCCACCAGTATTTCATGGGAATAGGGTATGTCCATCAGATAGATGCGGCAGGAATTGATCAGGCGTGTCGTATGTTCGTTCAGGCGGAAGATCGCGGGACCCTCAGCGGTATCGTAGACGCGCAAGCCTTCAAACACGGACAAGCCGTAATGCAGGGAATGGGACAGCACATGCGTGGTCGCTTCGCGCCACGGGACGAGCTTGCCATCTTTCCAGATAAAGCCGTCGCGATCAACCATTGACATTTTGGGGTTCTCCGTTGGTTGAAAATAAGTTGGAAGCGTTCGTCCTGCCGCAGGAACGAAAGACTGATGATTTTAACGCAAGACCGCCACATGGCGGGTAGTAATGCACACGGCAAGGAGAAAAGTAGGGTAGAGGTAGGCACAGGGCGCAGGCGGGCTTGGGTTTTGATGGCCACTTTACGGAGCCCAGGGCGGTATGCCGGGCAGAAGTGCCTGCCTTTCTTGGGCTACGCCCTACCCTCTCCTACAACATGGGAGAGGGGTGCGAGGATAAGCCAAAGTTTTCCTATAACCTTCGCTTTATATCGATTCTCATTTCTCTCGTAATCCCAGCATCATTTATTTGCCACGGTTTGATCTCAACCTTGAAAGGTGCCGCCATACCAGCATCTTCCACGCGCTTGGCGTTGGAGTGGTGCACAGGCATGATTTCGAGGTCTGGTTTCACCGCCTTGGGATCCTTGCTTTGGTAATCCGGATTAGGCACAGTCAGGCCTTTCTCAGGATCCCAATGATAATCGTCGGTTATGGATACGTACCATTCCTTGAACCGTACATTGACAAATGAAGAGTTTGGGATGGGAGAAACAACCACCTTGCATTTACTCTTAAGTTGAAAGCCATGCATCGCACCCAGAATGTCCCTTTCAGCAGAAGTTCCATGCGTCTGTATGCGATTGATCTCAACTCGACCCTCACCAATAACGCACAAGCTCTCGTACTCAAGAGCCAGTTCACCCCGCATATCCCATTTTTGAAACCCGGGTAAACCTTGAATACGGGGCAGTATGCCCCCCCATTTCCCATTTTTTGCTCTTTTTTCGGTCAAAAAAATTGTACGGTGAAAAATTAACCCCTCACGAACCTGCTTGAGTTCAAGCGAGCGGAGGTGTGGGGGCGCTTCAAACAAATATACTTTGTTCCGTTCCCTGTTGTTTAACCATGTATTGAGCAATTTTCCCGCAAGCGGCTCACTGAGATCTGGTACATTTTTTGGCCACCAATTGGCCAACCGTCGGTACCAAGCCGCCACATCTGGAGCATCCAGCTCCCCCAGATAATCAGGCCCTATAAGTTTTTCCAACAGGATTTTATTAAAATTCATTTCATTCACCTCGCAATGATTTGGTTTGTTGTTTAGGCAATAAGCGCGAGTAACGTAGCAACAACCTTTCTGCTGTTCCTTTGAGATCAATTTGTGGCCCAACAGCCGTAACGGGAAGCGACATGCCTAGTGAGACGCGAAGGTCATATACGCCGTCCGGGGTGCGCGTTACAAAATCGACGCCCCCTCCCCCTGCCCCCCCCATGCCTCCCAAGCCTTGGAGAAACGTCCCCACAGGTGCCCATACCACGGTAATAATGCAGTAATCGCTACCGTCCATGCCCGGCTGCCGGATGAGCGAAAACGAGTACGCTCGCCCTCCGTTTTCCGTCGTTTCTGGTTGAGACGTTTCAAAAAATGCCTGTGCACCTGGATCGGGAAACACAGCATTCAGTGTGGTAATGCTGTCAAAAAACGAAAGACGTTTGCCCACCTCCTGCAAATAATGTTGCAGCAACCTTTCTGCCGTAGAGATGGGATCGAATTCTTCTGGCCAGCCAACCATGCTGGGGAGGCGCATGGTTTCTGAAACACGAAGGTCATACATTCCGTCCGGGGTGCGCGTCACAAAATCGATAGTGTCGCCCCCTTGCCCTGCGGAAACTTGAGTGCCTTGACCGAAGGTTCCCGCAGGTGCCAGTACCACGGAAATATCGTGGAAATGGCGATCCTCCATACCCGGCTGCCGGGTCAATGCAAACGAGTAACCCTGTGTCCCTGCCTGTGTCTGTACTGGGTTCTTTTTGTAAAGTGCCCGCATCGCTGGGTCGGGGAACATGGTTTCCAGCGTGACGATGCTGTCAAAAAGTGTGAAGTCTTTTGCCGCAACTGTGTTTATGGAGGGTTCGGGCGAAGTTTCTGCCAAGGATTTGGGGAGTGCCTTGTTCAGTTTGTTCAACTTCCGCAAATAATGTAGTTGTAGCCTCTTCGCCATGGATTCAAGGTCGAGTTCAGGTATATCGACCGTATCGGGAAGCCGAATGTCCGATGAAATGCCAAGGTTATATATGCCGTTTGGCGTGGGCATATCAAAATTGATGCTTTCTTCTCTTCGTCCCATAGCATCTTCTTTGTGACGGCGCTTTGTAGCAGGAAATGCTCTCGCGGGCGCTATTATGGGCGTCAATGTCACGTTGATATAATGGGTATCGCCTTCTGGCTCCATGCCTGGCTGCCGGATTAACTCGAACGTATACATTCGGCTTTCTTCCGACATCTGTGGATGAGAAAGCAGCCTATAGCGTGCCCGCACAGCCGGATCGGGAAACACGGCCTCCAGCGTAACGATGCTGTCGAAGATCGAAAGGTCTTTTACCGCATCTACGCTTGCAGAGGATGCAGCCCCATTCCCTAGTTGGGACGAAGTACAGGCAGTGACGGATAAAAACACAATACACGCCAACATCCCAGCAACTACGGCGCATACATTGGTCAGCGAATACTTTTTTATGCACTTAATTGGCATAAACTGGAGTTGATACACTAGCATTTGTAACATTCATTCATCCCGCAATGGTTCGGGCAGTTGGTTAGACAAATGCTGCGAATAGCGCAACAGCAACCTTTTTGCTGTTCCTTCGAGATCAAATTGTGGCACAACAGCCGTAAAGGGAAGCTGCGTTTGCAATAAGACAAAAAGTTCATATTTTCCGTCCGGGGTGTTCGTCGTATAAAAAACCTCCCCTCTCCCTAGATTTCCCCCACCTCCCATGACTTGAGAAGACGTTCCTTCAAGTACCCATTTGATGGAAACAACGTAAAGGCCATTCGTTTGTGGAGTTAGCGCAAACAAGTACACCCTGCTTCCTGGCTCCTTCATCTCTGGCGGAGACACTTCAAAAAGCGCCTGCACAGCTGGGTCGGGAAACACCGCATCCAGCGTGGTAATGCTGTCGAAGAACGAAAGGTCTTTTATTACATCCACGTTTGCAGAAGGCGCAGCCCCTGCCTGGGGCGGAGAGCCTTTCTCAGTACAACCTGCGATGGACAAAAACGCAACGCACGCCAACATCCCAGCAACGGCTGCACACACATTGGTCAACGAATACTTCAGGCCATTTGACATCCGCTTCCCTTTATATGAAAAATAAATACATACAAAAGTTTAACCTACTTAGCATTCTATAAGGAAAGAGTATTACAACATAGCAGGCGACAGCAAATGGGCGCTAGAATGAAGAAATTTACGCCTTCCTCCCATGAGCCACCGTTGGAAACCAAGCGTCACCGTCGCCGCTGTCATTGAACGTAATGGCCGCTTTTTACTGGTTGAAGAAGAAACCGCCGACGGCTTGCAATTCAATCAGCCCGCTGGGCACCTGGAGGCAAACGAATCGCTGCTCCAAGCCGTTGTCCGCGAAACGATGGAAGAGACCGCGCATCCGTTTACCCCGGAATACCTGGTGGGTATCTACCAGTGGCCACGTCCACAGGGAGATGCTGCCTACTTACGGTTTGCCTTCAGTGGCTGGGTAGGGGAAAGCGACCCGGCGCGCACGCTCGATAGCGGCATCGTGCGCACAGTCTGGATGACGCTCGAAGAACTCCACGCCACGCACGCACGTCACCGCAGCCCGCTCGTACTGCAATGTGCGGAGGACTGGCTGTCTGGGCGGCACTATGGGCTGGAACTGCTGCGCCATTACGGCAACGGAAGCCTTCCATGAGCACGGTGGAAGCCGGGAACCGCATGAGGGTGGTCGTGGGCATTTCCGGCGGCGTCGATTCCGCCGTTGCGGCTTTGCTGCTCAAGCGCCAGGGGTACGCGGTCAGCGGCCTCTTCATGAAGAACTGGGAAGACGACGATGCTGACGGCTATTGCCCGTCCCGACAGGATTTGATTGATGCTGCCTCAGTGTGCGACGTGATCGGCATCGACCTCGAAGCCGTCAATTTCAGTCGCGAATACAAGGAAAGGGTATTTGCCGATTTCTTGCGCGAATACGAGGCTGGCCGCACCCCGAACCCAGACATCCTGTGCAATTCCGAGATCAAGTTCCGCTGCTTTCTCGACCACGCTATGAACATGGGAGCAGAACGCATCGCCACCGGGCACTACGCCCAGGCGCGTGCCTGGGAAGGCGATGGTTGCCGCGAATATCAGTTGCTCAAGGCCAGGGACGGTACGAAAGACCAGAGCTACTTCCTTTACCGCCTCACCCAGGCGCAACTGGCAAAAACCCTGTTTCCGCTCGGCGCACTCACCAAGCGGGAAGTGCGCCGCATTGCCGCCGACGCTGGGCTTCCGGTTGCAGCCAAGAAAGATTCGACCGGAATCTGTTTCATCGGCGAACGACCGTTTCGCGAATTCTTGATGCGTTACCTGCCGACCTGTCCTGGCGAAATCCACAATCTCGATGATGGGTGCGTCCTCGGCGAACACCAGGGGTTGATGTACCATACTGTCGGGCAGCGAAAGGGGCTCGGCATCGGCGGCATCCGGGCGCGGCAGGATGCGGCAGGCGGGCATGACGCCTGGTACGTGGCCGGAAAAGACGTAGCCGCCAATGTGCTTTACGTCGTACAGGGGCACAACCATCCGGCCTTGCTCAAGGATCGCCTCACCGCGCTCGACCTCAACTGGGTCGCAGGCCGCGCACCCCACGCACACTGGACCTACACCGCCCGGCCACGTTACCGCGCCCCGGACACGCCCTGCGTGATCGACTCAATGGAGCCGGATGGGGAGGATGTACGCGCCCAGATCGTTTTCGCCCAACCACAATGGGCGCTCACGTCAGGGCAAAGCGTGGTGCTCTATGAATCGCAGGTGTGCCTGGGGGGCGGCATCATCTGTACGAGTTTCCCTCATTGAGACTGGTTTTCGTAGCCCGCCATCATAAAAATCGCCCCTGAACAATATGCCGGATCGTATTGACCAGAGCAACAGCATGCGTCTTGAAGCTGTCCGTATAGCGGCGACGAGGGATACATTGCATCGGAACACCCCCAAAAAATGATCAAAGTATCGCTTCTTGGCCTTCGTTTCGGCGGGGCAAGTTCAATCTATTTCAACCCCGTGTTGGAACCGAGATAGCGTTTGTGACAAGGTGACGACACCGGGTCGTTTTTCGATCCTGGCCGCACCCGGAACATGGCCATGAGATATTCATTCCCGAAACGTATCATCACGGGTTGTCTCTTGCGTAAAACGACAGGCATACTGTTCTGGAAACGAATAAGCGCAGGAAGACAGGAGATGGAGTCTGATGGTTTTTACCTGGAACCCCTTTAAATTTTTTCGCAGAATTTCTCCCGAGCTTGCCCGGAAAAAACACCTGGAGGCGCTGCTTACCCGCATCGCTGCTGATTTTGCCGACGATCATGTTTCCGCCTGGGTCGCGTTGATCGATACCGTACGCCCCTCCCGTGCGCATCGCACCGATGACGCCGTCGCCGTCCTGTCCGAACTCACACAGATGCTGGCCAATACCCCCGACAGCCGACATGCGCTGCGCACGGCGCTGCTAAAACTTTTCGTCGACCATAAACAGATTTCGCTTTACATCTCGTCGGGCCTGCTGCCTTCGACTGGTTTCTTCTCCGAGACGGCTCGCCGTATTTCGCACCGCCTGCTGCCTGACGTTATCGATCCTACCTACTTGAAAGACCTTATGACGGTGATTTTTCACCGCAAGGATGACGAAATTTGGGTCGAGGCGGTTCCCAACGACGTGTGGATCGGCTTTTTCCGCACCTTGCTTGATAACGCTGAGACCTCGCCCCGCGAAGGAGAAGCCCTGCCTATTGCGCTCTCGGAAATGCTTGAGGCCCTGCGCATCCTCTCCTATCACGTTTCGGCCATTGGGCTGGATCCCGAACTGGTGCGCATCGACCCGCACCTCGAAGAAGTGGAATCTCCATTTATTGCCCAGAACACCGAGGTCATGGCTTATCTGGAGGCTTACCGCACATGGTGGAATAACCCCGAGGCTCCGCTTGGGGACGAAGCTCACCTTGGGGTCATGCTCGACCAGTGCCAGGAAGTCCTGCAGCGTGTACGTCGGCGTGCGTCCCGCCTGGGAACCAGCCTGACATTGACTTTCACGCTGGAACGCCTGCGGCAGCACCTTGACCGCATCCATGGATTGCTCGGGTTGCTGCACGAGTTGCACCAGACACGTACCATCGTTTCATTGCTGCCTCAGGCGGTGGCGTTTTTCAAGAAGACGGTACGCGCCGAATGCCGCAAAAACCGGCTCTCCGATTACTGGAGCACCAACGTCGGCCTGCTTTCCCTGCGCATGACAGAAAGCGCGAGTA
The DNA here is from genome assembly GCA_009781085.1 of Betaproteobacteria bacterium. Taxonomy (GTDB): domain Bacteria; phylum Pseudomonadota; class Gammaproteobacteria; order Burkholderiales; family Rhodocyclaceae; genus WRNU01. The sequence continues at coordinate 44,628 of WQYV01000010.1, forward strand.
AACGGGGCGAACAGTACATCACAACCAACCGGCACGAATATTTCGGCATGTTCCTTTCGGCAGCGCTCGGCGGCTTCATCATCGCCTTCATGTCGGCCTTCAAGATCATGCTCGGTAAACTGGAGATGGCCCCGCTCACCCAGGCTTTGTGCTATTGCCTGAATTATGGCATCGGTTTTGCGCTCATTCACTTTCTGGGCGGCACGGTGGCCACCAAGCAACCTGCAATGACCGCTAACGCCATTGCGGCCTCCATCGGTGAAGTCCGTGGGAAAACACGCGACCTCGAAGACCTCGCCGTAGTCGTCGTGTGCACTCTGCGCAGCCAATTTGCCGCCATCGTTGGCAACCTCGGCCTATCTATCCCTATGTCGATCCTGTTCTCGTTCGCGTTCGTTCATTTCATGGGGGCGCCTTTCATCGATGTCGATAAGGCCGAGCACCTGCTTGCCGATGCCCATCCCTTGAGCGGAGCGCCGTTTTTTGCGGCGGTCGCTGGAGTGTGCCTCTTTCTTTCCGGCCTTATTGCCGCTTATTACGACAATCTGACGGCCTATAACCGCATTCCGGAACGATTGGCGCAATTGCGCTGGCCCCGGCGGCTGTTCGGTGAAGCACTTACGCAACGCTTTACGGCTTACGTCGAAAACAATCTGGGGGCGCTGGCTGGTAACTTCTTTTTTGGTTTCCTGTTAGGGGGCGCTACCGCGTTGAGGGTGCTGCTCGGCCTGCCACTGGATATCCGTCATATCGCCTTTTCCTCCGCGTATGTCGGGTTTGCAGCCGCAGCTTATGATTTCGCCGTACCCCTTTCTGTGCTCGGCGTCACTATTACGGGCGTCCTGTTGATCGGCTTGATAAACCTGCTCGTCAGTTTTACTCTTGCCCTTTATGTGGCGATGCGTTCGCGCGGTATTACTTTCGCTCAAGGGCGCGTTCTCAGTACCCTGGTGTTGCGCCATTTTTTCAGTCACCCGCTGGATTTCTTTTTTCCTCCGCGTAGTGCCGAACCCGCCCTCCCTCCACCCACTAAGAACAACGCAGAGCAACCGAATGACGGCGGCAGTGAAACCCCCACCTGATCTTGGGGAGCCGCTCTTGGATATTGACGGCCATGTCCATCGAAATAGAACTTAAGCTCTCTTTCCCCGCCGAAACCCTCCCGGAAATCGTATGCCATCCACTCATCGCGGGCGCGCCGCGCGAAGGGGAACCGGACACGCTCGACAACACCTATTTCGACACACCCTCGCTCACGCTCAAGGCGCACAGGGTTGGGCTTCGGCTGCGCCAGCAAGCAGGGGGGATGGTGCAAACCGTCAAATGCTCGGCTCAAACGAGCATCAACGGGCTGACACGGCGGCCAGAATGGGAAACGCCCTGGTGCGGATATTTCAACTTTTCCGCTGTCACCGACACAGCTATCGCCGCCTTGCTCACGCAGGTTCGGGACGAACTCGTCCCTGTTTTCACCACACGCTTTTTACGCGACACCCGGCGCATCGAACCGCGTTCCGGCGTGTGTATCCTTGCCATGATCGACACCGGCCTCATTGAGGCGGGAGGGAGCAGCACACCGATCCATGAGCTTGAACTCGAATTGGTCAAAGGCGATGAGAGCGAACTCGTCCGGTTCGCTGAAAATTTGCGGGAAACCCTGCCCCTGACATTTGAAAACGTCTCCAAGGCGCAACGTGGCTACCGGCTCGCCGCATTCGGGCATGTTGAAGCCAACTTTTTATAATAAAATGCGCCGTGCTTTATTACGATGACAGGTGTGATGTTTTCCCTCGCTGCAGGGGCTAAAAGCGTAGGAACCACACTTCTATGCTGTTAACGACGGGCGTATGCTTTGATTTCCGCCCCATAAATCTGTTACCCATGTCGAACCCTTCGCCTGGACAACCTAAATGGTAGTTATTCCGAACGGCACCCTGCGCATCGTCGACGGCATCAAGCGCGTCTATTACGATGGCTACTGGATCAAGGCTTACGATCCGCCCGCCGACTCGTTGCAGGCCAAGAAACTCCTGATTCAAGCGACGACCCGCCGCCTATTCAACCATGTCGAACACGGCATCAACATCCCCGGCAAACGCCTAGGCGAAACCCGTGAAGCTTTTGAGAAGGAACAGGTTCCGGCGAGAAAGCGCGTCAAAGGCGCTATGCTGGCCGGGGCGTTATTCAACCGCGCCACCGATATCTTCACCAAGCTCGTGGAGTTGCAGGAGCAGGGCATCGAAATCGACGAGGACAACGCCCTGATGTGCGAATGCGGGGACTGCCTGCAAGAAGCACTTTCCCTGGGCCGTATGGTTCTGCACCGTAGCGGCGAGGAGGGCATCGACGAGTTGTGGGGCGAGCCTTTCCGTGCTTTTTCCATCCCGGTAGAGGCTTTCTACGAGAGCCGCTACATCAAGATAGCGCAGACGCTGCGCGACATCGACCGCGTCTCCGATGTGATGGTGCACACCTTCGCCAACGACCCACTCTTTTCCGATGCACCAACGATCATCCGCCGCTTCACCGACGAAGCCAAGAACAAGTGCGAAACCCTGCGTACCGACGAAGACATTTTCGATATCTGGGCCGGTTTCGTTGTCGCTTCAGAGCAGCTTGCCGCTTACGCCCCGCCCATGCCTGCGCAGCCGGACGCACCGTTGATGCGCCATGCAGCGGATGGGATCCGCCTCATCAAGCAGGGGCGTGCGCTCATCACTTACCTGAGCCGAGCCAGGGTAACGATGCCCCGAAGCACTAAGGACTACCTCGAACGCTGTGAGGAATACCGGCGCATTTACTCCCCGGTTATCCCGCTTCCTGCTGCCGCTTCCGCTTGAGTGCTTTGTGGTATCAGGTAATGAAGGAGCGGTTATTTACCACGCGGTTACTATTCAAGAATAACCAGTTGGCTGTTTTTCGCAGCAAAGACACCTCCCCAGCTCGGCCGACGAAGGGTTTTACTCCGCCTCCCACTTCCCTACAACTGTGCCAATCACGCGAAAATCTTCCTTGATGGAAGGGTAGGCGTCCTTGTCAGGGTTGCGCGCTTCCAGCCAGCACCGGTCTTCTTCTTTCCTGTATACCTTGAACGTGGCGTATGGTTTACCAAACTCAACAGCGACCACGCGCTCGCCGGATACAGGAGACCGGCGTTTTGTATCCACAAAAATAATGCAGCCAGACGGGTAACTCTTGCCCATTGGCGCGGTCATCGACTCGCCTTCAACGCGCAGGGCGATGACGTGCTCTGCGTTTTCAATGTACGGAATCCATTTTTCGGCACTGCCCTTTGGAAAGTTGCCGCGAATTTCAACCCATTCGGCGGCCTGAACCCATGAGAGCAAAGGAACATACCCTATGATGTCTAGGGTGGGGGAGATATTTCCCAAGGGTCTTAGGAAGCAAACCAAGCTACAAAGGTTGCTCACGCAACAACTTTAACAGTACCAAGTAAAGGTTGCCATGGCGATGGTTAAATCGAAACTCGCACTCTTTGAGGTGAAGCACAA
>WQYV01000011.1 GCA_009781085.1 Betaproteobacteria bacterium
CCGCCCAGGCGGCAGGCCGCACCACCGCCCCAGTACCGTGCTGCCCCGCCGCCCCGCGTAACTTACCGCAAAATGGCTCCTCTTCCGCGCGGTTCGTATGCCACTTACCAACAACGTCCAGGGCGCTCCTGGCGAATGGGACGTTCATTGCCACGTACGGTTGTTTATCAGGAAATTCCATCGCCACAGATTTATAATCTAGCGCCACCGCCCCGCAATCACCGTTATGTGCGCGTAGGTAACGACATCCTGCTGCTCGCAATCGGAACCGGTTTGATTGTCAATGCCTTATACGACATCGGCTATTGAGCGCTTTATCCCCCGCGCATGGCCGGGTATTGTCCCGGCCATTTTTTGTCACTTTACATTATCGTCCTCCCCAAGCTCATCACCTAGGAAACCGCCACTCTGGCGCGCCCAGAGCCGGGCATAGAGCCCACCGCGCACGAGCAGGCTGCGATGATCGCCCTCTTCGACGATGCGTCCACGATCAATGACAATCAGGCGATCCATTGCCGCGATGGTCGAGAGGCGATGCGCGATGGCTACCACGGTTTTACCTTCCATCAATTGATAGAGGCTTTTCTGGATTGCTTCTTCAACTTCGGAATCGAGCGCACTGGTCGCTTCGTCGAGCAGCAAGATCGGGGCATCTTTCAGCATGACACGCGAAATAGCGATTCGCTGCCGCTGCCCACCGGAAAGTTTCACCCCACGTTCGCCAACGTGGGCATCGTAGGCATGCCGCCCTTTCAGGTCGCTCAAATCCTGGATGAAGTCATGCGCTTCAGCTTTCCGGGCTGCCTCCAGCATGTCGTTGTCGCTAGCGTCAGGCCGCCCATAGAGGATGTTGTCCCGAACCGAACGATGCAACAGCGAGGTATCCTGTGTCACCATGCCGATCCTGGAACGCAGGCTGTCCTGGGTAACCGAGGCGATATCCTGCCCGTCGATCAGGATGCGTCCCGACTCCGGATCGTAAAAACGCAGCAGCAGGTTGACGATGGTTGATTTGCCCGCACCTGACCGCCCGACGAGGCCGATTTTTTCGCCAGAACGGATCGTCAGATCGAGATGGTCGATGACCCGTTTTACCGTTGTCCCTTCCCCTCTCATGCCATAGGAAAAGCAGACCTGCTCAAAACGGATCTCGCCACACGTCACCGAGAGTTCCCGCGCATCAGTGCAATCCACGACCCGGGGCGGGCGGGAGAATGTATTGATTCCGTCTAGCACAGTGCCCACGTTCTCGAACAACGAGGCCATTTCCCACATGATCCAATGCGACATGCCGTTCAGGCGCAAGGCCATTGCCGTAGCCGCTGCCAACGCGCCTGCGCCGACCTCACCCCGCGACCACAGCCACAGCGCCGTGCCGGAGGTTCCCAGGATCAACCCCATCGACAGGGTTTGCTGAACAATTTCGATGCTGCTCACCAAGCGCATTTGTCCATGTACTGTGAGCATGAATTCCTGCATGGCCGTGCGTGCGAATATGGCCTCGCGCCCTGCGTGGGAAAAAAGTTTGACCGTGGTAATGTTGGTATAAGCATCCGTCACACGCCCAGTCATCAAAGCGCGCGCATCAGCCTGCGCCCGTGCCACCCGCGCCAACCGGGGTATGAAAAACCATAAAGCACCCAGGTAACAGATCACCCACCCTAGCAAGGGCACAAGCAGCCAAGCATTGAAACCGGCAACCACCACCGCGATAGTGGCAAAGTAAATGACGATGAACACGAGGATATCGGTCATGATGAAACAGGTATCCCTGACGGCAAGCGCGGTCTGCATCATCTTGGCCGAGATTCGCCCGGCGAACTCGTCTTGATAGAAGCTCATGCTCTGCCCAAGCATCAGGCGGTGAAAATTCCAGCGCAACCGCATCGGAAAATTGCCCGCCAGCGCCTGATGTTTGATCAGGGTATGCAGGAACACTACCCCTATGCTGGCGAGGATGATGCCCGCCAGTAGCAACAGGCCGTTCCCTGCTTTGTCCCACAAACGGGCAGGGTTGATCGTGGAAAGCCAGTCCACCACCTTACCCAGCATGGCGAAAAGCAAGGCTTCAAAAACGCCGATAACAGCCGTGCACAACATCATGGCGACAATCAATCCTCGCAGCTCCTCGATGCCCCGCCACAAAAAAGCAAAAAACCCGTGTGGCGACGTCACCGGAGGCGCATCAGGATAGGGATTGACGGTTTTTTCAAAATAACTGAACACGGAGGTTCCTTTAAGTGCTCCCATGAGGGAGCCAAGATGCAGACAAGGTTATGGAAGGGTACTACTGGAACAACTTTAGCAGTGCCAGGTAAAGGCTGTCATGGTGATGGCTGGGAAGGGGCAATACCCTTCCCTCTCCCGCAAGCGGGCGAAGGATGGCAAGCGGTTTTTGGTAAAAACCGTCATTGCAAAAAATAATCAAAACAAATATATCTTAATCAAAATGAGTGTTATCATGATATCCGGAATATTTTGCGGAGGGCGCAAGGTGCAAAAAACATGGTTTATCGCCGACACTCATTTTGGCCACACGAACATTATCAAGTACGAAAAGCGCCCGTTTTCATCCGCGCAGGAAATGGATACGGCCTTAATCAATAACTGGAATACCTGTGTCAAAAAGGAAGATAAAATTTTCATCTTGGGAGATTTTGTTTTTTTACCCTCAGATCAAACAATAAAAACAGCCCAAAACCTCAATGGCTATAAAATTTTGGTTCTGGGCAACCACGATAGGAACCGTTCAGTGATTTGGTGGCAAAAAGCGGGTTTTAATGAAGTATCTGCTTACCCCATAATACTAGATGATTTTTATATCCTGTCGCACGAACCGATGTATCTCAACAAAAACATGCCCTACGCAAATATCTTCGGCCATGTGCATGGTAATCCGATGTATACGGATTGTTCCTCCCAGTCCTTCTGCGTGTCAGTGGAGCGCATTGGCTACGCACCTATCGAATTTGAAGAAATCAAGCGCCGGATGCAGGAAAGTTCGTTCCGAGAAAGCAAATAACGGCGACCCTGACTGATGGTGAGCCCTTCGGTTTACTTTATGATTTTTACATTCTCATGATTCCAATCTACCGCCATCCCCGCCCCTGTTGATCTTGCACTGGCAGAAAGTTTGTTGGAGGCAGGGGGTATTCTATATTTTGTGCATAATAGACATTTCGACGGGTTATTCTCCGGAATCCAGGTAGCGCTTCACAATACCGCAACGACTATGCTGGTGGATGCGGGCTTTCTTTGAACTCGTGAAGTTTTGGCAGATTTATTCATGGAAACTGAACCAGAACCACCACCAACACTTCCTCGTCTTCATCTTTCTATAGGGCAGATTTTTTGTATGCTGCGTGAAATAGTCTTTTTCGGCTGGTTTCCCCTCAACGGTGGCGAAAAAATGATAAAGCTTCCGACGAAACGAACGCTTCCTGTGACCCTTCCAGACCCGTGCGAAACAACCCTCAAACCGCTTCCAGCTTCGCCATCGACAGCAGCAGCCATTTAACGCCCGCGTCACCGAAGTTGATGCGCAGCTTGGCATCGTTGCCAGCACCCTCAGCTGCAACGATCACGCCATAACCAAATGTGGGATGGCGTACGTTCTGCCCGATGCGAAAGCCCCCGGACAGTGCGTTTGAGAGCCGTGCGTTCGTCGGTGGAACGGGAACCGAGGGGCGGGAAACATCCCTCTTGTGCCAGTCATCGCCAGCATACCCACCGAAACGCATGCTTGAGGCGGGCTGCGTGAGCAGTTTGAGCAGTTCCGGCGGTATTTCGTCGAGAAACCTCGACCGCAGGTGGTAATGCACCTGCCCGTGCAGCGAACGACTCTGAGCGCAGGACAAATACAGGCGTTCGCGGGCACGGGTCACCGCTACGTACATCAACCGCCGTTCTTCTTCCAACCCCGCAGCCTCGCGCAAGCTGTTGGCGTGCGGAAAGAGTTCTTCTTCCAGCCCACATAGGAAAACAATGTCGAATTCCAGCCCTTTGGCCGAATGTACGGTCATCAACTGCACGGCTTCTTCCTGCGCGCCCGCCTGATGGTCTCCAGCTTCGAGCGAGGCGTGATCGAGAAAATCTGCCAGCAGAGCGCGCGGCTGCGGCAGGGTTTCAGGGTCGGCACGGGTTTCGGCGCAGAAATTTTCGGCAGCACGGACGAGTTCGGCAAGATTTTCAAGCCTGTCCTGGCCTTCTTTCTCTGCCTGGTAGTGCGTGGAGAGGCCACTGCGTTCGAGCATGTGTTCCACCAGTTCGGGCAGCGGCAGGGTTTCCGTCTCGCGGCGCAATGTTTCAACCAGGCTCACGAAACGCGCAAGCGAAGCGGCGCTTTTGCCGGACAGATGCGGCACAGTGGCATACAGGCTGCCACTCCATTGCCGAGCCGCGTCCTGGAGCATTTCTTGCGTGCGCGCACCAATGCCTCGCGTAGGGAAATTCACCACACGCATGAAGGCAGTGTCGTCCCCAGGATTGGCAATTAGGCGCAGGTAAGCAAGCGCGTGTTTAACCTCTTGGCGCTCGAAAAACCGTAATCCTCCATGTACGCGATACGGCACACCGTTTGTGAAAAGCTGGTGTTCGAGTACGCGCGACTGGGCGTTGGCCCGGTACAGCACGGCAATGTCGCTACGCGTTGAACCATCACGTAGCAGGGCTTGTATTTCTTCGACGATCCAGCGCGCTTCAATCATATCGCTGAATGCCTCGAATAGCCGGAGCGGCTCGCCTTCGCCCTGCTCCGTCCAGAGGTTCTTGCCCAGGCGATTGCCGTTGTTCCGGATGATGGCGTTGGCCGCATCAAGGATATTACCGTGCGAGCGGTAGTTCTGTTCCAAGCGGATGATATCCCGCACCTGGAATTCCCGCTCGAAGCTGCGCATGTTACCGATTTCCGCGCCCCGAAAACGGTAGATGCTCTGGTCGTCATCCCCGACGCAGAAAAGCGCCGCACCCCCCTCCTCCCCATTGGAGGCAAGCATTTTCAGCCAGCGGTACTGCAGGATGTTGGTGTCCTGAAACTCGTCGACCAGGATGTAGCGGAAACGCTGCTGGTAGTGCCGCCGGATCGGCTCGTTGCGCTGGAGCAATTCGTAGCTGCGTAGCAACAGTTCAGCAAAATCCACGACCGATTCCCGCTGGCACTGGGCATCGTATTCCTGGTACAACTCAATGCGGCTACGCGTATATTTGTCCAGGGCTTCAACTACATGTGGGCGCAAGCCCGCTTCCTTGTTGGCATTGATGAAATGCTGCAGGTCGCGCGGCGGGAATTTTTCATCGTCGACATTGAGCGTTTTCAGCAGCCGCTTGATCGCTGCAAGCTGGTCGGCGGTATCGAGAATCTGGAACAAGCGATCCAGTCCGGCATCGTGGTGATGCGCTCGTAGCATGCGGTTACACAGCCCGTGGAAGGTGCCGATCCACATCCCACGCAAGTTCACCGGCAGCATGGCTTCGAGCCTTGAGTGCATTTCGCGCGCAGCCTTGTTGGTGAACGTCACGGCAAGTATGCCCGCCGGGCTCACCATGCCTTGCCTCAGCAACCAGGCAATGCGGGTAGTGAGCACTCGGGTCTTGCCAGAGCCAGCCCCAGCAAGCACCAAGGCATGCCGCGTAGGCAGGGTGACAGCTTCGGCTTGTTGCGGATTCAGGCGGGTGAGTAGCGGGTCAGACATGAGTGTTCCTCAAACGCCCGCCATTCTAACCGCCAGCCGCCTTAGTTCCGTCAATGCTTTTTTTTGTGCCTGACCTGCATTTTGCACGCTTGCATCTTGAAAACGCCTTGAGCCTGTACTACACTCTGTATTGTGCGTAGCAGCAAATTAACTTAAAATTAAAATAATATATTTATATAACTTTATAAAAAATAAAGAATATTTCTAAAAAAATTATATTTTTGCAGAACAGCATCCGTGTAAAAAAGCTATTCGAATCATCCGGTTTTCAGGGGTTTGGCGACCCCGCTAGTTCCCTCCCTCTCCTTATCATAGGAGATTTCACACCCGGCTCTGCCGGGTGTTTTTTTATCGGCACGGCGCGCCGCGATATACTTTTATGTTTTCACGTTCCGGCCCACTGCCAAGCACGCCCGATATCATGCAGGACAAATACCAGCCCACCGCCATCGAAGCCGCCGCCCAGGATCATTGGGAATCCACCATGGCCTTCCTCACCACTGAGGACAGCAGCCGCCCGAAATACTACTGCCTGTCGATGTTTCCCTACCCCTCGGGCAAGCTACACATGGGGCATGTCCGCAACTACACGATCGGCGATGTGCTTGCGCGTTATTACCGTATGCAGGGCTATAACGTGCTCCAGCCGATGGGTTGGGACGCCTTTGGGATGCCCGCCGAAAACGCCGCGATCCAGAACAACGTCCCCCCGGCAAAATGGACTTACGACAACATCAACTACATGAAAGATCAGTTGAAACGGCTGGGCTTTGCCATCGACTGGTCGCGCGAGGTTGCCACTTGCGCGCCCGCGTACTACCGATGGGAGCAGTGGCTCTTTACTCGGCTCTTCGAAAAAGGCCTGATCTACAAGAAACTCGGCACGGTGAACTGGGATCCCGTCGATGAGACCGTGCTTGCCAACGAGCAGGTCATCGATGGACGGGGCTGGCGCTCGGGTGCTCTGATCGAAAAGCGTGAAATCCCTATGTACTACATGCGGATCACCGCCTACGCCGAAGAGTTGCTCGCAGCCCTCGACACGCTGCCCGACTGGCCGGAACAGGTCAAACTGATGCAGAAGAACTGGATTGGCCGCTCCGAGGGTGTCGAAGCGCATTTCCCCTACGATATGGCGAGCATCGGCAAAGCGGGAATGCTGAAGGTCTTTACCACGCGCGCTGACACTCTGATGGGAACTACTTACGTTGCCGTCGCCGCCGAACACGCGCTGGCAACGGAAGCCGCCACGAACAACCCGAAACTGGCTGCCTTCGTCGAGGAATGCCGGCAGGGCAGTATCGCCGAAGCCACTCTAGCGACGATGGAAAAGAAAGGCATGGATACCGGCTTCTCGGTCATCCATCCGCTTACGGGGGAAACCCTGCCGGTGTGGGTCGCCAACTATGTGCTGATGGGCTATGGCGAAGGCGCTGTCATGGCCGTACCCGCCCACGACGAGCGCGATTATGCTTTCGCCCGCCAATATGGGTTGCCGGTCAAGATGGTTGTACGCTCCACCTGCGGCGCTTACGACGAGGTTACCGGACAATGGATCGACGCCTACGCCGACCATGGGCAACTGGTGAACTCAGGCAAATACGACGGGCTGTATTTCCAGGGCGCGGTCGATGCCATTGCAGCAGACCTCACCGCCAAGGGGTTAGGGCAAAAACGGGTGCAATACCGGCTCCGGGACTGGGGCGTCTCGCGCCAACGCTACTGGGGCTGCCCGATCCCGATGGTTCGTTGCGACAGTTGCGGCGATGTACCCGTGCCTGACGACCGACTCCCAGTCGTCCTGCCCGAAGATGTCGAAATCACCGGATGTGGCTCGCCGCTCGCCAAGATGCCGTCGTTCTACGAATGCGCCTGTCCCCGATGCGGCAAAGCGGCACGGCGTGAAACTGACACGATGGACACCTTTGTCGAATCCTCGTGGTATTTCCTGCGCTACGCATCGAACGGCAATTCGGACTCAATGCTCGACGCACGCGTGAATTACTGGATGCCCGTAGACCAATACATCGGCGGCATCGAACACGCCATTCTCCATCTGCTCTATTCGCGATTTTTCACGCGTGCGATGCGCGATTGCGGCCTTATCAATCTTTCGGAACCTTTCACCCGCCTACTCACGCAGGGTATGGTGGTAGCTTCCAGTTATTACCGCGAAGATAAAAACGGCAAGAAACAATGGATCAACCCGTCGGAGGTCTCCGTGACCACCGACGAACGTGGCCACCCCATCGGCGCAACGCTTAAGGCCGACGGCCTGCCGGTGACGGTCGGCGGCATCGAAAAGATGTCGAAGTCGAAGAACAACGGTGTCGACCCGTTGATGATGATCGAGCAATATGGCGCAGATACGGTGCGGCTGTTCATCATGTTCGCCGCATCGCCCGATCAACAACTCGAATGGTCGGATTCCGGCGTAGAAGGCGCGTCGCGCTTCCTACGCCGCGTCTGGGCGTTCGGCTACGGCCTCGTGGCGGAATACGGCACCGCCCAAAACCCCATCAGTATCCCCTCCGGATTGCCCGCAGCGATCACCGATGCCCGACGCGAAATCCATATACATCTCAAGCAGGCCAATCACGACTTCGCCAAACATCAGTTCAACACCGTGGTTTCGGCGGCGATGAAAATCCTGAACGCCCTCGAAAAACTGCCGCGAGGGGACGCCTCCGCTGGCGCGGTCGCCTTCGAGGGTTTTTCCATCCTGCTGCGGCTGCTCTCGCCGGTCACGCCGCACATCGCTCACGCCCTGTGGCAGGAATGTGGCTTCGGTGACGATATCCTCGCTGCACCCTGGGCCGAACCCCAATCGGATGCGTTGGCACAGGACGAAATCGAACTCGTGCTTCAAATTAATGGCAAACTGCGTGGCAGCCTCCGGGTTGCTGCCGATGCCGAAAAAACCCTCATTGAAGCCGTTGCGCTCGCCACCGAGGCAGCGCAGAAATTCATGGATGGCAAACCTGCCAAAAAGGTGGTGATTGTGCCCGAACGACTAGTTAACATTGTGGTTTGAAGACATGTCCCCTCCATTCTTCCGTCTCACCCGCCACTTGCAGCTCATCTTCTTTGCCTTCGGCCTCGCCGCACTTGCCGGTTGCGGCTTCCATCTGAGTGGCCCGCGGCCGTTGGCCTTCTCCACCATCCATATCAGTGCGAGCGAATACACATCACTAGGTATCGCCCTGCGCCGCCAGGTAGCGTTGAGTGGTTCGACCAAGGTCGAAAAAGATGCTTCCCGCGCTGAAGCCAAGCTCCAGATAATCGCCAACGATCGCTCGCGCGAGATCCTGAGCCTCACCCCTGCTGGTACGGTACGTGAATACGAACTCACCCAAACCCTACGCTTTCGCCTCATCGACCACGACGGCAAAGAATTGATCCCTCCCTCCGCGATTTCCGCCCGGCGCGAATTAACCTTCAGCGACGAACTTGTTCTCAGCAAAGAGCAGGAAGAAGCGCTGCTTTACGACGACATGGAAAGCGATCTCGTGCGTCAGATCATGCGGCGGCTATCCTCCTGGCAGCGTCCGTGAACCTACGCCCGAACGATTTCACCCGCTATCTTGAAAAACCGCTCGCCCCGTTATGGGTGCTGCATGGTGACGAACTGCTGACTTTGGAAGCGGCGGATGCATTGCGCGCAACCGCACGCCGCCAAGGGGTTGACGAACGCGAAACTCTGGTCGTGGACAAGGGTTTCCGCTGGGATACCCTGACGCTGTCTGCGAGCAACCTCTCGCTCTTTGGTGGATCGAAACTTATCGACCTACGTATTCCCACCGCCAAACCCGGTCGGGACGGCGGCGAGATGCTCCAGCGTTATGCTGCTGCGCTGCCCGCCGGGACAGTGACCCTAATCACCCTGCCTGCACTCGATTGGCAAACGAAAAAAACTACTTGGTTCAAGGCCATTGCCGAAGTCGGGACGACCGTCGAATTCGAGACACCGCCGCGCGAGCGCCTGCCCGCATGGGTCACCGCACGATTGGCCACACAGCGTCAGTCCGTGCCTGCGGGGGCACTGGAATTCATCGTCAATCACGTTGAAGGTAACCTGCTCGCCGCACATCAGGAAATTCTCAAACTTGGACTACTGTACGGCGAAGGTGAACTAACGATTCCCCAAGTCGAAGCGGCAGTGCTCAACGTAACCCGCTACGACATCGACATGCTGCGGCAGGCATTTCTTTCGGGTGACGCAGCCCGCTGCGCACGCTTGCTTAATGGGCTGCGCGGCGAAGGCGCACCCGCACCGCTGATATTGTGGGCGCTGGCCAACGAAATCCGCACGCTCGCCCTGCTGCGTAGCGACACCGACATGGGGCAACCGCTGGCCGCACTTTTCAAGGCCGAACGCATTTTCGACTCTGCACGCCAGCAAGCCATTCGCGCCGCCTTAGCCCGTTTGACCCGCCCCACCCTGCACACCGCCCTGCTCCACGCCGCCCGCATCGACCGCATGGCCAAGGGGCTCGTCCGTGGCGAAATCTGGGACGAGTTCCTGCATCTGGCCTTGCGGCTATGCCCACGCTGAGGTCGGCAAACACGGCATTCGTATTCAGTGTTCTAATTCCATTTTTCTGGCTCCCTTTATACCAGATGGACATCCAGCACATCATGCACACCTTGGGTCGTCAGGCGCGCGAGGCCTCTCGCGTGCTGGCGGTTGCTTCGACCGGGATCAAAAACATGGCGCTCGTCGCAACGGCGGAAGAAATCCGTCGCCAGCGCGATACTTTGCTGGCCGCCAATGCCAAAGACCTCGCCCTAGCGCGGCAAACCGGGTTGGAAGCGGCTATGCTCGACCGCCTGGGGCTGAATGAAAAAAGCGTCGAAGCCATGGCCACCGGACTCGAACAAGTCGCCTCACTCCCCGACCCGGTAGGAGAAATCACCGATGTCCGCCGCCGCCCCTCGGGCATCCAGGTCGGCAAGATGCGCGTGCCGCTTGGCGTAATCGGCATCATTTACGAAGCGCGTCCCAATGTAACCGCCGATGCCGCCGCGCTCTGCCTGAAAGCAGGCAACGCCGCAATCCTGCGCGGAGGCAGCGAAGCCATCGAATCCAACCGCGCCATTGCCGCCTGCGTTCAGGCCGGGCTGGCCGCCGTCGAGTTGCCTACCACCTCCGTGCAGGTTGTCGACAGCACCGACCGGGCAGCGGTCGGTGCGCTCATCACGATGCCGGAGTACGTCGACGTTATCGTCCCGCGCGGTGGGAAAGGGCTTATCGAGCGCATCTCGAACGAAGCGCGTGTGCCGGTCATCAAACATCTCGACGGCAACTGCCACGTCTATATCGACGATGAAGCCGACCCTTCAATGATCGTACCCATCGTCGAAAACGCCAAAACGCAACGCTACGGAGTTTGCAACACCGCCGAAACGCTCCTGGTTTCGCGCGGGAAGGCCGCGTCGGCATTGCCGGAAATCGCCGCCATGCTGGCTGCCAAAAGCGTAGAAATGCGCTGTTGCGAAGAATCGCTCGCCCTATTGCGGCTTTGCGATATCCCCGGCGCAAAACTCGTTGCCGCGTGCGAAGAAGATTGGGGCGAGGAATACCTGGCTCCGATCATCGCGATCAAAATCGTTGCTGGGCTCGACGAAGCCATTGCCCACATCAACACCTGGAGTTCCAGTCACACGGAAGCCATCGTCACCGAGAATTACACACGTGCTATGCGTTTCTTGCGTGAAGTGGATTCCTCCTCCGTCATGGTCAATGCCTCCACCCGCTTCGCTGACGGTTTTGAATACGGCCTTGGCGCGGAAATCGGCATTTCTACCGACAAAATCCACGCACGCGGCCCCGTTGGCCTCGAAGGGTTGACCAGCCAGAAATGGATTGTCTTCGGCGACGGCGACGTACGCCGCTAGGGCAATGACCCCCCGCAAGCCACAGACAACGGCCGGCCCTGCGCCAGAATTGCCCGCCGCGCTTGCGGGCGAGCTCGACGCCTTTTGCGACGCGATGTGGCTCGAACACGGGCTGGCGCGCAATACCCTGGCGGGCTATCGCAGCGACATCATGCTTTTCGGACGTTGGCTCCTCGACACGCGCAGCAAGAACATCGACATGGCACATAACGAAGACCTGTCCACCTGGCTCGCCGAATTCAGCCTCCGCGCCAAACCGGCAAGCCAACGCCGCTTGCTTGCCGCCTGGCGGCGCTATTACCGGTATCTATTGCTCAACGGGCGCATCACCGAAGACCCGACGCTGAAACTCGACCCGCCCCTGCCCACTCCCAGGTTCCCACGCACCCTCTCTGAAGCCCAGGTAGAAGCCCTCCTGGCAGCGCCCAACACCGACACTGCCCTCGGGCTGCGCGACCGTTGCATGATCGAAGTCATGTACGCCAGCGGGTTGCGTGTCTCGGAATTGACCGGGTTGAAAGTTTTCGCGTTAGATGCCCTGGATGGAATCGTGCGCGTCCTCGGAAAAGGCAGCAAAGAACGCATCGTACCGCTTGGTGAAATCGCCGCGGATTGGGTACGGCGTTACCTTTCCAGTGCGCGGCCGCAGTTGCTAAATGGGCGCGTTTGCGACGAATTGTTCGTTTCCCGCTTGGGTACGGCAATGACCCGGCAAAGGTTTTGGGTCATCATCAAACAACACGCTATTTCCGCCGGCATTGCCACGCGATTGATTTCCCCCCACACCTTGCGTCATGCATTCGCAACCCATCTGCTCAATCACGGCGCTGATTTACGTGTTGTACAAATGCTACTTGGCCATGCCGATATTTCGACTACCCAAGTTTATACCCACATTGCCCGCGAACGGCTCAAGCAACTGCACCAATGCCACCACCCGCGTGGACAGCAGAATTGATAAGAAAAACAAAAATTTGTCACACAGCCTCATTTCCTATTATTCTCTGTCAACACCAAATCTCTCTGTTCGAGTACCTTTCACGAACATAAAAACCACGAACACAGAATGGAAAATCTGGCGTATAAACCAATGCTGCCAAACATTTTTCTTTCCCCGCAGGCATCTAGATAATCTCAAACCATGGATTACATAACAAAAGTTGGAACAAAAGTTTTGCTTTTACGAATCAACGCTGGCAAAATAATACTCGTACCGCTTTTCGTTGGACTGTTGCGTCCGTAGCTTGAATCGCAACATTTATTGTGTCTGTAACGCCAGTGCCGTAGTGTTTTACTCTGGCACGTACCATTATTTCAAAACTCATGGAGAGCACAGAATGATTGACCTCGAAACCATGCCCTTGCCTGAACTGCGTACCTTGCGGGCTCAAATCGAAGCGGAAATCCGTCGCCGTGGTTCCGCCACACAACGCCTAATCAAGCGTGTGCAAAAACTGGCTGCCGATCAAGGTTTGTCCCTTAACGAACTACTCACTGTTGCAGGCGGTTCGGATGAAATTCCGACGGTTTCCCGTTCTGGAACAGCAATCAAGTACCGTAATCCGGTCAATCCCGCCCAAGGTTGGACGGGGCATGGACGCAAACCGGGTTGGGTGATTGATTACCTCGCCAATGGCGGTTCGCTGGATAAACTCGCTGTCTGACTGCAAGACGAACCGGGCACAATTTCTGTTGATCTTCATCAGCCATCAATTCCCATAATTCATGGCAGGACAATGTGGAAGTGCCCTTTCGTTATCAAAACCCGGCTTGTCCGGGTTTTTTTACCTCATGTATTATTTTCAATGTTTCGTATCAATTTCCATTTACTGCGGTGGCTTCTTCAACTGGGTTCTCGATCAGGGCATTACAGCAGTAACGCCTTCCTGTTTACCACGTTGTATATATGCACCAACCCGACGCACCCCTTTCGCCACTCCGGGTTTTGAAACCCATACTTTGACCCAAAGTGCGGAAAACCTCACACATAACAGATCGGCGACAAATTCTCCCAGCGTCTCGATCAGATTGAAATGCCGTTCCGCAAGCTCCGTGCGAATGACATTGATCACTTCCGCATAGTCAATGCTATCAGCGATATCATCATGAATGGCGGCAGCCTCCGGAATACCAAAGTTTAGATCAAACTCAACGGCCTGAGCCGCGACGCGTTCGCGGGGATATATCCCAACCTGTGCATCGACACGCAAACCTTCAATAAAGATAAAATTCATTGCAGTTCTCAAAAACATTACCGCACCGGTAAATTGCCGCGATTCTAACTGCCTACGTCCGGGCGCACGCAACCCATGGAGAAACAATGGCCTTCACCTCCCACGCACTGCTGTTTATCGGAGCCTATCTCATCGGCTCCATATCGTTTGCCATTGTTTCAAGCTGTGTGTTTGGGCTCAACGACCCACGCAGCTACGGCTCCGGCAACCCCGGAGCCACCAACGTGCTACGTAGCGGCAACAAAGCCGCCGCTGCGTTGACGCTGCTGGGAGACTGCCTAAAAGGCTGGTTGGTGGTATGGGCTGCTGGGATACTCGGCTTCGATGCCATCGCCGTCGCACTCGCGGGACTGGCAGCTTTCTTTGGTCACGTATTCAGCGTCTTCCTGCGCTTCAAAGGTGGCAAAGGGGTCGCCACCGCGCTCGGCGTGGCAGCAGGGTTTGACCTCTATATTGCATTTGCCGTCCTCGGTATCTGGCTGCTGGTCGTCCTGATCAGCCGTTATTCATCTGCCGCAGCGATTACGGCGGCACTCTTCGCGCCGGCCATCACCGGCTTCGTCTCCAGCAGCGTAGCAACCACGCTGACCATGCTGGCTATCAGCGCGATCGTAATTTGGCGGCATGCCGCCAATATTCGCCGCCTGCTGGACGGGACTGAAGGAAAGATAGGCAGGCGTAAACAATCGGAACAGGTTTCGGGTACCAAATTGCCGTAGAAGCAGCGGCATCCTCCAGATCAGACGCAAACGGGCGGTAAAATGCCGTCCGCTTTAAATACCCCTCTCACCTAAGCCGGGCGGACAAGCTCGGCCAGAGGCCAGCGTGGGCGCACACGAACCGCCGGGTCGGCGGGCGGGCGCTCCCCGCGCATCAACCGTTGCGCCCCCGCAAACGCGATCATCACCCCGTTATCGGTGCATAGCTCCGGAGCCGGATAATGCACACGCGCACCAAGCCTGACGACAGCGGCATCGAGTCTGGCGCGCAAGGTTCGGTTGGCTCCCACTCCACCAGCCACCACCAAGGCACCCATCCTTTCGCGTTCCAGCGCGGCCACTGCCTTGGCCGTCAGCACTTCAACCACGGCCTGCTGGAAATCGGCAGCCAAGTCGGTACGGTATTCCGAACGCCAATCCGGTGACGACACTACATTGAGCACTGCCGTTTTCAGGCCGCTGAAGCTGAAATTCAAGTCACCCGAATGCAGCATCGGACGCGGCAGTCTAAACCGTCCAGCCTCACCGTGCGCGGCGAGAGCAGCCAGTTGCGGCCCACCCGGATAACTGAGGCCGAGAACCTTGGCCGTCTTGTCAAACGCCTCTCCGGCGGCATCGTCGAGCGTCTCCCCAAGCAATTCATAATCGCCCACATCGGCAACCCGCATCAACTGTGTATGCCCGCCCGACACCAAAAGCGCGATGAACGGAAATGCTGGGGGGGCATCGGAGAGCAGCGGCGAAAGAAGATGGCCTTCGAGGTGATGCACAGCCACAGCTGGAAGCCCAGCGGCCAAGGCCATTGCCTCGGCCACGCTCGCCCCAACCAGTAGCGCACCGGCCAAGCCAGGCCCCGCAGTGTAGGCAATCGCGTCGAGGTCAGCCACCTCCAGCCCGGCTTCGCGCAGGGTCTGGCGGATAAGAGCCGGTAACAACCGGATGTGGTCACGCGAGGCCAGTTCCGGGACAACACCGCCATATACCGCGTGAAGGTCAACTTGCGTATGCAGCGTTTGCGCAAGCACGCCGCGCTGTCTCTCGAAAACAGCAACCCCAGTCTCATCACAAGAAGTCTCGATTCCCAACACCCTCATGCCTTGCGCCCCGCACCACACAATCCGGAAAGGTCGAATCTTACCTAGCGGAGATTCATTTTTCACACAAAAAACCTTGATATCCGCGCCAAGTCAACATATACTTAGCCTCTTGATCTCAAGCATCCTAAGGAAACAGGCAATGCCGGGTATCCGTGTCAAAGAAAACGAGCCGTTTGAAGTTGCCATCCGCCGCTTCAAGCGCACCATTGAAAAAACAGGCGTACTGACTGAACTGCGCGCACGCGAGTTCTACGAAAAACCGACCACTGAGCGCAAGCGCAAGCTCGCTGCGGCGGTCAAGCGCAACCATAAGCGCCTGCGCAGCCAGATGCTGCCGCCCAAGCTGTACTGAATCTGTTTCCCCGATTCCGGACGGCACAGCCGCCCGCAACCGAACAAGAACGCCGGGTGAGAATCCAACAGGATCTCCCCCGGCGTGGTGCATTTGGCGACCGATGAACATTCCACAATCCTTCATCCAGGATTTGCTCGCCCGGGTCGACATCGTCGACGTCATCGAACGCTATCTGCCGCTTAAAAAGGGCGGAGCCAATTTCTTCGCCTGCTGCCCTTTTCACTCGGAAAAATCCGCCTCCTTCTCGGTCAGCCCGTTCAAGCAGTTCTACCACTGCTTCGGCTGCGGCGCACACGGCAGCGCAATCGGCTTCATCATGCAGTACAACGGGCTGTCCTACGTCGAAGCCATCCGGGAACTCGCACGGGAAGCCGGGATACCGGTCCCCGACGACGGACGCAACACCCGGCAGCCAGACGGCAGCCTGGACCGTCTCGTCGAAACCATGGCTACCGCCGCAAAGTTCTACCGCGAAACGCTCGAACACGCACCGGCTGCCGCCGCCTACCTGCGCAAACGCGGCCTGTCGCCCGAGATCGTTACACGCTTCGGCATCGGTTTCGCCCCCGACGCGCAAACATCGCTGCAACGGGTCTTTCCCGATTACCGGGACAAGCTCCTGAACACTGCCGGGCTGGTCATCGACAACGACCAGGGGCGGCGTTACGACCGCTTCCGCCACCGGATCATGTTCCCGATCCACGACCGCCGTGGGCGCATCATCGCCTTCGGTGGGCGGATACTCGACAGCGGTGAACCCAAATATCTGAATTCGCCCGAAACCCCCCTCTTCGAAAAAGGCCGCGAACTTTACGGCCTTTCCCTTGCCCAGAAAGCAATTCGTGCCGCTGGTTTTGCCCTCGTGGTCGAAGGCTACATGGATGTCGTCGCACTAGCTCAGTTCGGCATGGAAAACGCGGTCGCCACACTCGGAACCGCAACCACCCCGCACCATATCCAAACCCTGCTGCGCCAGACCAGCCGCATCGTGTTCTGCTTCGATGGCGACGCCGCCGGACGGCTTGCCGCCTGGCGTGCGCTCGAAAATGCGATCGCCGCGTTACGTGACGACATCACCCTCGCCTTCCTGTTCCTGCCTCCCGAGCACGACCCTGACACCTTCATCCGCGAAAAGGGGCTGGATGCCATGCGTAAAGCTGCCGCGCACGCTACCCCGCTCGCCACCTTCCTGCTCGATGCCCTCCGGCAGCGTTGCGACACTACAAGCGCCGAAGGCCGTGCCCAGTTGGTATTCGAGGCCAAACCCCTGATAGCCCGCATTCCGGAAACTGCCGCAGTTCTGCGCCTGCAACTGGCTAAACTCATCGCCAACGCAAGCCGGTTGACCCAGATTGAAGCCGAACATGCTCTCGGCATCCTACCTACACGGCGCGCAGACGCGAGAACCCACACCGCCTACGGTTCCCCCCCCCCTCCCACGCGCCGCCCGCCACCCCCACCCACCGCCACCCTGCTGCGGCTCGTCCTCCAACACCCAGCGCTGGCCGCAAGGCTGCCGGTCAACCTGATCCCGGACAATATCGACGAGGGGCGTGCTTTGATCGCAATCATCGACCTCGTCGAACTGGGCGAGGCCGTCACTGGCCTTGGCGCCCTGAGCGAACGCTTCCGCGGCACTCCCCACGGCGAAACGCTAAATCGAATCGCAGCCAGCTTGATCGAAACCGAATTTGACCCCTCCGCCGTCGAACCCCTGTTCGAAGACACCCTGATCAAGCTCCAGGCTGGTGTTATTGCCAGGGAAATCGCCGAACTCAGAGAACAAGCACGCATGGGCACGCTCTCACCGACAGAACAACGCCGCCTTACCGATCTCCTGAAAGAGAAAAATAAACTCCCCGGCTTTACAGGGTCGCCCGATTTATAGTAGAATTTTTTGTTTTCACATTCCCTACCCGAGGAGTGTCATGGCCCGCGAAAAAACCAACCGCGAAAAAGCCAAAGATGCCCGCAAAACTGGCTCCCCCAGGGAGCGCAGCGCCAGGACGAAGGACAGCAAGACAAAAGAAAAAATCATCCAGGTCGCACAAAGCCTCGAAGCAGCACAGATCGATGCCGAAGCTCGCCGCACGCAGCTCAAGAGCCTAATTGCCCTAGGCAAGGAGCGCGGCTACCTTACTTACGCCGAAATCAGCGACCACCTGCCTGACGACGTTGCCGACGCCGAGCGGATCGAAGACATCATCACCACCTTCAATAGCCTGGGCATCCAGGTCTATGATGCCGCACCCGCAACGGACGACTTGCTCATGACCGACGGGGTAGCCAGCCCGGTTGATGAAGACGTTGCCGAAGAAGAAGCCGAACAGGCGCTTTCCACAGTCGATTCCGAGTTTGGACGAACAACCGACCCCGTGCGCATGTACATGCGCGAAATGGGCACGGTCGAACTCCTCACCCGCGAAGGCGAAATTGAAATCGCCAAACGCATCGAAGAAGGCTTGAAGCACATGGTTCAGGCCATTTCCGCCTGCCCAACCACCATTGCCGAGATGCTGGAAACCGCCGACAAAGTTACGCACGACGAAATCCGGATCGACGAGATCATCGATGCGGTCATCGACCCTGCTGCCATCGCGGAAGCAGAAGCAGAAGTAGAGGCTGAAGTAGAAGTAGGGGAAGAAGACACAGAAGACGACGCGGGGCAGCCCGTTGGTGTGGAAGAAACTGAAAAAGTCCTTGCCGGAGCTAAAGGCGGCGAAGGCGCAAGCGGAAGCAGCGAAGAAGAGAGTGAAGAGGAAAACGGTGATTCCGAAGCCGATGAAGACGGCGAAGCAGCCGCCACCGCTGCATCCCTTGCCCAACTCAAGGCCGACGCCCTTACACGCTTCGAAACCATTCGCGATCACTACAAGAAAATGATGCGTGTGCTTGCCAAGAGCGGCTCGCAAAGCAAGGCTTATCTCCAACACCAGCGCGCTATTTCGGATGAGTTGCTTAGCATCCGTTTTACCGCCAAGTCCATCGAGCGCCTGTGCGACTCCGTGCGCCAGATGGTTGACCGCGTGCGTGCCCGTGAACGCCATATCCTCAACCTTTGCGTCGAACGCGCCCGCATGCCGCGCCAGCATTTCCTCAAATCCTTCCCTGGTCACGAAATCGACCTTGAATGGTTGCCGCGCGAAATTGCCTTGAGCAAGCCCTATTCCCTGGCGCTCAGCCGCATTCATCCCGCCATTTTCGAAGAGCAGCAAAAGCTGATCGAAATGCAGGAGAAAGTCGGCATCCCACTCAAGGAACTCAAGGATATCAACCGCCAGATGTCCACGGGCGAAGCCAAGATGCGCCGCGCCAAGCGCGAAATGACCGAAGCCAACCTGCGGCTCGTCATTTCCATCGCCAAGAAGTACACCAACCGCGGCCTGCAGTTCCTCGACCTCATCCAGGAAGGCAACATTGGCCTGATGAAAGCTGTAGACAAATTTGAATACCGTCGCGGCTACAAATTTTCCACCTACGCAACTTGGTGGATCCGCCAAGCCATCACCCGCTCCATTGCCGACCAAGCGCGCACCATCCGCATCCCGGTGCACATGATCGAAACCATCAACAAGATGAACCGCATCAGCCGGCAAATCCTCCAGGAAACCGGCCAGGAACCAGATCCGGCTACCTTGGCCGAGCGCATGGAGATGCCCGAGGAAAAAATCCGCAAGATCATGAAAATTTCCAAGGAGCCGATTTCGATGGAAACCCCCATCGGCGACGACGACGATTCTCACCTTGGCGATTTTATCGAAGACACCGCAACGCTCGCTCCGGCGGAGGCCGCTACCTATGCCGGTTTGCGCGACGCTACCGCCGAAGTGCTCGACTCGCTCACCCCACGCGAAGCCAAGGTACTACGCATGCGTTTCGGCATCGAAATGAACACCGACCACACGCTCGAAGAAGTCGGCAAGCAATTCGACGTCACCCGCGAGCGCATCCGCCAAATCGAAGCCAAGGCACTGCGTAAACTGCGCCACCCGAGCCGCTCCGAAAAACTGCGTAGTTTCCTCGACAGCGATGCCTGAAGCCCTCCGCACATTCAGGGCCCCTAGCTCATGCATGGTTAGAGCAGCGGACTCATAATCCGTTGGTGCAGGGTTCGACTCCCTGGGGGCCCACCACAAAATCAAGGGGTTGCAGTAATGCAACCCCTTGATTTTGTGGCGGGGCTAGCAAAAGAAATGTCTTGCTCGTACCAAAATCAACACTCATTAACCGCGTTTTCCTCTCGTTTTCCGGCTCAAAACCGTTGAAGCTCACAAGCACCCCCCTATCAGAAACGCGGTCTCTTCGGTGACTCTGGTTACAGCCAATAACTTCACAAGGAGGAAACTTGAGATAGGTTTCCACAACCACAATAATGACATTCGGTTAACGTACCTAACCAATACCCGCCCGGTACACCTGTCAAAAATTCAGCCGGGATGGATACGCTTGCGTCTATTGGTGACAAAACCCATACTCGAAATGATTGTGCAGTTTGATCCGTCGCAACCTATTCGACAAACAAGTTGTCGTAAGATTAGGTAATGGAGAAGGTATCGGACACTGAAAAGGAGCGCGCCATGAGTCAAAACAACATCACCGGAAAAGTCATCGTCATCACCGGTGCGAGTAGCGGGCTGGGCGAAGCGGCGGCGCGGCACTTGGCCGCGCTGGGCGCGAAAGTGGCGCTGGGGGCGCGGCGTCAAAACCGCCTCGACGCGCTGGCGGGCGACATCGCCCGCGCTGGTGGCGAAGCGCTGGCCGTGGCCACCGACGTGACCCGTCACGCCGACGTGCAGCGCCTGGTCGATGCCACCGTACAGCGCTTTGGCCGCATCGACGCCATCATCAACAACGCCGGCGTGATGCCGCATTCGCCGCTGGAGCGGCTGAAGGTGGACGACTGGGATCGGATGATCGACGTCAACATCAAGGGCGTGCTCTATGGCATCGCCGCGGCGCTGCCGCACATGCAGCGTCAAAAAGGCGGGCACATCATCAATGTTTCCTCAGTGGCGGGGCATATTGTGCGCCCCGGCGGCGCGGTGTATGCAGCTACCAAACATGCGGTGCGGGTGATCTCCGAAGGGCTGCGGCAGGAAGTCAAGCCCTGGAATATCCGCTCTACCATCGTCTCGCCGGGCATGGTCAACACTGAATTGGCCGACAGCATCACCGAGCCCGACATGGCCGAGGCCGCACGCAAAAACTACGCGGCCATCGCTATCTCTGCCGACGCCTTCGCCCGTGCCGTGGCCTACGCCATCGGTGAGCCGGAAGATGTCGATGTAAACGAAATCCTTTTCCGGCCCACGCGGCAGGAATTTTGATCCTGGTTTTTCATTCGGGCGACACATGATTCACCTGTTCGAGTGGCTTGTAAAATTTCGTGCACGGCGGCGCGCCCGCAAGCGCGCGCTGATTCTGGCCGAGGATTTGGGGCGTCGTCTCCGACCGATCGAACCGATCTGTGGCGTGATGCTGCGCGCGGATGAGGACAAGCGCTACGTCGTGAACGTGTTTTGCGGCAACGCCTACAAAGACGTGATCGCCATTAGCCACCCCCCTTGGCGCGAATGCCTCATCGTCGCGGTCGCCAAGGACAGCGAGATCGCCGAACTGATCGAGGACGCCGAAGATGGTCCGTACAGGCCGATTATCCGATGACCGATGCTGCGCGCCGATTCACGCAACAGGGATTTTCATTGCAGAAATGTTGATTGATTCCGTTCGCCCTGAGCAAGTCGTCAGGCAAACAGCGTATCGTTCGGATTTCGATAGACCCGAACGGGTTGGAATGGCTCAGCACTCCATTAAAGTCTTATCGACAACTCAAAACACAGAAGGAAATTTCTCATGAATATTGATGTCACCCAATACGCCCGCACCCGCTACACCGCCAAAGCCTACGACCCGGCGCGCAAGGTTCCCGCGCCCTTGATCGAACAATTGCGCGCGCTGCTGCGCTTATCGCCCTCGTCGGTGAATTCGCAGCCCTGGCACTTCGTGGTCGCTTCTACCGACACGGGCAAGGCGCGCATCGCCAAAGCCGCGCATGGATCGAATGACTTCAATGTGCCCAAGATCCTCAATGCCTCGCATGTGTTTGTGCTGTGCACGCGGCACACGCTGACCGACGCGCACATCGAAGCCGTGGTCGGGCAGGAAACGCGCGACGGCCGCAACCCGAGGCCCGAAGACCTGAAAATCCGACGCGAAAGGTTGTTCAATTTCACCGACATGCACCGTTACACACTGCGTGATTCGCAGGCGTGGATGGAAAAACAAACCTATATCGCGTTAGGTTTCCTGCTGTTAGGCGCGGCGGAACTGGAGCTCGACGCAACGCCCATCGAGGGCTTCGACAGCGTCGTGCTCGACCGCGAACTGGGTCTGCGTGAACGCGGCTTCGTCAGCAGCATCGTAGTGCCTGTCGGCTACCATGGCGCGGAGGATTTCAACACCAATTTACCTAAATCGCGCTTACCGGCGGAGGCGTTGTTTACGGACATTTGAGTCGAGCCTGCAAAGGTTAATTTTCATCTGACCCTAATTTTCCATTGTGCGCATCGATATTTCAGCGCCAATAGTAATGGACATGTGTTCCGTAAACACAAAAACGACCATCAGACATAAACTGTTACAAAATCGCCGTTGCGCCGATCTGTATTCGCCCCCTACCATCTCGTACTGAGGGATGCGGTTTTTTTTTACCGTTTCGTGCGAAGCATCGCGCAGATATCCACTATTCGTTATATCGCTTTCAGGAAAACAGTTCCGTCTATGTCCGCACAACAACGCAAAGGTATTTCGATCAAAACCCTTCTCGTCTGGCTCGTGGCCGTGCTTGCGATTGCCGCTGTGATTGCGCTTCCTGTTTGGGTCAAAGGTAAAAACGCCACTAACCCGCAGGGCAGCGGCAGGGGCAGCGGATCGGGCGGTGGTCAGTCGACGCCGGTCGGCGTTGCCACGGCACGTGTCGGCAATATGGATGTCACCCTGAACGCTCTCGGCACTGTGGCCGCACGCGCCACTGCAACGGTAAAGCCGCGCGTTGATGGCCTTTTGCTGCATGTGCTGTTTTCCGAGGGGCAAGCGGTCAAGGCCGGAGATGTGCTCGCCGAAATCGATCCGGAACCGTTTAAAATCCAGCTTGTACAGGCGGAAGGCCAACTCGCGCGCGACGAAGCGCTGCTCATGAATTCGCGCCTCGATCTGGAACGCTATCGCGGCTTGCTAGCCAAGGATTCGATTGCTAGGCAGCAAGTTGATACGCAGGAAGCGCTGGTGCGGCAGAATGAAGGGGTGGTAAAAACTGATCGTGCAGCAGTCAGCAACGCCCGCTTGCAACTGGAATACACACGCATCACTGCACCGCTTTCAGGCCGTATCGGGTTGCGCCAGGTCGATCCCGGCAATATGGTGCACGTTAGCGATACCACGGGGCTGGCCGCAATTACGCAGACCCAGCCTATCAACATCGTTTTCTCGATTCCAGAGCAAGATCTTTCTGAAGTCGCTGCCGCAATACGCTCTAGTTCCCCGCTGGAAGTGGCCGCTTATGACCGCGACAACAAGGTGCTGCTTGCCACCGGCAAGTTGCTGACGATCGACAACCAAATCGACCTTGCCACCGGTACGGTGAAACTGAAGGCTGAATTTACCAATGAGGATGAATCCCTGTTTCCGAACCAGTTCGTGAATGTGCGGTTGCGTGTAAAAACGCTGCAAGACGTGGTGCTGGCTCCCACAGCAGCAGTACAGCGCGGCACGAACGGGGCTTACTGTTACGTTGTCAGCGGCGCCGACAGTGCCCCCAAGGCCGAACCTGTAGAAGGGGGCAAAGTCCAGCCCGAAGCTACAGTCGATCTGCGCCTGCTCAAAGTTGGCCCTTCCGATGGCAACCTAGTAACCATTTTCGAAGGGGTTCATGCTGGTGAACAGGTGGTAATAGACGGTACCGACCGGCTACGGCAGGATGCGAAAGTCGTGCTGGTCGACGCAGAAGCACGCGCCCGGATGCAGGAGTCCGGAGCGAAAGGAGGCAGCGGAAAAGGGAAAGGGGGGGATGACGGAGACGGAAAGAAAGGCGGGAAAGGAGACAGCAGCGAAGGCGGCGGTGCTCCCGCTAGGGATGGTGGGATGCGTTCATGACGTACGCTTTTTCCCGAAAAAGAAAGAATAGATTGTGAACCCTTCCCGCCCCTTCATCCTACGCCCGGTAGCGACCTCGCTCCTGATGGTTGCTATTTTGCTGGCGGGGCTTTTGGCCTACCGCCTGTTGCCGATCTCGGCGCTGCCAGAGGTTGATTACCCAACGATTCAGGTGACGACGCTGTACCCCGGCGCAAGCCCAGATGTAATGACTTCGTCGATCACGGCTCCGTTGGAGCGCCAGTTCGGGCAGATGCCGGGGCTGAACCAGATGTCTTCGAGCAGTTCCGGCGGCGCTTCGGTGATTACGTTGCAATTCGGGCTGGAAATAACCTTGGATGTTGCCGAGCAGGAAGTACAGGCGGCAATCAATGCCGCCAATTCTTTCCTACCGCAAGACCTACCGATGCCGCCGGTCTACAGCAAGGTCAATCCCGCCGACGCACCGGTGGTTTCGCTTGCGGTAATGTCGAAAACCTTGCCATTGCCGAAAGTAGCGGACTTGGTCGACACCCGGTTGGCACAGAAAATTTCGCAACTACCCGGCATCGGTTTGGTCAGCATCGCCGGTGGGCAACGCCCAGCAGTGCGTATCCAGGCCAACCCGCGCGCACTAGCGGCGCAAGGCCTAGCAATGAACGCGGTTCGTACTGCCATCACCAATTCCAACATCAATCAAGCCAAGGGTAGTTTCGACGGCCCCCTGCGATCCTCGACGCTGGATGCGAACGACCAGCTACAGTCCGCCGACGAATACCGCAATCTAGTCATCGGCTGGAAAAACGGTGCCCCAGTGCGGCTTACCGATGTCGCAAAAGTCATTGATGGCGCTGAAAACGCGCAGTTGGCGGCCTGGGCAATCATCGAAGGCAAACAGATGCCAGCGATTATCGTCAACATCCAGCGCCAGCCGGGTGCAAACGTTATCACTACGGTCGATCGTATCAAGGTAATGCTGCCGCAATTGCAGGCCAGCTTGCCCGGTGCGGTGGAATTGAAAATGCTCACCGACCGCACGACGACGATCCGCGCCTCGGTGCACGACGTGCAGATCGAATTGCTGTTTTCCATGGCGCTGGTGGTGTTGGTAATTTTTTTCTTCCTGCGCAGCCCCTCGGCAACGATTATTCCGAGCATCGCCGTACCGCTCTCCCTAGTCGGCACTTTCGGTGTCATGTACTTGGCCGGGTTCAGCCTGAACAACCTCTCGCTGATGGCGCTCACCATCGCCACGGGATTCGTTGTCGACGATGCTATCGTAATGATTGAAAACGTCTCGCGTTACGTCGAGCAGGGTGACCCTCCGTTGCAGGCAACCCTGAAGGGCGCGGAGCAGATCGGCTTTACCATCATTTCGCTGACGATCTCGTTAATCGCGGTGCTAATCCCGCTTCTTTTCATGGGCGATGTTGTTGGCCGCCTGTTCCGCGAATTCGCGGTGACGCTGGCAGTAGCAATCCTGATTTCCGCTTTCGTCTCGCTGACGCTGACGCCGATGATGTGCGCCAAACTCCTGCGTCATGTACCAGAGCATGAGCAGGGTACGTTCTACCACAAAGTCGGCACTTTTTTCGATGTAGTCATCGCACGCTACGGCAAAGCCCTCTCCTGGGTGCTCAAGCACCAGGGCGCGACGTTGCTGGTAGCGCTTAGCACGCTGGTGCTGACAGTATTGCTCTATCTTTGGGTTCCGAAAGGATTCTTCCCTGTTCAGGACACTGGGATTATCCAGGCTATCACCGAAGCGCCGCAATCGGTTTCCTTTGCGGCAATGGCCGAACGGCAACGGAAACTGGCACAGATCATCTCGGAAGACCCAGCGGTAGATAGCCTTTCCTCTTTCATCGGGATAGACGGGATCAACGCCACGCTCAATTCCGGGCGCATGTTGATCAACTTGAAGCCTAAAAACGAACGTGACCTCGACGCTGCCAGTATCATCCGCCGCCTTCAGGGAAGAATCGCCGCAGTACCGGAAATCACCGCATATATGCAGCCGGTACAGGACTTGACGATCGAAGACCGCACCAGCCGCACGCAGTATCAGTTCTCACTCGATTCCCCCAATCTGGATCAGCTCTCCGTCTGGGTGCCGCGCATCGTCGAGCAGCTACGGCAATTGCCGCAATTGGCCGACGTTGCCAGCGACTTGCAAGATAGCGGCCCGCAAGTCTGGGTCTCCATCGACCGCAACAGCGCCGGACGGCTTGGCGTCTCCGTCGCCGACATTGACAACGCGCTTTACGATGCTTTCGGCCAACGCCTGATTTCGACCATTTTCACGCAGTCGAACCTGTACCGCGTCGTGTTTGAAATCGATCCTGAATTCCAACAAGGGTTAGCTTCGCTCGACAGCCTCTACCTGCCCTCGTCTACCGGTACACCGGTGCCGCTGTCGGCAGTTGCCCGGATTGTCGAGCGGGCAACGCCGCTGGCGATCAACCACTTGGGCCAGTTCCCGGCGGCGACCATCTCCTTCAACCTCGCGCCTGGTATCGCGCTTGGCGAGGCGGTCAACGCGATCCACGCCGCAGAAGAAGAAATCGGGATGCCGATCAGTATCGGCACGAGCTTTCAGGGTGCGGCGCTAGCGTTCCAAGCTTCGCTTACGCACACGCTTTTCCTGATCCTGGCTGCAATCATCGCCATGTACATCGTACTGGGCGTGCTGTACGAAAGTTACATCCACCCGGTAACGATCCTCTCCACCCTTCCTTCTGCCGGTGTCGGTGCGTTGCTGGCGCTGATGATCTCCGGCAACGATCTGGGCATCGTTGGCATCATCGGTATCATTTTGCTCATCGGCCTAGTGAAAAAGAACGCAATCATGATGATCGACTTCGCGCTGGAAGCCGAGCGGCACCACGGTAAGCCGCCGGAAGAAGCGATTTTTGAGGCCTGCCTGCTGCGCTTCCGTCCGATCCTGATGACCACACTGGCTGCCCTGCTTGGTGCACTACCGCTAATGCTCGGCAGCGGCGTTGGCTCCGAACTACGCAGGCCGCTGGGCATCACGATGGTTGGTGGCCTTCTGTTCAGCCAGGTATTGACACTATTTACCACGCCAGTGATTTATCTGATGTTCGACCGGATTGCCCGCCGCTTCGGAAAAAGCACCTCTAGCGTGGCGAATGATCAAAACGAAAGGAGCACATCATGAAACAGCTTGGGATTTCCCCGCCATGACGGATTTAGGAGAAACGGAATGCGCCTTCAGAAACAGGTTTTGACCTTTTTACTCTCCGACTTCATCGCCACGCCGGCCAATGCATTCAAGATCAAGCCAGGGGAATGGGAGGAATCAAATGATGGCAGAGTGAATAAAATCTGCCTGACTCCGGAAACAGAACAAGAATGGTCAGTGTTGCATGATGCCGCTTTCGATATCGACGATCCTTGGATTGCTTCCGCTTACAAGGGGAAAATGACCGAAAAAAGATCAAATTTATATAAGTACCAAGCGGAATGCCTCTCTCCTTTCAACAAAAAAATCAGCAGCACTAAATTTCTGAGTGATATGTCCATCTTGACTGAATCTGATGAGGGACAAATCCGAAAGAAAACAAGGCAAAGGGGGGAAAAGATCAGTGAAAACGAAACGCTGCAGGAAACTTTTAGTAAGCGGACTCGGGTACTGGGTAAACAATTTTTATCGTTAACCAAAACCACGAACAGGTATAAAAAAATAACTAATAATGAATTAGTCATACACACAACGGTGCAGGACGGCGATCGAAAAACCGGCTGGGCGAACAGTAAAATAATAGAGGCTTACAAATACCTGTGGCCAACCTGTACCGATCCGGACGAAGAAAGCGCCCGACAGGAAGGGACGCCTTCGGAAATTCCTCCAGTAAAACCGGATGGCCGCTAAACACAGATGCCATCAGCCGATGCAAAAAAATGAATCCCAGCGCCCCATTCATCGCCCGACCCGTCGCCACTACTTTACTCACGCTCGGTGTAGCGCTCGCGGGGACCGTAGCGTTTTATCAGTTGCCAGTGTCCCCACTGCCGCAGACCGATTTTCCATACATTTCCGTTTCTGCCTCGCTGCCCGGCGCCAGCCCGGAAACGATGGCCGCCACCGTGGCCACCCCGCTCGAACGTGCGCTTGGCCGCATTGCCGGTGTCACCGAAATTACTTCCAGCAGTTCGCTCGGTTCCACGCAGGTAACGCTCGAATTTGAACTCAGCCGCGACATCAACGGCGCTGCGCGGGATGTTCAGGCGGCGATCAACGCCGCACGCAGCCAGTTGCCAACGGCGCTGCCAAGTAATCCAACTTACCGCAAGATGAATCCGGCAGACGCCCCAATCATGCTTCTCGCGCTCACCTCCGAAACGCTGAGCCAGGGGCAGCTCTACGATATTGCCTCGACCATTCTGGCTCAGAAAATTTCGCAGGTATCCGGCGTGGGTCAGGTCACTGTCGGCGGCAGTTCGCTGCCAGCAGTGCGCGTGGAACTCAACCCTCAGGCGATGGCAAAAGCTGGCATCGGTCCCGAAGATGTGCGCACAGCGATTGTGACCGGCAATGCCAACCGGCCCAAGGGGTTCATTGAGGAAGGCGATCGCCGCTGGCAGATCGGTGCCAACGACCAGGCGAAAACTGCCGCCGAGTACCTACCGCTAGTGATCCGCCAACAAGACGGGGCGACCTTGCGGCTGCAGGACGTGGCCGAGGTGCGCGACGCGGTACAGGACGTCCGCAATGCCGGTTTCGCAGACGGCAAACCGGCAGTGCTGCTCATCATTTTCCGCCAGCCAGCGGCAAACATCATCGAAACCGTAGATCGCGTCAAGGCGCTTTTGCCGCAGTTGGGCGCATCAATCCCGAGGAGCGTCAACCTGACCGTCGGCATGGATCGCACACTGACAATCCGCGCCTCGCTGCGTGAGGTGGAACGAACGCTGACGATTTCCATCGCGCTGGTGGTGATGGTCGTGTTCGTTTTTTTGCGTAACGCGCGTGCGACGTTGATTCCGAGTGTGGCTGTGCCAGTATCTCTGATCGGTACGTTCTCGGTTATGTATTTGGCCGGTTTCAGCCTGAATAATCTGTCGCTGATGGCGCTCACGGTAGCAACAGGTTTTGTCGTCGACGACGCGGTGGTGGTGCTGGAAAACATTTCGCGCCACATTGAAGCGGGGATGAAACCGGTACAGGCAGCACTCACCGGTGCGCGAGAGATTGGTTTCACAGTGGTTTCGATGAGCCTCTCGCTGATTGCGGTATTTATTCCGCTCCTCTTCATGGGTGACCTGGCCGGACGACTGTTCCGCGAATTTGCGGTAACGCTCTCTGTTGCGATCCTGATTTCGCTTCTCATTTCGCTGACAACGACACCGATGATGTGTGCGCGGCTTTTGCGGGCACACCACCTCAACCCCGGAAAAAACGAACAGGAAAACCGCCTGCAACGCCTGAGCGCAAAAGCTTTCAACGCAATACTCTCCGGCTACAGTACCAGCCTCGACTGGGCGCTCGAACACAAGCGGACGATGATGATGATTTTGCTCGCAGTCATCGGGCTCAACGTTTACCTGTACATCGCCATTCCGAAGGGCCTTTTTCCACAGCAGGACACAGGCCGCATGATGGGCAATATCCAGGCCGACCAGAGCATTTCGTTCCAAGCAATGAGGCAAAAGCTGGTCGATTTCATGACGGTCATTCGAGCCGATCCCGCAGTTGATAGCGTGGTTGCTTTCACCGGCGGTTCACGCGTCAATTCAGGACGCATGTTCATCGCCCTGAAACCGCTCGCCCAGCGCGACCCGATCGAAAAAGTGATGGGGCGCCTACGCGGCAAGCTCTCGCACGAACCTGGTGCGAACCTGTTCCTGGTTCCAGTGCAGGATATCCGTGCCGGTGGGCGTGCGAGCAATGCCCAGTATCAATACACGCTGCAAGCCGACAGCCTCGACGAATTGCGCCATTGGGAACCTCGCTTGCGCCGTGCGATGACGCAATTACCAGAGTTGGTCGATGTCAACACCGACCAGGAAGACAAGGGCGCACAGACGAGAATCGCTATCGATCGCGACGCCGCCGCGCGCTTGGGGATCGATCAACTTTTAATCAGCGCGACACTGAATGATTTTTTCGGTCAGCGCCTGGTTTCAACCATCTACAACCCACTAAACCAATACCGCGTTGTCATGGAAGCTGCACCCCGCTACCTGCAAGGGCCAGAAACGTTGGAGCACACTTATCTTGTCACCCCAGATGGTCTTTCCGTGCCGCTTTCCGCCTTCGCTTCCTATGCCCCCGCCAATACGCCGCTCTCGGTCAACCATCAGGGACAATTCGCCGCTTCGACGGTTTCGTTCAACCTGCCGGAAGGTGTTTCGCTCTCGCAGGCTTCCAACGCCATCGACAAGACAATGGCCAAACTTGGGATCCCAACCTCGATCCACGGTAGCCTGCAAGGCACAGCGCGGCTCTTTCAACAAAACGCCAATAATCAACTCTGGCTCATTCTCGCCGCTTTAGCGACGATTTACATCGTGCTCGGGATGCTCTACGAGAGCTACATACACCCATTGACAATTCTCTCCACGCTGCCTTCTGCGGGCGTTGGCGCTTTGATCGCACTGCTCTTTTTCGGCATGGAATTTACGATGATCGCGTTCATCGGCGTCATTCTGTTAGTTGGGATCGTAAAGAAAAACGCCATCATGATGATCGACTTCGCCACCGATGCCGAACGCAATCGCGGGATGTCGCCGCGCGATGCAATCCGCGAAGCTTGCCTGCTACGCTTCCGCCCAATCATG
The DNA here is from genome assembly GCA_009781085.1 of Betaproteobacteria bacterium. Lineage (GTDB taxonomy): Bacteria > Pseudomonadota > Gammaproteobacteria > Burkholderiales > Rhodocyclaceae > WRNU01. The sequence continues at coordinate 30,928 of WQYV01000011.1, forward strand.
ATGACCACGGTTGCCGCAATTTTCGGTGCACTGCCCTTGATGCTCGGGCGTGGCGATGGTGCTGAAATGCGCCAGCCGCTCGGTATCGCCATCGTCGGTGGCCTGATCCTGAGCCAACTATTGACGCTCTACACTACACCGGTCGTGCATCTTTACCTTGATCGCTTCCGCCTCTGGTGCCTTGCGCGGCGCAGCCAAAAAACGTCACTGCCTAGCAATTCGGAAGCGGCATGATTTAGCTCTTATTTAAAATTAACGATTCCCCTTTTTATGAACGTTATGCACGATTTACACGTCGGAGAACTCAAGCGCGGCCTGGCAAACCGTCATATCCAGTTGATCGCTCTCGGCGGTGCGATTGGCACCGGCCTTTTTCTCGGTTCCCGCGCAGTCCTCGAGTTGGCTGGGCCAGCAATGATCCTCGGCTACGCGCTTGGCGGCGGCATCGCCTTCTTGATCATGCGCCAACTCGGCGAAATGATCGTCGAGGAACCAGTTGCCGGTTCTTTCAGCCACTTTGCCTACAAATACTGGGGCAACTTTCCAGGCTTTCTCTCCGGCTGGAACTACTGGGCGCTCTACATCCTCGTTGGCATGGCCGAACTCACCGCCGTCGGCACCTATGTGCAATTTTGGTGGCCATACATTCCCACTTGGCTTTCCGCCGCCGTTTTCTTTCTCCTCATCAACGCCATCAATCTCGCCCACGTCAAACTCTACGGAGAAATGGAATTCTGGTTCGCGCTGATCAAGGTTGCCGCCATCCTCGCCATGATCGCTTTCGGTGCTTGGCTTATCGCCAGCGGCTACGGCGGCCCGCAAGCTACCGTCGCCAACCTCTGGAACGATGGCGGTTTCTTTCCCAAAGGCATCGGCGGTTTGGTGCTGGCGCTTTCCTTCATCATGTTTTCGTTCGGCGGTTTGGAATTGATCGGTATCACTGCGGCAGAAGCGCACGCCCCGGAAAAAACCATTCCGAAAGCCATCAACCAAGTGCTTTACCGCATCCTCATCTTCTATATCGGCGCGCTCACTGTTCTGCTCTCCCTCTATCCATGGCGGCAAGTGCTCGACGGCAGTAGTCCCTTCGTGCTGATCTTCTCCCAAATCGGACACAACGCCACCGCACACGCGCTCAACTTCGTCGTCCTCACCGCAGCGCTTTCGGTTTACAACAGCGGCGTCTACTGCAACAGCCGAATGCTCTACGGCCTAGCGCAACAAGGCAATGCGCCGCGCGTGCTGCTCAGTGTCGACTCTCGGGGCGTTCCTGTCGCTGCCATCGCCAGCTCAGCGCTGGCAACCTTTCTTTGCGTTCTGCTGAACTACGTCATTCCCGGGAAAGCCTTGAAATTCCTGATGGCGCTGGTCGTCTCCGCGCTCGTCATCAACTGGGTGATGATCAGCCTTGCCCATCTCAAATTCCGCGCCCGCAAAACCGAAGAAGGCATCACGCCGCGCTTCAAATCGCTCTGGTATCCGTGGAGCAATTGCCTGTGCATCGCCTTTCTCGCGCTGGTCTTCGTCATCATGGCCACCTCCGGCGGTACGGAGACGGTCTCCGCACTTCTAATTCCGGTCTGGCTGCTCCTTCTGTGGGGCGGCTATTGCTACAAAAACCGCCTCACCGATTCCCAACGGACGTAAAAATTTCAGGAACACCGATATGTCTGCGCCATTTTTTTACTTTATCCGCACACGCATTCTTCTCACTCTGGCAGTTCCGGTGCTCATGCTCGCCGCTTGTGCTGTCGGCCCCGACTACCGGCGGCCGGAAATTGATGTTCCCGGTGCCTGGAAGGAAGACCCACCTCCTGGATGGAAAGCCGCGCAGCCGCAGGACATGGATGAACGCGGCGAATGGTGGAAAGTCTATAACGAGCCGCAACTCGATGATTTGGTGGCGCAGGTCGAAATCTCGAACCAGAACGTCGCCGCTGCCGTCGCTCGTTATCGGCAAGCTGTGGCGTTGCTCGGCGCTTCCAGCGCTGCCGCTTTTCCCACGGCAAACCTCGGCGCTTCCGCCGGCCGCTCTGGAAGCGGCGGAAACGAAAGCATAGGGACGAACGGCATCACCCATTCAGGCATCAACAATGGTTCCCAAATCTCGCTCAATCTGGGATGGGAGGTCGACATCTGGGGACGCATCCGGCGCGACATCGAAGCTGGCAAAGCCCGCGTACAAGCAAGCGACGCCGACTATTCCGGCGCACTCCTTTCCGCGCAGGCCACGCTCGTCCAAAGCTATCTGCAATGGCGCGTCAACGCCGTGCAACGGCGCTTGCTCGATGAAACTGCAGACGCCTACCGTAAATCGCTCCAAGTGATCCAAAACCGCTATACGGCTGGCGTCGCGCAACGATCCGACGTCACCCAAGCACAGAGCCAGTTGAGCAATACTCTGGCTCAGGCAATCAACCTCGATTTGCAGCGCACCCAGCTTGAACATGCTATGGCGCTGCTGATCGGTGTTCCCCCGGCGCGGCTCAAACTCGTCCTTGCCAAACCGGATCTGCCACGGTTGCCGAAAATACCTACCGCGCTGCCTTCCGAACTACTCGAACGCCGCCCCGATATCGCCTCTGCCGAGCGGCTCGCTGCCGCTGCCAATGCCAACATCGGCGTCGCGCAATCCGCGTTCTATCCAACACTGACTCTTTCCGCCACCGGTGGCTACCAGCAGGGTTCAGGCTTTGGCCCCCTCTTTGTGCTGCCAAACCGCTTTTGGTCGCTTGGCTCCGCACTCGCCGCATTCCTCTTCGATGGCGGCCTGCGCAGTGCCCAGCTCGAACAGGCACGCGGAGCCTACGATGAAGCCGTTGCCAACTACCGCCAAACCGTCCTCATTGCGTTTCAGGAAGTCGAAGACAACCTCGCCGCGCTGCGTGTACTCGAAGAAGAATCTGTCCACCAACGCGAAGCCGCACGTTCCGCCGCCGAATCCGAGGCTCTGGTGCGTAATCAGTACCTTGCTGGCACCGCGAGCTTCCTCGAAGTCTTCGTCGCCCAAGCTTCTGCACTCAGTGCCCGAAGCTTGGATATCGGTGTCGAAGGCCAACGTCTCATCGCCAGCGCGACGCTGCTAAAAGCACTGGGTGGAGGTTGGTACAGGGAAGTCTTGGAAAAACCGCCAGGGACGGAAGCGGGAAATGGCGATACCGTAAAGGAATGATTTCCTAGGGCAAATCTGTACGTTCTTTTCCTTCTCCCGGCGCTACGCGCCACCCTCTCCCACGAGTGGAAGAGGGGCATATGCTCCCGCCTGCTTGCGGGAGCGGAGAGGAGGAAAAACCGATCTCAGCCAGGCACCCGGAAACGCTCGACACTGCCGCGCAACATTGTTGCCAGCGCATTCAACCCTTCAGCAGAATTGGCGACAGAACCAACGGCGCTGGAATTTTCCTCAACCATCTGCACAATCTGCTCGACCCGCCCGGCAATATCTTGGGTAGCAGCCGCCTGTTCTTTGAGTGCCCTAGCAACATCGTCAATCATACGCACGACATTCTGCGCGCCGGTATCAATTTCGCCGACTGTGCTGCCTGCTTTCTGAGCCATCCCCATACCTTCCTGCATCCGCTTGGAAGTCGTTTCCATCTGATCTGACATGGCGCTGGCACCACCCTGAATGGAACTCACCATCCCGGTAATCTCCTGCGCCGAGGTAGTCGTCTTTTCCGCCAGCTTGCGCACCTCGTCAGCAACAACGGCAAAGCCTCGTCCCTGCTCTCCAGCACGCGCTGCCTCAATCGCGGCATTCAACGCCAGCAGGTTGGTCTGGTCGGCCACATCGCGAATCACATGAATGATGGTGGAAATCCGCTCGGATTCTTGCCCCAGCTGTTGCGCTTTGGTAGCACCCTCAGTGACGGCCTCGGCCATCTGGCGGATTTCGTCAACCATCGAACGGATCGTTTTGGAACCAGAATGGGCGATTTTCCCCGCATTGGAGGAAGTCTGTCGCGCATCGTCGCTGAGTGTGGAAACATGGTTGATACTGGTTGTCATTTGTTCGAGCGCCGCAGCCATTGCCGTTGCCTGCTCGGATTGCAATTCGGAACTATGACGCACATCGTTTGCAGCGCTGGAAAGTTCGGAAGCCGACGTAACAAGCTGGTTAGAGCCTTCACGAACATCACCGATCATCCGGGCAAGATTCCCGTTCATGCGTCCTAGCGCTGATTGCAGGATGCCGATTTCGTCCTTTGAGTCGGCCACGATGGTACGCGAAAGATCCCCCCCCGCCATTGCTTCAACCGTTTCGACCATGCCCTTCACCGGGCGCGTAATCGAGCGCGTCACAACAACCGCCACCCCCACTGACAGTGCAATCGCCGCAAGCATGGAAATGATGAGTGTTTTTTCGTCTTTCTCAACTTCCTCCGTAATTTGCGAGGCGCGGGTTTCGCTAAGTTTATTCTCAAACACCATGATTTCCCCAATATCGTTAATCAGTGCATCGGCGTGCCTGCTTATACTGGAAAAAGCCTCTGCCTCATTGGGAGAAGTGCGGTTTATGAACTGATCCTGCAGCGGAATGATAGCGACGAAATTTTCGCGTATCCTTTTCGATGCCCGGATTTCTTCATCGGAAGAATTGAGTTTGAGGAGCCTCTCGAATTCCTCTATGTTAGCGAGCAGATCCGCCCTATATTTGATAACCGTTTCAGCATCCTTGCGACGGTCGCCCTGATTGCCCACCAACCGCACCACAGAAACACGCATCTTGAACATGCTGGCTTGCATATTAGCTAGAGTTATTGCCTTTGGAATATTGACATTGCGGATATTAGACGACTTCTCGACAACATTGAGCAGGCTTGTGTAAATCGCGAAGATACACCCGACAAAAATCAGAACGACACTGGTAAATCCAAACCCTAAGCGGGTTCCCAGTCGAAAATTTTTCAACATACCTTTACCTCTCTTATCAAAAACCGAAACAACACCTGTTCGTATAGGTGTGAATCCCAAGTACGCATCGTACCTGCCACCTACAAGCGGGGTTTGTGCAATACATCTCAATCTGTAAAGACTTTTTGATCAGATACGTACTTTCCGCTTTTACGCTTGCTAAACTTCGCGTGGAGCTGCCCGGAACTTTCACAACTCATCGGGCACTACATTTCTTTGATAGCATCGCACCCTTCCCTTCCAGACGTCTGGCAAGCGCCCACGAAACATGCGAGTAATCCTGCCCATCCTGGCCTGCATTCTTTGTGCGGGAATCGTACTGGCAACCGGCACCAACAAAGACGGGTTCCTGGCGGGAAACGCAGCAGCACAGTGGCTGCCCCCCTTTTTCTGGGCCGGAGTTACCAACTTGGGCAATACGTCCGGTGCTTTTTGCCTGATTGCCCCCACACTTGCCCGCTGGCCGCGCTGTGCGGCGGCAGCGCTGCTGACCGCGCCGTTCGGTGCCCTCTATACCCATCTGATCAAGAGATTGGCCGACCTGCCTCGCCCTGCGAAGGTTCTGCCGCTCGAAACATTCCAGATCATCGACTCGCAGCTATCCTGGTATTCTTTTCCTTCTGGGCACAGCCTGACCGCTTTTGCGCTCGCAGGCATCCTAGTATTCTGCACCCGGCGGTGGCTGGCTTGGTTCGCGCTGCCCGTGGCGATGCTGGTTGCATTTTCGAGGATCGCGGTCGGGGCGCATTGGCCGCTCGATTTGCTTGCCGGGGCTGCGGGCGGTTGGGCAACGGCGGCGCTCGGTTGCACGTTTTCGGCACGCTGGCGGTTTTGGGAAAATCTCCACGGCCAACGTATCCTCGCTGGCATGATGTTTCTTTGCGCATTATTTTTCGTTTTTGAGGACACGGGTTATCCCCGAGGGCTCTGGATGCAATATCTGCTGTGCGCCGTGGGCATTGCCGGGGCGCTTCATGCCTTGTGGCGCCCGGTGGCATCGAGGGCGCAAGGCACGTCATGAAGGCCGCCAAACGCGCCCTCGCCGTTGCCTTCTCGCTGGCGTTCGTGGTCTGGTTGCTGCAAAAACAGCAATGGGGCGAACTCGCCGCGATGCTGGGACAGCTCCCAGCCAGCGCGGCGCTTCTGGCGCTGGCGGGCTTCCTGCTGAGTTACGCGCTACGCGCGGCGCGGGTTTACGATGAATTCCGCCACGAGGCCAGGGGTCGTTTCGGCGCTTGTCTGCGCCTCGTGCTGCTGCACAACGCGGCGGTGAATATCGTCCCCTTTCGCGGCGGCGAGGCGGCTTTTCCCGTGTTGCTCGGCAAGCTGTTCGGCACGCCGCTGGCGCGGGCGCTGGCTTCCCTCTTTTGGTTCCGCTTGCAGGACGCGCTGGTCGTGGCCGTGGTCGCCGTCGCCGTCTGGCCGGGTTTGCCGCCGCTCTGGCGCGGCGCGAGCGTGCTGGCGCTCGTCGCTTTTGCCTGGGCGCTGCCGCGCTGGGCGCGGCGTTCCGGCGGCAAGGCCGGGGGCGGCAGGCTGACCCGCCTGCGCAACGCCTTCGCCGAATCGACCCGGCATGCCCGTTTCGGCTGGCTCTGGACGATCGCCAACTGGACGGTCAAACTCGCCGCGCAGGCCTGGCTGCTGGCCGCACTGCTCGGGCGGGGCATAAACACGGGGGCGACGGGCGCGTTGGGGGCGGAACTCGCCGCCATCCTCCCGGTGCAGGGCGTGGCGGGATTCGGCACCTACGAAGCCGGCGCGGCGATGGCGCTGCTGCCCAACGGCGTCGCCCTGGCCGATGGCTTGCGCGCGGCGCTGGCGCTGCACCTTTTCGTCATCGCCTGTGCCGTGGGCGCCGGTATCATTGCCGCCTTGCTGCCTGAAATTCCCCTGCCGCGATCCGCGGGGGAGCAATCCGCATCCGAGAAAACCGAAAAATCATGAATTCCTCCCCCCTCCCCCCCGCCGAACCGTGCATCCCGGCTTCCCTACCGCGCCATACCCTATCTGTCGTCGTGCCGATGTACAACGAGGCCGAAAACGTCGAACCGCTGCTGGATCGCATCCACCTCGCGCTCGCCCCCTACCCGTGGCCATGGGAAGTGGTGCTGGTCGACGACGGCAGCAGCGACGCCACGCCAGCGGAACTGGCGCGCTGCGCTGCCCTGCGCGGGCCGCATGTGCGCATCGTCCGGCTGCGGCGCAATTTCAAGCAGACGGCAGCCATGCAGGCCGGCATCGATACCGCACGCGGCAGCGTCATCGCTACCCTGGACGGCGACCTGCAAAACGACCCCATCGACATCCCGCGCATGGTAGGGCGGCTGCTCGACGAAGACCTCGACCTCGTCGCCGGCTGGCGCAAAGATCGCCAGGACAACCTGCTGCGCAAGATCCCCTCGCGCATCGCCAACCGCCTCATCGCCCGCATGACCGGCGTCTTCCTGCGCGATTACGGTTGCAGCCTCAAGGTCTTTCGCGCCAGCACCATCAAGAACGTGCGCCTCTACGGCGAAATGCACCGCTTCATCCCGGCCTGGCTGGCGACGGTGACCACCCCCCGGCGCATCGCGCAGGAAGTCGTCGCGCACCACCCGCGCGTGTTCGGGCAATCCAAATACGGCATCTCGCGCACGCTGCGCGTCGTGCTTGACCTCATCTTCGTTTATTTCTTCATGCGCTTTCGTACCCGGCCAGGGCATTTCTTCGGCGGCATCGGCGTCATGCTCGGCGCGCTCGGCGGCCTCATCCTCGCTTATCTCGCCGGCCTCAAGATTTTTCTCGGCGCAAGCATCGGCACGCGCCCGCTGCTGTTCGGCGGCTTTTTCCTCGTCATCGCGGGCGTGCAGATGGTGACCTCCGGCGTCCTCGCCGAATTGCTGGCGCGGGTTTACTACGAATTTAGCGGCACCCACGCCTATCTGGCGGAAGAAACGCCGCCGCCCGGCGAAAATGAATGCTGGCATTCGCCCGCCGCCGGTATCGCGGACGCCACCCCGTGACCTCGCCGCCAAGGCTGGACGCCCGCACGCTCCTCATCCTGGCCCTGCCGCTCGCTGCCTTCCTGCTGCGCCTGGGTGGCGCGCCGCTGTTCGATGTCGATGAAGGCGCCTTCTCCGAAGCCACGCGCGAAATGTTCGAGCGCGGCGATTTTCTTTCCACCTGGCTCAACGGCGCGCCGCGTTTCGACAAGCCCATCCTCATCTACTGGCTGCAAGCGGTCAGTTACTGGTGTTTTTCCGGCATGTTCGGCGTCGAATGGGCCTTCCGCCTGCCCTCGGCGCTCGCCGCGATAAGCTGGTGTTACGCCATCTGGCATTTCGCCCGGCCGCGTTTCGGCTCGGATGCGGCCCTGGCGGCGCTGGCGGTGGCGGCGACATCCCTCGGACCTTTCGCCATTGGCCGCGCCGCCACGGCGGACGCCCTGCTCAACCTCCTGCTCGCCCTCTCCCTGTTCGATGCCTGGCGCCATCTCGAATCCGGCCAACGCGCCCCGCTCCTGCGCTGCTACGCTTGGATCGGCCTCGGCGTGCTCACCAAGGGCCCCATCGCCGTCCTCGTGCCGGGCGCCGTCACCTTCCTCCACTGCGCCAGCCGCAAGGATTGGCGCACCTGGCTGCGCGCCATGACCAACCCGTTCGGCTGGCTGATCCTCGCCCTCATCGCCGTTCCCTGGTATGCCGCGATCCTCGCCGTGCATGGCCAGGATTTCATCGACGGCTTCATCCTCAAACACAACGTCCGGCGCTTCACCAGCACCCTCGAAGGCCACGCCGGCAGCATCTTCTACTACCTCATCGTCGTGCCCGCCCTGCTGCTGCCGTGGACCGGCCCGCTGTTCGCCAGCCTGCGCCGCCTGCGGGCCGACTTCGCCCGCCGCACCGAGCCGCGCGCCGATGACGGCCTGCGCCCCTACCTGTGGCTCTGGGCAGGGTTCGTCGTCGTCTTCTTCTCCCTCTCCGGCACCAAGCTGCCGCATTACGCGCTCTATGGCGCCACGCCCCTGTTCCTGCTCGTTGCCGCGCATCGCAACGCCCTGCATCGACCCCTCGCCCACCTCGTCGCGCCGACCGCCCTGCTCGCCCTGGCCATCGCCCTACCGACCCTGGGCGCGCTGCTGGCCGTGCGCGGCACGCTAGGCAACGACTACTACCGCGCCCTGTTCGCCGAGGGTCCCCTGCGGGCGGGCGCGGACTATTACGCCATTTGCGGCGGCGCGCTGCTCGTCTGGCTGGCCGCCCTCGTCGCCTTCAGGCAAACGACCTGGAACCGCTTGCTTTTCGCCGCCTGCCTGCAAACGGCAGTGCTTGCGCTCGCCGTCGCGCCCTGGCTCGGCACGACGCAGCAAGGGCCGGTCAAGGAAGCCGCCCTGTTCGCGCGCAGCCGGCCGGAACCCGTCGTGCTCTGGAATTTGCGCATGCCGAGCGCGAGCGTCTACCGCGACGCCATCACCCCCTCGCGCGCGCCCGAAGCCGGCGAAATCGCCATCACCCGCCTCGACCGCCTGCCCGAACAGGGCTTCAAGATTCTCTTCCAGCGCGCCGGCGTCGCGGTCGTGCGTGCAGCGGCCAAGGGCGAGTATCAATAAATAGACCCCGTTAAGCGCAATGCGGGCTGCTTAACGGGGCGAAGAGGGGAACCATGCTGTTAATGTAAAAGCAAATACTGTACCAATATATATCTAACTAAATTTATTAAATAATTTATAAAAATTTTTTTCTGATGTAAAGTGTTTCGACATTTTCATCACTAGAAAGACGAATTATAGATATGTATATATCATCATGATGTTTGATTCAAAAGAAAACCTTTGAATCTACCCGCCTTTAAACCTGCCCCTGATTTCCAATGTTTAAAATGAAAATTGCCACCTGGAACGTCAACTCCCTGAAAGTCCGCCTGCATCAACTCTTGGGCTGGTTAGATGCAAACCGCCCCGATGTGCTTTGCCTACAGGAATTGAAGCTGGAGGACAAAGCATTTCCGGAAGCGGAAATCCGGGCAGCAGGTTACTACGCGGCCTTTTCCGGGCAAAAAACTTATAACGGGGTAGCCATTCTTGCTTCTTCGCCGCCAGAAGATGTCACATACGGCATCCCCGGCTTCACTGATGAGCAAAAGCGCCTCATTGCCGCGACCATCAAAGGCATGCGCATCGTGTGTAGCTATTTTCCCAACGGACAGACCCCAGGATCGGACAAATTCGCCTATAAACTGGCCTGGCTCGACGCACTGACACGCTGGCTCAAGGTAGGGGCGCTGCCCATGTATCCGAATTTGGTACTTGCGGGTGATTTCAACATCGCCCCCGAGGCGGTGGATGTGCACCCCGAATGGAAAGGGGAAATCCTCGTTTCCCCCTCCGAACGTGCCGCATTCCGGGTACTCGTCGCATGCGGGCTTACCGACTCCTTTCGCCTATTCGAGCAACCAGAATACAGCTATTCATGGTGGGACTACCGAATGGGGGCTTTCCGGCGCAATTTTGGCCTGCGCATCGACCATATCCTGGTTTCCCAGTCATTGCAGGATGCCTGCCGCGCCTGCGTGGTAGATAAAGCGCCGCGTAAACTGGAACGCCCTTCGGATCATGCACCGGTAATACTCGAACTAAGCTACCCCCCCGAACTATCAAAAATAAGGGAATTACACGTTTAGGGAATCCCTGAACAACCGCTCGCAAAAATAGTCTCTGTCATAAAAATAGCCGTGGGCAGTCAATTTCCGTCAGTCAAGTGGGGAATTTTCAGGGGTTTGACTCCATTTCAGAGTGTTTTGCCCCCATTCCCTGTTTCACGGGCACCCCCCGCCCATGAGGAGCGATAATCGCTTGCACGCCAGCCACAGGTTGACCAGGGCAAACAACGTCACGATCTGCCCGGTGTTTTTCACCAGCCCCCGATAGCAAGCCTTGGTATAGCCGGATTGCCGCTTCAGCACCCGGAACGGGTGTTCAACAATCGCCCTTACCGCCGACAGCATCCGGTTGAACGCTTTCTGTTCCTTCGTCAGTTCGCCCCCAGCCGGTTTCTTGCCCGGCGTCAGAACGGACAGCCCGCCTTCCTTCGCGAAGCCGTCTTTTGCAGAGTCTCCTTAAAAAGGATGGCTGTGAGCCACTTGATGACAAAATCTACATCGTCACAATGGAAGAGACGGCGGATGACACAGCTATTTCATTGACCTAGCGTGACGCCACACTGTTCCAAGCTTTGAAACGGCCATGTTAATTGTCGCCGACCCCACCCTTTCGGTCAGGCGTATCTGGCAGTAGTGCACGAGATTATCGGTCTCCAACTCGGCAGCGCCCTGCTCGCCCAATCCAGCATCGGGCCGCTTGAGCAGACACCACTCATTTGATAGCTCTAGGACGAGTACCCCCCGGAATCGCTACGCATCTGACTGTACTGAGAGACAAGCCACCCGATGGTCACGGTTCCGGCATCCCAGTGACCATGTCCGGCCTCGATGCACCCTTCGATTTCGCTCGCCCAAGTGGCTGGCTCCCCTTTCGTCCGAAAGGTCTTCGTGATAAAATAGATATTTTTATGATGGATTTGTATGGCTACTTTTCACTGATCTTCAGAGAAGTGACTATAGCGATTTTCTAAAGTATCAGTTTTGTATTGATCACTGTAGCAGTTTTTGTTGTTTCTTGTTAAAAATCGTGAAATTTAATTACTAAAACAGCATAAAACTCAATGTATTATCAATTGTTATTTGGGTTTCGGTTGATTTCAACTTTACCCCTCTCCCTGTAGTTCAATGGATAGAATAGGCGCCTCCTAAGCGCCAGATACAGGTTCGATTCCTGTCGGGGGGACCATCAAAAACACCTTTTCCTTTTAAAAATCATTAAGGTAGGTAAAACTTTACGGCTTTGCATGTGGTACTTCGTGGTACTCTGCAATGCGTTTGCACATTTCTCCTTTTATTGTAGTGGCTGTAAAGATAAAGTATTGCTTCTGCCGTAAGGATATAGACACGTATTACTGGCAGCGCCAAATTCCAGAACGTCACCGTTCGCGCTACCAGGGCAACGCCCCCCTGAAGCAAAACCTACACACCAATGACCAAGCTGTAGCTGCAAAAAAGGCTGCAAAGCTGAATGCAGAGATTGCAGCGGAGTGGCGGACGATGGAAACCGACCCCACCTTTACGCCCAGTCAGGTACCCGCTACTTGGAGGCAGGCTCCACCAGTGCCCCCCGTTGCCAGTATAATTTGTCTTTTTCCCTGCGATCATGCGGCTTTTTCGCGGTTTTCATGCTCCCGCTGGACAGCCTTGCGTACTTACCGTTGGCAACTTCGATGGTCTGCACCTTGGGCATCAGGCGCTGTTGAGTTTGCTCGCCAACAGGGCGGGCGAACGGGGGTTGCCTGCGTCGGTATTGACGTTTGAGCCGCATCCGCGTGAGTTTTTTTCTCCCTTTGAAGCACCTGCGCGCCTAACATCGCTACGTGAAAAGCTGCTGCTGCTCGGCGATAACGGCGTCGATCACGCACATGTGCAACAGTTCAACAACCGTTTTTCCAGCTTGAGCGCGGAAGAGTTCATCCAGTCCGTGCTGGTGCATGGCCTAAAAGTGCGCCACTTGCTCATCGGTGACGATTTCCGTTTCGGCAAGCGCCGCAATGGAGATTTCGTCCTATTGCAGGCGGCAGGGAGCACATATGGCTTCAAGGTGGAGGCTATGCCTACCTTGTCTATTGCGGGCGAGCGAGCGTCGAGTTCTGCCGTGCGCGAGGCGCTTACGGCGGGCGACTTCGACCACGCGGCGCGCTTGCTCGGACGGTCTTACAGCATTGCCGGACAGGTGGCGCATGGCAGTCAACTTGGAAGGCAGATTGGCTTTCCAACGCTCAATATCACACTCAGGCATCGACGTTCTGCCCTCTCGGGCGTGTTCACGGTGGAAGTTGAAGGGTTGTCCGATCTGCGAATCTGGGGCGTGGCCAATGTTGGTACGCGTCCCACTGTGGACAATAGCCCGCAGGCTCGGTTGGAAGTCCACCTGCTCGACTGGTCGGGCGAGTGCTACGGCGCACACCTGCGGGTACATTTTTTTCACAAACTGCGCGATGAATTCCGCTTCCCGTCAATCGATGCGCTCAAGGCGCAGATCGGGCTGGACGTGCAGGCGGCGCGCAGTTGGTTTTTCCAGCGCGGCTGGTTCTCCCCACATCCGGATACCCCACGCGGCTGAAACGTTCAGAATTGGATTGTCATGACCACTGATTACAGAAAAACCCTCAACTTACCCGATACGCCATTCCCGATGCGCGGCGATCTGCCTAAGCGTGAACCGGCCTGGATTGCTGAATGGCAGCGGAAAAACCTCTATCAGAAAATCCGCGAGGCAAGTAAAGGGCGTCCCTGCTTCCTCCTGCACGACGGCCCGCCTTATGCCAACGGCAGCTTGCATCTTGGGCATGCATTGAACAAAATTCTGAAGGACATCATCGTCCGCGCCAAAACGCTGGATGGGTTCGACGCGCCTTATGTGCCGGGTTGGGATTGCCACGGGCTGCCGATCGAGCACAAGGTAGAAACCACCCACGGCAAGCACCTGCCCCCTGCCAGGACACGGGAGTTGTGCCGCGAGTACGCGGCAGGACAGGTGGAACTCCAGAAGGTTGATTTCATCCGCCTCGGGGTGCTCGGTGACTGGGACAACCCCTACCTGACGATGGACTTCGCCAATGAGGCGGGTGAGATCCGTGCGCTCGCCGAAATGGTAAAACACGGTTATGTATTCAAGGGGTTGAAGCCGGTGAATTGGTGCTTCGACTGCGGCTCGGCGCTGGCCGAAGCAGAAGTGGAATACGCCGATAAAACCTCGCCCGCCATCGACGTGGCCTTTCCGGTAAGTGAGAACCATGCAGCCCGGCTCGCGGCGGCATTCGGCCTTCCCCGCCTGGAAAAACCCGCTGCCGCCGTCATCTGGACGACGACGCCCTGGACGATTCCCGCCAATCAGGCGCTCAACGTCCATCCCGACTTCGATTACGTGCTGGTGGACGTGGGCGAGCGGCTGCTCGTGCTGGCGCGTGAGTTGAGTGAATCGGCGCTCACGCGCTACGGACTTGATGGCACGGTCGTCGCCTCCGCCAAAGGCGCGGCGCTCGACCAGATCGCGTTCCGTCACCCGTTCTTTGACCGTCCTTCGCCGGTGTTCCTCGCCAATTACGTGGGGATCGACACCGGGACGGGCATCGTGCATTCGGCCCCGGCACATGGCGTAGATGACTTCAATTCGTGGCTCGCCTACGGGCGCGGCAGCGATGAAATCCTTTCCATCGTCCAGGGCGACGGTCATTTTGCCGCCGACCTGCCGTTCTTTGGCGGCATGGACATCTGGAAAGCCAA